>NZ_FYDT01000020.1:0-101274 GCF_900187585.1 Pseudomonas sp. Irchel 3E19
TGTTGTGAATCGCCGGCCGCTCGACACTCGGCGCTGGAAACTGAGTGCGACGATTTTCGTGATCCACCCAAACAACAAAATCGCCATCAAACTCCAGCCGATGCGCCAGCGAATGGCTCCAGCCAAACCCCAGCCCGACATCGATCTCGGCGGCGCTGGTGCGATACAACCGGGTGAACTCGAACGGCAACACGCCATCGAGCGTGCCATCCGTCAGGGTCAACAGTTCTTCACCCGTGACCATCGACACCGGGCAGCCATTGGTGCAGGTCGAGGGCACGCAATCGGCGCTGTCGCCGTTGGGGTTTTTCGCCTGATTCGGTGCGTCGTCATGAGGCTCATGACGCTCCATCCGGCTCGAACCGCCAGACTTGTCTCGCGCAAGAGGCGCCGGGTTCGGCACCGTCAACACGAGCGAATCGGCTTGACGAATGTTCAGCGGTATCGACGGCGTCGGTTTCAGCTCAACGTCACGCGCGTGGAACATCAGCGGCTTTAAAGCGCCCGCGTGGTTATTCAGTTGCGGCGCAGAAGTCAGCTCCGCCAGCCGCAACGCGGACGCCGCCAACCATTCCCGCGCCCTCGGCGACTTGATCTTTGCCAGCACCTTGCTGCTCAAACGCAAGGGCACGCCGACGCCACCCGACAACCCCATCAGCAGAAAGCTGATCAGCAGTTCGACACGAACTTCGGCAACCACTTCGGCCAGATATTGCGGCGGCAGCATCTTCAGCCAACTGGTGAACGCAGCCAGATGAATGAACAGCAGCGGCTCGTCGCTGAGGATCAGCAGACCGTTGGCGATGGCCTCGCTGGAGGCTTGCAGCAGTGCCTGGAGTTCACTATCGCTCAGGTATTCCAGCAGCTTTTCGCTGTTGGCCTGCAAGTCGGCAAGCAGGGCGAACACTTGCCTGATGTCATCCCAAACGCCATTCAGGGCGCTCTCGAAACCGCGCCAATCGGCTTGTTGCAACTGACCGTAACGGTCAACAAATCCTGCGCTGGAAAACGCCGTCCACAGCGGTTGAAACCCTGTCCACTCACCGCGCAACCAGCCCTCAAGGCCATCGATGATGCCCTGATAGGAGGCATACAACGTCTTGACATGATCGGGGGAAACATCGGGAAAGAAGGTGATGCGATAACGCTGGCCCCGATCACAATCGTTGACTTGCAGAATGCCGCTTGGCCCGATGGTGTGATTGAGCGGTTCGCCAAAGGTCAGAACACCGCCAACATCGGCAACCACAGGTTCGAGCGTTACCGGGGTGTTGCCAATTGGCACGAACCGCGCGGCGTCGAACATGTGCACCAACGTCAGCGGCCCACTGGCGGGGCACATGACCACCGATGAACTGAGTGGTTTGCGGGACCCCAGTGGCGCACTGAGGCGCACGTCGTTGCCGACGGTAAATACCTGTTCGACATCCAGCGCGGTTCCTGTCCAGAACTGCTCGGCCCAGGCCTCGTAGTTGTTCAGGCACAGACGGAACTCGCGGATCAGGGTGTCGAAGTCGGGGTGTTGGGGGTTGAGGGCGGCAACCACCAGCAGGCCGATGCTGTTGTTCAGGGGCAGAAGCCGATCGGGTGGAAGCATTCGCAGTCTCTCGCGCACGTCAAAAAGGTGCGGGGACTTTGCGGGGGATCAATCAGGAAAGAAGTCGGGCGAGTAGGCGATGCTTGTAGGATGTTTCGCTAAATGTTCGCGAGTTGTTCATCGTCACAACGGACATTGACCGTTGCTCAATGTCTGCTGCGCTCGTTATGCTGCTGAACCCATTAATCAGATCCGCGCCGCGGCGCTATTCGCCGCCCGGGATGTCTTTGATAACGGATCCGATGATGAATGCACCGCTGAAGGCGTTCGGCCCGATAAAGGCCGTGATTTTCGATATGGACGGTTTGTTGCTGGACACCGAGGGCATTTACACCGAGGTCACCTCGCTGATTGCCGGGCGCTACGGGCGGACTTTCGACTGGAGCATCAAGCAGAACATCATTGGCCGTGGCGCCAACGATCTGGCCAACTACGTGGTGCAAGCGCTGGATCTGCCAATCACCGCCGAAGAATTTCTGGTGATCCGCGAGCCGCTGATGCGTGAGCGTTTTCCCACGGCGCAAGCCATGCCCGGTGCCGAGGAGCTGATTCGCCACCTCAAGGCGCACAACATTCCAATCGCCGTGGGCACCAGTTCGTCGCGTCAGTCGTTCGCTCAGAAGACCACGTTGCACCGTGACTGGTTTGCGCTATTCGATTTCATCGTTACGGCGGACGATCCGGAAGTCGGTGCGGCCAAACCGGCACCGGATATTTTCCTCACCGCAGCACGTCGCCTGGGTGTAGCGCCTGAGGATTGTCTGGTGTTCGAGGACTCGCCGTTTGGCGTGACGGCTGCGAAAGCGGCAGGGATGACCGCGATCGCCATTCCCGATGCGGCCATGGCTGATGAAAAATACGCCCACGCCGACGGGATTCTTCGCTCGTTGAAAGGGTTTATCCCGAGCGCCTGCGGCCTGCCGGCACTGGAGTGGAGCTGATCAAGCGATAAATCGATAAACGAAAAACGCCGCCCCTCTGTTAAAGGAGGGGCGGCGTTTTTCGTACAGACGACGCAGACCGGTCAGGCGCCGAAACCACCGTCGATGGTCAGGCTGGCACCGGTGATGTAGCCGGCTTCCGGCCCCGCCAGATAGGCGACGAAGCTGGCGATTTCTTCGGCTTTACCGTAGCGACCCACGGCCATCAAGGGAATCAGGCTGTCGGCGAATTCGCCGTGCGCCGGGTTCATGTCGGTGTCGACCGGGCCGGGTTGCACGTTGTTGATGGTGATGCCGCGTGGGCCGAGATCGCGGGCCAGGCCTTTGGTCAGGCCGACCAGTGCTGATTTGCTCATCGCATACACACCGCCACCGGCGAAGGGCATGCGGTCGGCGTTGGTGCTGCCGATGTTGATGATGCGGGCGCCTTCACCCATGTGTTTGGCCGCTTCCTGCGAGGCGATGAATACGCTGCGCACGTTGATCGCCAGGGTCTGGTCGAAATCTTCCAGAGTGAAGTCTTCCAGCGGGGCGACGGCCAGTACGCCGGCGTTGTTGACCAGGATGTCGAGGCGGCCAAAGGCTTCGACAGTGGCGCTGACGGCATGACGGATGGCTGCGGCGTCAGCGCTGTCGGCTTTGATCGCCAGGGCTTTGCCACCGTTTGCGGTGATGCTGTTCTGCAATTCTTCAGCTTTTGCGCTGGAGCTGACGTAAGTGAAGGCAACTGCAGCGCCTTCAGCGGCCAGGCGTTTGACGATGGCGGCGCCGATACCGCGGGAACCGCCTTGAATCAGAGCGACTTTGCCGCCGAGGTGTTGAGTGGTCATGTTCGATCTCCAGAATATTCAAGGCGGGAAGCCTTGTTGTTGGAGCCGAGTATCGACCTCTGATCCACAACCCACTAGCCCATGATTGCTATAGTCTGTGTAAACCGAAAGTTTACAGTGGTGAGCATGGAAAACTTCAACAGTATCGAATGCTTCGTGCGCAGCGCTGAAGTCGGCAGCTTTGCCGAAGCGGCACGGCGCTTGAGCCTGACCCCGGCGGCGGTCGGTAAAAGTGTGGCGAAACTTGAGGCGCGGCTCGGCGTGCGCTTGTTTCAGCGTAGTACGCGTAGCCTGACGTTGACCGAGGCGGGGCAGCTATTTTTGAGTCAGGTCAGTGCCAGTCTGACGACCATCCAGAACGCGGTGGCTAATCTGGCCAGTGTCGAAGGCCTGCCAGCGGGGACTTTGAAAGTCAGTATGGGCACGGTGTTCGGACGCTTGTACGTCGTGCCGTTGCTGGAAGAGTTTTTACGTCGTTTTCCGGCGATCAATCCTGATTGGCATTTTGATAACCGTCAGGTCGATCTGATCGGGCAGGGGTTCGATGCGGCGATTGGCGGAGGGTTTGAATTGCCCCAAGGCGTCGTCGCACGCAAATTGGCACCCGCGCATCGCGTGTTGGTGGCGTCTGCTGACTATCTGGAAAAGCACGAGGCGATCGCCGAGCCGGACGACCTGCAATATCACGATGGCATTCTGATTCGTTCGCCGCAAACCGGTCGAGTGCGCTCTTGGCAGTTGATCAGTAGTGGCAGTCAGCTCTGTCGACCACTGACCCTGAAGACGCGAATGACCATGAGCGATTCCGAGGCAGCCTGCGCGACGGCGGCGCAAGGTCTGGGGATTGCACTGGTGAGCATGCCGTTTGCGGTGGGTTATCTGGAGGCGGGCACGTTGCAGCGGGTGCTGCCGGACTGGTACATCGATGACGGCAATATTTCGATCTACTACGCCGAGCATAAATTGTTGCCGGGCAAGACGCGGGCGTTTGTGGATTTTGTGATTGAGCAGTTTGCGCAGCAGGGGCTGGCTCAGCGGTTCAGTGCTGTTTGAGCAAGGCTTGAGACCGAGTTGCCCCATTCGCGAGCAGGCTCGCTCCCACAATTGGAATGCATTTCCCCTGTGGGAGCGAGCCTGCTCGCGAATGGGTCGACTCGGTCTCCGATGATGAACTCAGCGAGCAAACCGCTCCGCCCAGCCAATGATCTTCTTCGGGCGCGGCGTCGCATATGTCCGCACCTTGGACGTCGACAACCCCAAGCGCACCAGCGCCTCCGCAATGGTCACCGCCGCCGTCACTCCGTCCACCACCGGCACCCCGGTACGTCGACGAATCTGCTCATCCAGCCCGGCCATACCGCCACAACCGAGGCAAATCACTTCGGCCTTGTCCTGTGTCACTGCTAATTCAGCCTGATGCACGATCGCCTCCAGCGCGCGTTGTGGCTCATGTTCCAGTTCCAGCACCGCCAAGCCACTGGCCCGCACAGATGCACAGCGATCCCAAAGGCCAGAGAGTTTCAGGCGATCTTCAATCAGCGGCACGGTGCGATCCAGCGTCGTCACCACCGAATAAGCGTGACCGAGAAACATCGCCGTACTGGCCGCCGCGTCGGTGATATCCACCACTGGCACGTTGAGCAGTTCCTGCAAGCCTTCACGGCCATGTTCGCCATAGCCGGCCTGAATCACCGCGTCGAACGGCTGATCGTAAGACATCACCCGATCCATTACGGCGATGGCGGCCAGATAGCTTTCGAAGTTGCCTTCAATCGAGTCGGCGCCGAAGTGCGGCGTCAGGCCGACGATCTCCGTGCCGGGTGAGGCGACGGCCTGCGCCGAGCGGGCGATGGCCTGGGTGATGGATTCGGTGGTGTTGACGTTGACCACGAGAATACGCATGGAAAGTCCTTATGGCAGGGTGGTTCTGCGGCCCGAAAAGCGGGCCGCCAAAGGTTTAGTGACAGACGTTGTCGACCGCGATGGCTTCCCCACTGACGTCGGCGTAGTGCGCTTGGCGTTTGGCGATGATCAGGTAGAGCATGGCGGCGATGCCGGCACCGATCAGCCAGGAGAACGGCGAGACGCTGTGGAAACCCGGTACCAGGGCCAGAACGATGGCGATCAATGCCGCCGGAATAAACGCCGCCACGGCGCGTAAATTGACGCCTCGGCTGTAGTAATAAGCGCCATTCGGGTCTTCGCTATAGAGCTGCGGGACGTTGATCCGGCCTTTGCGGATCAGCCAGTAGTCGACCATGATCACCCCGTACAACGGGCCGAGCAGGGCGCCGAGGCCGGACAGGAAGTACACGATCACCAACGGGCTGTTGTAGAGGTTCCACGGCAGGATCAGCACCGCGATGGTCGCGCTGATCAGCCCGGCGCGGCGGAAGGTCAGGTACTTCGGCGCCAGGTTGCTCAGCACGAACGCCGGGGCGACGAAGTTGGCCATGATGTTCACCGCCACCGTGACGATCAGGAACGCCAGGCAACCCAGCACCAGGAAGAACGTGTTGGGGATCGAGGCGATGATCTCGGTCGGGCTTTCGATGATCCGGCCGTTGATTTGAAATTGCGCGCCACACAGCAGGACGGTAATTGCCGCGAACAGCAGAATGTTCACCGGCAAGCCCCAGAAATTTCCGACCTTGATGGTCTTGCGGCACGGCGAGGAGCGGGCGAAATCGCAGAAATTGAGGATCAGCGTGCCGTAGATTGCCAGCCACAGTGCACCGCCAGCAAAAATGTTGCGCCACATCTCGCCGCCGGTCAGCGGCTCACGGATCGACCAGGCGATGGTTGCGTTGGCTTGCGTGTACATCCACACGGCGAGAGCGGCAACAGTCAGCAGAATCACGGGACCTGCAAACGCTTCGTAGCGGCGAACCATCTCCATGCCGTAGGCGAGGATCGCCAGTTGCACCAACCAGATCGCCACGAAACACACCCAGCCCAGCGTCGACAGGCCGAGGATCGAGTTGTGGTCGTAATCGGCGAAGCCGGGATGCACTGCCGTGAGCAACACGCGAAACACCACGGACGCCAGATACGTCTGAATCCCGAACCAGGCGATGGCGATAACCGCCCGGATCAATGCAGGAATTTGCGCACCGTGGATGCCGAAACTGATCCGGCTGATCACCGGAAACGGCACCCCGGTTTTTTGTCCCATGTAGCCGGACAGGTTCATGAAGAAGTACACCAGCGCCGCGCCGATCCCCAACGACAGCAGAATCTGCCAGCCGCCCAGGCCCAGCGCGTAGAGGCCGATGGCGAATGAATAGTTGGCGATGTTGTGCACGTCGTTCGTCCACAGGGCAAAGATGCTGTATTTGCCCCAGCGCCGACCTTCGGCCTTGGTTGGTGCCAGGTCCCTGTTGTGCAGGCGCGGGCTCAGTTGCAGCGGCTCGTCCAGCCCGTCGTGGGGCAAGGGTTGATCGAGGGCAGAGGAGGGCAGATTCAGCGCGATGTTATTTGAGAGACTTGTACGCATTCCGGCAGGCTCCTGATGTTCAGGGCCGCGATGACTGTGCATGAGCCGTCGGGCTCGACATATCTTCGTCGCGGCAGTGAAAGCATCACTGGTTACGGGGCATCTGCAGCCTGTACGGGATAGGGCGCTTCAGGCTTGCGGATCGAAAGTGTGCATGTTTTGCAGTTTTGTATACAAAACATGTATGCACTAAAGCCAGATCTGTGCCAGTTGGCGATCTATGAATAGCGCCGCTCATTTCGAAAAGTTATCGACTGACGCTAAGTGCCTGAAATCAGGTGAGTAAAAATTGACCACTTGAACAGGTATTTATTTTTTGCAGAAGGGTATGGCGGGGATGGAACGAACGGGCTTTTTAGAAGGGATGTAACTTTTCAGGGCGCGCAAACAAAAAGTGCACACATAAATGGCACTGATGGTGACATTCCTGTGTACACATTTTTGGCGTGCCACTGCGAAACAAATGTGGGAGCGGGCTTGCTCGCGAAGGCGTCTTTTCAGTCAACAAATCCAGTGACTGAAAGACCGCTTTCGCGAGCAAGCCCGCTCCCACAGGGGACGTCATTGCGGTAAAGGTTTACGCCTTGCTGATGATATTCCCCGCATGCAACCCGCATTCTTTCTGGGTCGCTTCTTCCCACCACCAACGGCCTTCGCGCTCGTGCTGGTTCGGCAGGACCGGGCGGGTGCACGGTTCGCAACCGATGCTGATGAAGCCGCGTTCATGCAGGCTGTTGTACGGCAGCTCAAGCATGCGGATGTAGCCCCAGATCTCTTCGCTGGTCATCTGTGCCAGCGGGTTGAACTTGTACAGGGTGCGTTCCGGCGTGGAGAACGCCGTATCGATTTCCATCACGGCAACGGCGCTGCGCGTGCCCGGGCTCTGGTCGCGGCGCTGGCCGGTGGCCCAGGCTTTGACGCCAGACAGTTTGCGCCGCAGCGGTTCGATCTTGCGGATCCCGCAGCATTCGCCATGGCCGTCCTTGTAGAAGCTGAACAGGCCTTTTTCCTTCACGAACGGCTCGAGTTTCGTGTAGTCCGGCGAGACCAGTTCGATGTCGATCTTGTAGTGCTCGCGCACCTGATCGATGAAGCGATAGGTCTCGGGATGCAGGCGGCCAGTGTCGAGACTGAACACCTTGACGTTCTTGTTCAGCTTCCAGGCCATGTCCACCAGCACCACATCCTCGGCGCCACTGAAAGATATCCACAGCTCATCACCGAACTCGGCAAACGCGAGTTTAAGGATGTCTTGAGCGGATTTGTTGGCATAGGTCGTGGCGAGTTCCACGACATCGAACGTTGGGCTCATCAGGGCGGCTTCCTACAGGTCGGTGGCGCTGGGCGCTCTATATGGCGGCGATGTTAACAAAAAGTGGCGGCGCTCGGGGCGTCCTGTGCGTTGCGTGCTTGAGTTTGAGTCGCTAGAGTTCGGCTTCGCTCGACTCAAATAATCAATACAAACGGGAGTGTTTTGTGGAAATTGCTTGCCTGGATCTTGAAGGGGTGTTGGTGCCGGAAATCTGGATCGCCTTCGCCGAAAAAACCGGAATCGAATCCCTCAAGGCCACCACCCGGGACATCCCCGACTACGACGTGCTGATGAAGCAGCGTCTGCGCATTCTCGATGAACACGGCTTGAAGCTGTCGGACATTCAGGAAGTGATCGCCACGCTCAAGCCGCTAGACGGCGCGGTGGAGTTCGTCAACTGGCTGCGCGAGCGCTTCCAGGTGGTGATTCTCTCGGACACCTTCTATGAGTTCTCCCAGCCGCTGATGCGCCAACTGGGCTTCCCGACCTTGCTTTGCCATCGTCTGATTACTGATGAAACCGGGCGGGTAACCAGCTATCAGTTGCGTCAGAAGGATCCGAAGCGGCAGTCGGTGCTGTCGTTCAAGAGTTTGTATTACCGGGTGATTGCGGCGGGGGATTCGTATAACGACACGACGATGCTGGGCGAAGCGGATGCGGGGATTCTGTTCCATGCGCCGGACAATGTGATCCGTGAGTTCCCGCAGTTTCCGGCGGTGCACACCTTCGATGAACTGAAACAGGAATTCCTCAAGGCTTCTAATCGCGACCTGAGTTTGTAGTCGTCTGGAAGGACGCTTTCGCGGGCAAGCCCGCTCCCACATTTGAAATGCATTCCAAGTGTGGGAGCGGGCTTGCTCGCGATGCTTTTAGAGGTTCTGCAGGGTTTTCAGGAGGATTTTCACTTTAGTGATCGACTCCTGATACTCGGCCTGCCAGTCCGAATCCGCGACAATCCCGCCGCCACCCCAGCAGCACACCTGCCCATCCTTGACCAGCAGACTGCGAATCGCGATGGAGCTGTCCATCTCGCCGCGCACGTCCAGATACAGCAGCGAGCCGCAATACAACCCGCGCCGGGTCGGCTCCAGCTCATCGATGATCTGCATCGCGCGAATCTTCGGCGCGCCGGTGATCGAGCCGCCGGGGAAGCTGCCGGCGATCAGGTCCAGCGCGTCACGATCCGGCGCCAGTTCGCCGGTCACGCTGCTGACCAGATGATGCACGTTCGGATAGCTTTCCAGGTTGAACAACTCCGGCACCCGCACCGAGCCGATGCGGCAGCTGCGACCGAGGTCGCTGCGTAGCAAGTCGACGATCATCAGGTTCTCCGCGCGATCCTTGGGGCTGGCCAGCAGTTCGGCGGCGTTGGCGGCGTCTTCGGCGGGCGTCAGGCCACGGGGGCGGGTGCCCTTGATCGGGCGGGTTTCCACTTGGCGCTGGCTGACTTTGACGAAGCGCTCTGGGGACAGGCTCAACACCGCGCCGCCGTCGGGCAGGCTCTGGAAGCCGGAAAACGGGGTAGGGCAGGCTTTGCGCAACGCACAATAGGCCAGCCATGGATCGCCTTGGCATTGCGCACGGAAACGCTGGGCAAAGTTGACCTGATAACAGTCGCCGGCCTGAATGTAATGCTGAATGCGTTCGAACGCCTGACGGTAGTCGTCAGCCGAAAGGTCGGCGCTCATCGGCTGGTTCAGCGTGAACGGTGTCAGCGAGGTCGAGGCCGGTTCAGAGAACAGCTTGATCAGGCGTTGCCGCTCACTGTCGCCCACCGACGGATGAAAGACCAATTGGCTGGTGGCGTTCTGGTGATCGCTGACCAAGGCCCAGTCATACAACCCGAACCGCGCGTCGGGCAATTGCAGATCATCCCGTGCCTGGCTCGGCAGGTTTTCCAGGTGCCGACCGAAGTCATAGCTCAGGTAACCGATCAAACCGCCGGCGAACGGCAGTTCATAACCGGCAGGTATGTGCGCTTCACCCAAACGGCTCAGAATGTCGCGCAAGCGTTGCAGAAAATGGCTGCCGCTTTCATCCGGCGACACCGCCAATTGTTCCAGCGGCCAGGCGCTGAGCAAGTCATAACGGCCACGCTCGGCACTCGGCCGGCCACTGTCGAGCAGCACGGCACCGGGGGCGTTGCGGATTGCCGCGAAGTAGTCGGCGGGATTGGCACGGTAGGGCAGTGGGTGTACGGAACAGGTCAACATGGGCGGGGCAGATCGGCCATCGAGGCGGGGTGGGGATTGTAGTCTTCTGTGGGAATTGCTCCTAGAGGGGATGTCGGGGATTGGCAGATTGGCGGCAGGGTTGAGCCTTGTGGTGGCAGGGGAGCCGCTTTCGCGAGCAGGCTCGCTCCCACAGGAGGATGCATTCCAAAGTGGGAGCGGGCTTGCTCGCAAAGGCCGTGACTCAGATTCGGATCAACCTTATCGCCGCCATGGACGCTCTGCGTCCACTGTGACGCGGAGCGTCACGGGATGCATTCCCACGCAGAGCGTGGGAACGATCATCGGGGGGATCAGCCTTCGACGGCTGGAATATGCCCAAACATTTCCTGGGTAAACGCCACCCGCTCTTCAACCGACTCGGTCACGCCACGCGCTTTGAGCTCTTCCAGTCGTGCTTCCACCGCATGGGTACGCAACGTCAGCCCGCAGTCGTTGGCAATCTGAATGTTCAGCCCCGGCCGCGCATTCAGCTCCAGAATCAGCGGGCCCTTTTCCTGGTCGAGCACCATGTCCACGCCGATGTAACCCAACCCGCACAGCTCGTAACAACCAGCGGCGAGTTTCATGAAACCGTCCCAGTAGGGCAGTTGCACGCCGTCCACCGCGTTGGTGGTGTCCGGGTGTTTGGTGATGATGTTGTTCAGCCAGGTGCCGCGCAGTGTCAGGCCGGTCGCCAGATCGACGCCGACGCCGATGGCGCCCTGGTGCAGGTTGGCCTTGCCGCCGGATTGACGGGTTGGCAGACGCAACATGGCCATCACCGGATAACCCATCAGCACGATGATGCGAATGTCCGGCACGCCTTCGTAGCTGATGCTTTTGAAAATCTGATCCGGGGTCACGCGGTATTCGATCAGCGCGCGATCGCGATGGCCGCCCAGCGAATACAGACCGGTGAGGATGCTGGAGATGTGATGTTCCAGCTCCTCGTGGGCAAGGATCTTGCCCGACACCGTGCGATAGCGTCCTTCGAAACGGTCGGCAATCACGATGATGCCGTCACCGCCGGCGCCCTGGGCCGGTTTGATCACGAAGTCGCTGCGCCCGCCGATGATCTCGCCGAGCTTGTCGATTTCCTTCTCGGTGGAGATCACGCCATACAGTTCCGGCACATGAATGCCAGCCGCGATGGCGCGTTCCTTGGTGATGATCTTGTCATCGACGATTGGGTACAGGCTGCGCTTGTTGTACTTGAGCACGTAGTCGGCATTACGCCGATTGATGCCCATGATGCCCCGGGCCTCCAGAGCCTTCCAGGTCTTCCAGAAACCGAACATCAGTGATCAGCCTTGTTCAGGAACGCCTTGAAACGCACCAGCTCGGTCAGGCGGTAACCGCGATAGCGACCCATTGCCAGCATGAAGCCCACCAGAATCAGCAGGATCGCCGGGAAAGTGAACACGAAGTAAACCAGTTCCGGCACAGTCATGATCAGGTGTGCCAGAGACGCCGCAAACAGCGTACCGATCGCGACTTTCATCGCATGGCTGGCACCGCGTTCTTCCCAGGTGATCGACAGGCGTTCGATGGTCATGGTCAGAATCACCATCGGGAACAGCGCCACGGACAGACCGCGCTCCAGCCCGAGCTTATGGCTGAACAGACTGATCGCCGCGATCAACACCACCACAAAGGTCAGCACCACCGACAGTCGCGGCAGCATTTGCAGCTTCAGGTGTTCCAGGTACGAACGTAACGACAGGCCCAGCGCCGTGATCACGGTAAACAGCAGGATGCCGAAGCCCAGTTGCGTTTCACGGAAGGCGAGGGCGATCAGTACCGGGGTAAACGTGCCGAGGGTCTGCAGGCCGATCAGGTTGCGCAGGATCAGGATCACCAGCACGCCGATCGGGATCATCACCATGATCATGAACGTTTGCTGAGTCTGCAGCGGCAAGCCGTATAGCGAATATTCGAGGAAGTTGGCGTCGGTGTTTTCGTCGGTCAGCTTGGCCAGACGAATTGCGTTCATCTCGCTGTTGTTCAGGCTGAAGGTCACGTTGGCTTTCTTGCCGCCGTCGACGGTGATCAGGTTTTCATCGCCGGTCCACCACAATAGGCGGTCGGTCGGCAGGCCCTGTTCGCCGGTTTCCGGGTTGAAGTACAGCCAGTCGTTGCCGTTGAAGCTGCGCAGCCACAGTTCAGGGGTTTGTGGCTGGTCGGCGACGAGGCGGATGGTGTGGACTTTTTCCACCGGCACGTGGGCGATGGACAACAGCAGTTCGACGATTTTGGCTTTGTGCGGCGTCGACGGGTCGCCGGCCAGCAGCAGCTTCACGTTGTCATCGTTGACGTTGTTGACCCGTTTGATCGCCTCGCCAATGAAGGTTTCGACGTCGGCCGAGTGTTGGCGGATCGGCGCGAGCAGGGCTTCGGCAGCGATCTTTTCCGGGCCTTCAATGGCGATGCTGTCGCGGAAGGTCGGGCCCTTGATCTTGGATTTTTCGGCGGTGTAGCGCTTGGTCAGCACCAGACGGTAATAAAGGGTCTGGTTGCCCTTGGCCCGTCGCGCCGACCACGTCACCTTGCGGTTGCCATCGACGCGGTTCACGGCCACGCCGTAGTTATTGGAAATGAAGCTCTCGTTGAGGCTGACGTAATCGCGGCTCAGCGGCGGCACGAACATCTGGATCTTCACCGGATCCTTGGTGCTGGCGACGAACTCGACTTTGGCGTCGATGTTCCACAAGTCGTCGGTGGCGTCTTCGGTCACCGGGATGCCGAGCACGAAAATCTGATAGGCCGTAACCGAAACGCCCAGTAACACCAGAATGGTGATCAGGATTTTCAGGTGGAAGGTTAGAGAACGCATGAAAATTACTCGGCGGTATGAGCGGCGATGGTGCAGGCGGGTTTGCCTGCAGCGTATTTAAGGCTTGGATCGACCAGCGCGTCGAAGCGTTTCAGCGCTTCGGAGCCGATCAAAAGCGGGTATTGGAACGCACTTCGGTCGGTCAGGTTCACTTCGATGCTGCGCAGCGCCGTGCCCATGCAAATATCCAGCTCGATTACCGGGCGGGCGGTGTACTTTTTGCCTTCTTCCGGATCGTAGTCGCCAGCGCGACGCTTGATCTTGCTGACCCGGGCCAGCGGTCGTTCGATCGGGTGCGAATGCGCGGCGTCGATGGCCAGATAGAAGCGCACCCAGGATTCGCCGTCGCGTTTGAAACGTTTGATGTCGCGGGCGCTCAGCGACGCGGTTTTCGCCCCGGTGTCGAGCTTGGCCGCGACTTCCAGATTGATGCCATCAAGGGACGCGTATTCGTTGAGGCCGTACACGGTTTTTTCCCCCGCCGCAGCGAGGCCGGGCAGGCAGAACAGAGCAAAAAATGTGGGGAAAGGCTTGAGTCTCATAAATCCTGGTGCGCAGCGTTCCGTTTTCGGTTCAGGTCGTTGGCAAAAGTTGCGCAAGACCCTTCGTGTGCCTATCAGCTTTTTATGACAAGCCGTACAAATGGCCAGCAAATGCGGGCGGCATTCTAGCACGGTGGTTTTATGGCGCCAGCGCCTGCGCCGGTCTATAACCCTTTGGGAACCTTGTGGGAGCGAGCCTGCTCCCACAGGGATTAATCGACCAATGGGAGATTGCCTACGGTTATTAGACGATTGTCGACAATATCTATTTATCCTTTGACTGATGCGGGCTAATTGGCTAGTTTTTGCCGCACTGGATTTAAAGGTGTCGACAATCATGCTGGATCAACTCGATCCCCCGGTCATCAGCGGCGACGATTCCGAGACGCTCTCGGAAAACGTCTTCCGGCGCATTCAGGCGGCAATCGTCAAAGGCGAGATCGCCCCGGGCAGCAAGATCTCCGAGCCGGAACTGGCGCGCACCTATGGCATCAGCCGCGGGCCGCTGCGTGAAGCCATTCATCGTCTGGAAGGCCAGCGCCTGCTGGTACGTGTACCGCACGTCGGTGCGCGGGTAGTGTCGCTGAGCCACGCCGAACTGATAGAACTCTACGAAATCCGCGAATCCCTCGAAGGCATGGCTTGCCGTCTGGCGGCCGAGCGCATGAGCGTCGAAGAAATCCACGAGCTGCGCCGGGTGCTGGAAACCCATGAGCGCGACGCGGCGTTTCAAGCGGGCGTCGGCTACTACCAGCAGGAAGGCGATTTCGATTTCCATTACCGGATCATTCAGGGCAGCGGCAACCGCACGCTGACCCAGATGCTCTGCGGCGAGCTTTATCAATTGGTGCGTATGTACCGCATCCAGTTTTCCACCACGCCGAACCGCCCACGCCAGGCGTTCGCCGAACACCACCGGATTCTCGATGCCATCGCCGACCGTGACGGCGAGCTCGCGGAATTGTTGATGCGCCGCCACATCGGCGCCTCGAAACGCAACATCGCCCGTCATTACCAGGACGGCGCCCACAATAAGACAGCCACTGAACGAGGTGAGTCATGAGTTCCAACCCGAACACTCCAGGCCAGCGTTTCCGCGATGCGGTCGCCAGCGAGCACCCCTTGCAAGTGGTCGGCGCGATCAACGCCAATCACGCGCTGTTGGCCAAACGTGCCGGATTCAAGGCGATCTACCTGTCCGGTGGCGGGGTGGCCGCAGGCTCGCTCGGCGTTCCGGACCTGGGTATTACCGGTCTGGATGACGTGCTGACCGACGTGCGCCGCATCACCGACGTTTGCGATCTGCCGCTGCTGGTGGACGTCGATACCGGTTTCGGCTCGTCGGCGTTCAACGTGGCGCGCACCGTCAAGTCGATGATCAAGTTCGGCGCGGCGGCGATTCACATCGAGGATCAGGTCGGCGCCAAGCGCTGTGGCCACCGTCCGAACAAAGAGATCGTCAGTCAGCAGGAAATGGTCGACCGCATCAAGGCAGCCGTCGATGCGCGTACCGACGACAGCTTCGTGATCATGGCGCGCACCGATGCGCTGGCCGTTGAAGGCCTGGAATCGGCACTGGATCGCGCTGCGGCGTGCATCGAGGCCGGCGCCGACATGATCTTCCCGGAAGCCATCACTGAACTGCAGATGTACAAGCTGTTCGCCAACCGTGTGAAGGCGCCGATTCTGGCCAACATCACCGAGTTCGGCGCGACGCCGCTGTACACCACCGAGCAACTGGCCGGCGCCGACGTGTCGCTGGTGTTGTATCCGCTGTCGGCGTTCCGCGCGATGAACAAAGCGGCGGAAAACGTCTACACCGCGATCCGCCGCGACGGCACGCAGCAGAATGTCATCGACACCATGCAGACTCGCATGGAGCTCTACGATCGTATCGATTACCACACCTTCGAGCAGAAGCTCGACGCGTTGTTTGCACAAAAGAAAGGCTGATTCAAACCCTGTGGGAGCGAGCCTGCTCGCGAAGGACGCCAACGATAACGCGGTGTCCTTGATGGACCGAGGTGTTGCGACAACCTTCGCGAGCAGGCTCGCTCCCACAAGTTTCCCCTAACAAATTCAAGAATTGGAGACAGCAATGGCCGAAGCAAAAGTACTCAGTGGCGCCGGGCTCCGTGGCCAGGTTGCCGGGCAAACCGCACTGTCCACCGTGGGCCAGGCCGGTGCCGGGCTGACTTATCGCGGCTACGACGTGCGCGAACTGGCCGCAGACGCACAATTCGAAGAAGTGGCGTACCTGCTGCTGTACGGCGAACTGCCGACCCAGGCGCAACTCGACGCCTACCAGAACAAGCTGAGCAAGCTGCGCGACCTGCCGCCAGCGCTGAAAGAAGTGCTGGAACGCATCCCCGCCGACGCCCACCCGATGGACGTGATGCGCACCGGTTGCTCGTTCCTGGGCAATATCGAACCGGAGAAAGACTTCTCCGAACAACGGGACAAGACCGACCGTCTGCTGGCCGCGTTCCCGGCGATCATGTGCTACTGGTATCGCTTCAGCCACGACGGCAAACGCATCAACTGCGTCAGCGACGAACCGACCATCGGCGGCCACTTCCTGCACTTGCTGCACGACAAGAAACCGAGCGAGCTGCACGTCAAAGTGATGAACGTCTCGTTGATCCTCTACGCCGAGCACGAATTCAACGCCTCGACCTTCACCGCCCGTGTTTGCGCTTCGACCCTGTCCGATCTGTATTCCTGCGTCACGGCGGCCATCGGTTCGCTACGTGGCCCGCTGCACGGCGGCGCCAACGAAGCCGCGATGGAAATGATCGAGCGCTTCACGTCGCCGCAAGAGGCGATCAAAGGCACCCTCGGCATGCTTGAGCGCAAAGACAAGATCATGGGCTTCGGCCATGCGATCTATAAGGACAGCGATCCGCGCAACGAGGTGATCAAGGGCTGGTCGAAAAAACTCGCGGACGAAGTCGGTGACGAGGTGCTGTTCGCGGTTTCCGAAGCCATCGACAAGACCATGTGGGAGCAGAAGAAGCTGTTCCCGAATGCCGACTTCTACCATGCCTCGGCGTACCACTTCATGGGCATCCCGACCAAGCTGTTCACGCCGATCTTCGTCTGCTCGCGCCTGACCGGCTGGGCCGCGCATGTGTTCGAGCAACGCGCCAACAATCGCATCATCCGCCCAAGCGCCGAGTACACCGGCGTCGAACAGCGCAAGTTCGTGCCAATCGAACGTCGCTGAATGGTGAGCCCTCCGCATCGGTAACTGGATAAACCGGGAACCAATGTGGGAGGGGGCTTGCTCCCGAATGCGGTGTATCAGTCAATGAGGCTTCAATGACACACCGCATTCGGGAGCAAGCCCCCTCCCACCATTGACCGAGTCCACTTCAGTGCCGGTGCAGTGCTCACCCTTTGCAATCACCGTGACCCGAGTCCTGACCCGATGAACACAGAATTCCGCAAAAACCTGCCCGGCAGCCCGCTGGATTACTACGACACCCGCGCGGCAGTCGATGCGATCCTGCCCGGCAGCTACGACACCCTGCCGTACACCTCCCGCGTGCTGGCGGAAAACCTCGTGCGTCGCTGCGATCCGGCCACGCTCACCGATTCCCTGAAACAACTGATCGAACGCAAACGCGATCTCGACTTCCCGTGGTTCCCGGCGCGTGTGGTGTGCCACGACATTCTTGGTCAGACCGCACTGGTCGATCTCGCCGGCCTGCGTGACGCGATTGCGTTGCAGGGTGGCGACCCGGCGCAGGTCAACCCGGTGGTGCCGACGCAACTGATCGTCGACCACTCGCTGGCGGTAGAGGCGGGCGGGTTTGATGCGCAGGCGTTCGAGAAAAACCGCGCCATTGAAGATCGCCGTAACGAAGACCGTTTCCACTTCATCAACTGGACCAAAAAGGCCTTCAAGAACGTCGACGTGATCCCGCCGGGCAACGGCATCATGCACCAGATCAACCTGGAGAAAATGTCGCCGGTGATCCAGGTGCGTGACGGCGTAGCGTTCCCCGACACCTGCGTCGGCACCGACAGCCACACCCCGCACGTCGATGCGCTGGGCGTGATCGCCATCGGCGTCGGTGGGCTTGAAGCCGAAAGCGTGATGCTTGGCCGCGCCTCGTGGATGCGCCTGCCGGAAAGCGTCGGCGTCGAACTGACGGGCAAGCTGCAACCTGGCATCACCGCCACCGACATGGTGCTGGCGCTGACCGAATACCTGCGTAAGCAGAAAGTCGTCGGCGCGTGGCTGGAGTTCTTCGGCGAAGGCGCCTGCGCGCTGACCCTCGGCGACCGCGCGACCATCTCCAACATGGCCCCGGAATACGGCGCCACTGCCGCGATGTTCTACATCGATCAGCAGACCATCGATTACTTGAAACTGACGGGGCGCGAAGACCAGCAGGTGCAACTGGTCGAGCACTATGCCAAAACCACCGGCCTGTGGGCTGACAGCCTCAAAGGCGCGCAATATGAGCGTGGTTTGACCTTCGATCTGTCATCGGTCGTGCGCAACATGGCCGGCCCGAGCAACCCGCACGCTCGCGTCGCCACCAGCGATCTGGCCGCCAAAGGCATCTCTGGTCAGTGGGAAGATGTGCCGGGCCAGATGCCCGACGGCGCAGTCATCATCGCCGCCATCACCAGTTGCACCAACACCAGCAACCCGCGCAACGTGATTGCCGCCGGCCTGATTGCACGCAATGCCAACAAGCTTGGCCTGACCCGCAAACCGTGGGTGAAATCGTCGCTGGCGCCGGGTTCGAAAACCGTGGCGCTGTACCTCGACGAAGCCGGGTTGACCACTGAGCTGGAACAGCTCGGTTTCGGCGTCGTCGCGTTCGCCTGCACCACCTGCAACGGCATGTCCGGCGCGCTGGACCCGGTGATCCAGCAGGAAATCATCGACCGCGATCTGTACGCCACCGCTGTGCTGTCCGGCAACCGCAACTTTGACGGCCGTATTCACCCGTACGCCAAGCAAGCGTTCCTCGCTTCGCCGCCACTGGTGGTCGCTTACGCGATTGCCGGCACCATCCGTTTCGACATCGAAAAAGACGTGTTGGGCGTGGTCGATGGCAAGGAAATCCGCCTCAAAGACATCTGGCCGAGCGACGAGGAAATCGACGCGGTGGTGAAGTCTTCGGTCAAGCCTGAGCAGTTCCGTCAGGTCTATATCCCGATGTTCGCTGTCCACGAAGACACCGGCCCGAAAGTCACGCCGCTGTACGACTGGCGCGAGATGAGCACTTACATCCGCCGTCCGCCGTACTGGGAAGGCGCGCTGGCCGGGGCGCGGCCGCTCAAGGGCATGCGCCCGCTGGCGGTGCTGCCGGACAACATCACCACCGATCACCTGTCGCCCTCGAACGCGATCATGCTCGACAGCGCCGCCGGTGAATACCTGGCGAAAATGGGCCTGCCGGAAGAGGACTTCAACTCTTATGCGACGCACCGTGGCGACCACTTGACCGCGCAGCGCGCGACGTTTGCCAACCCGAAACTGTTCAACGAAATGGTGGTGGAAAACGGCAAGGTCAAACAGGGTTCGCTGGCCCGTGTCGAGCCGGAAGGCAAAGTGATGCGCATGTGGGAAGCCATCGAAACCTACATGGAGCGCAAACAGCCGCTGATCATCATTGCCGGCGCCGATTACGGTCAGGGTTCGTCCCGCGACTGGGCGGCCAAAGGCGTGCGGCTGGCCGGTGTTGAAGCAATTGTCGCTGAAGGTTTCGAGCGCATTCACCGCACCAATCTGGTGGGCATGGGCGTGTTGCCGCTGGAGTTCAAACCCGGCACCGACCGTCACACTCTGGCCATCGACGGCAGCGAAACCTACGACGTGATCGGCGATCGCAAGCCGCGCGCCGATCTGACGCTGGTGATCCACCGCAAGAATGGCGAGCGTGTCGAGGTGCCGGTGACTTGCCGTCTCGATACCGCTGAAGAAGTGTCGATCTACGAGGCCGGCGGCGTGTTGCAGCGCTTCGCCCAGGATTTCCTCGAAGAGTCGGCGGTTGCCGTTTAAATCATCGGATGTGGGCGTGGGATTTTAAGTCCCGCGCCTTCGTTAAGGAGCACCATGGCCCACGCACCTCAAATAAAGATCCCCGCCACCTACATGCGCGGCGGCACCAGCAAAGGCGTGTTCTTCAGCCTCAAGGATCTACCCGAAGTCGCACAGATTCCCGGCCCGGCCCGTGATGCCTTGCTGCTGCGGGTGATCGGCAGCCCCGACCCGTACGACAAGCAGATCGACGGCATGGGCGGCGCTACGTCCAGCACCAGCAAAACCGTGATCCTGTCGAAAAGCATCAAGGCTGATCACGACGTCGATTACCTGTTTGGTCAGGTCTCCATCGACAAACCATTCGTCGACTGGAGCGGCAACTGCGGCAACCTCTCGGCAGCGGTCGGTTCGTTCGCCATCAGCAACGGTCTGGTCGACGCCAGCCGCATTCCGCACAACGGTGTTGCCGTGGTGCGCGTGTGGCAGGCCAACATCGGCAAAACCATCATCGCTCACGTGCCGATCACCAACGGCGAAGTGCAGGAAACCGGTGATTTCGAACTCGACGGCGTGACCTTTCCCGCCGCCGAAGTGCAGGTCGAATTCATGGACCCGGCGGCGGAAGAAGAGGGCGGCGGCGGTTCGATGTTTCCCACTGGCAACCTGGTCGATGAGCTGGAAGTGCCGGGTGTCGGCACGTTCAAGGCAACCATGATCAATGCCGGGATCCCGACGATCTTCGTCAACGCTGAAGACATCGGCTACACCGGCACCGAACTGCAAGGCGCGATCAACAGCGACCCGAAAGCGTTGCAGATGTTCGAAACCATCCGTGCTTACGGTGCGCTGCGCATGGGCCTGATCTCCAATCTGGATGACGCGGCCAAGCGCCAACACACACCCAAAGTGGCGTTCGTGGCCAAGCCTGTGGATTACCTGGCGTCCAGCGGCAAAGCCGTGGCGGCTGGCGATGTTGATTTGCTGGTGCGCGCGTTGTCGATGGGCAAGTTGCACCACGCGATGATGGGCACGGCGGCGGTGGCGATCGGTACCGCAGCAGCCATTTCCGGGACCTTGGTCAACCTGGCCGCGGGCGGTGTTGAGCGCAACGCCGTGCGCTTCGGTCACCCGTCCGGGACCTTGCGCGTCGGCGCTGAGGCCAACCTTGAAAACGGTGAGTGGGTGGTGAAGAAAGCCATCATGAGTCGCAGTGCGCGGGTGTTGATGGAAGGCTACGTGCGGATCCCCGGCGACGCTTTTTAAATAACACTTGATACCTTGTGGGAGCAAGCCCGCTCCCACAGTGGATTGCATTTCAAAAATAAGAAAATCTAGCCCTGAACCGAGGTCCCATCAACGAACCACTTCAAGAGTGAATCGAACATGAGCGCCAACGTCGACCTGAACAACCGCCCCGACTACGACCGTGTCCTGCAGGACATCGCCGATTACGTCCTCACCTACAAAGTCGAATCCACCGAAGCCCTCGACACCGCCCGCAATTGCCTGATGGACACGCTCGGCTGTGGCTTGCTGGCCCTGCGTTTCCCCGAATGCACCAAACACCTCGGCCCCCTCGTCGAAGGCACTGTCGTGCCGTTTGGCGCGCGGGTTCCGGGCACCAGTTATCGCCTCGACCCGGTGAAAGCCGCGTGGGATATCGGCTGCATCGTCCGTTGGCTCGACTACAACGACACCTGGCTCGCCGCTGAATGGGGGCATCCGTCGGACAACCTTGGCGGCATTCTTGCGGTGGCTGATCACCTCTCGCAAAAACGTCTGGCCAATGGCGAAGCATCGCTGACGATTCGCGATGTGCTCGAAGCGATGATCATGGCCCACGAGATTCAAGGCATCATCGCCCTGGAAAACTCCTTCAATCGCGTAGGACTCGACCACGTCATTCTGGTGAAAGTCGCTTCGACCGCTGTGACCGCCAAACTGATGGGCGCCAACCGCGAGCAACTGCTGTCGGCGTTGTCCCATGCCTTTGCTGATGGGCAGGCGTTGCGCACCTATCGCCATGCGCCGAATGCCGGTTCGCGAAAATCCTGGGCGGCGGGGGATGCGTCGAGTCGTGGCGTGCGTCTGGCCGACATCGCCCTTCGCGGCGAGATGGGCATTCCCGGTGTCTTGAGCGCTAAACAGTGGGGCTTCTACGACGTGCTGTTCAGCCACACCAACAGCGATCTGGCGCTGAAGCCCGAGGACAAACGCAGCTTCAGCTTTTCACGGCCGTTTGGCAGTTACGTAATGGAAAACGTCCTGTTCAAAATCAGCTTCCCTGCCGAATTCCACGCGCAAACGGCCTGCGAGGCCGCCGTCACTTTGCATCCACAAGTGCGCAATCGTCTGCATGAAATCGACCGGATCGTCATCACCACCCACCAATCGGCGATCCGCATCATTTCCAAGGTCGGGCCGCTGGCCAACGCCGCTGACCGCGATCACTGCATCCAGTACATGACCGCCGTGCCGCTGGCGTTTGGCAATCTGGTGGCCGAGCAATACGAAGATGACTTCCACAAGGCCCATCCGATCATCGATGTGCTGCGCGAAAAAATGGTCATCGTCGAAGAGCCGCGCTTCACCCGCGAATACCTGGAGGCCGACAAACGCTCGATCGCCAACGCCGTGCAGGTGTTTTTCAAGGACGGCTCAAGCACCGACAACGTGGTGGTGGAATACCCGATCGGCCATCGTCGCCGCCGCGCCGAGGGCATTGCGTTGCTCGAAGACAAGTTCAAGGCGAACCTGGCCACTCGTTTCACTGGGCAACGCAGCGGCGAGATCTTCGCGCTGTGCAAAGATCAGGCGCAGCTTGAGGCGACTCCGGTGAACCGCTTTGTCGATCTATTCGTGATCTAAGGCTCATGCAAACCGCAGGATCACCCTTCGGTTGGTCCTGCTCTTTTTCTCGATTTTTTCGCAAAACACCCGGCCGATTTCCCGGGTGTTCTGCACGTGGGTGCCGCCACAGGGCTGGATGTCGATGCCGATGACTTCAACCAGCCGCAGCTCACCCTGAATCGCCGGGGGTTTAACCGTTTGGCTGGCGGTTTTTTCCAGCAGTGCGGGGTATTCCGAGGCGGGCATCGACAGAGTGGTGACTGGAATGGCCTGCTCGATCAGCGCGTTGAGGTCGCGGGTGAGGCTGTCCTTGTCGAGGGTCATTTCCGGCAGGTCGAAGTCCAGACGTCCCTTGTCGGCGCTGATGCTGCATCCCGTCACCGGTGCATTGATGATCGAGCCCAGCAGGTGCAGGCAGGTGTGCATCTTCATATGTTGATAACGCCGCGCCCAGTCGAGGCTGGCATTGAGCAGTGTGCCGACGCACAGTTGAGGCGGGCATTGCGCCACGTTGTGCCAGATGATCGACGGCAGCAACGGGTCGCGCAGTGTTTCCGTCACTTCGATCCGTGTGCCATCCGGCAGGCTGAAGTGCCCGGTATCCCCCGGCTGCCCGCCACCGGTGGGATAGAACAGCGTGTGTTCGAGGACGACGGCCTGATCAACCACCGCGATCACCCGCGCGCTGAACTCGCGCTGGTAGGGGGCGTTGTTAAACAGGCTGAGGGTTTCCATGGTGTGTACCGACATTTGAACCTCCGATGTTCAATGCATGGTTTTTCAACGTTTGGCTGGCAATTTGGTGATCGCAAAACCGCCCAGCAGGATGGCCGAATAGAGCATCAGCTCCCGAGAGATTTCCGTGCCTTCGTACCAGGCGCCGATGATCACGGCGAACACCGGAAAGATGATGAACACGAATGACAGAAGCACCGGGCTCAGGCGTTTGAGCAGGACGAAATAGACAATAAAGCCGCCGACCGACGCCACCAGTCCGAGGTAGAGCAGGGCGCCCCACGAGCGTGGGGTGATGGTGGCGAACGTCGGGCTTTCAAGTGAAAGGCCAGCGACCAGCAGCATCAAACCGGCGATGCCGATGGGCAGGGTGTTGTAGGTGATCACGCTGATCGCGCTGCCGTGCTTTTTGGTCACCACGTAACACAGCGCATGCATGATCGCCGCGCTGAGAATCGCCACCACACCGAGCCATTCCGCCTGATCCAGATGCAAACCCTGGCTGCGGATAATCATGAACAGACTGCCGAAACCAATAGCGATGCCGAGCATCTGCGCCGGGTGGATTTTCTCGCGCAGAAACAGCGCAGAGAAAATCAGGATGAACACCGGCATGCAGCTGAACAGCAAGGCTGTCAGGCCTGACGACACATGCATCTCGCCATAGTTGAGCAGGTAGTAGGGCAGGCTGAAATACGACAGCGTGACGAACACAAAAAACCACCGACTCTGCCGGGGGAACAGCAGCGGCTCCTTGCGCAATACGGCGAAGCCGAGGAACAGCGGAAAGGCAATCAGAAAGCGCAGCCCGGCGGCGGTCAGGGGTGGCACGCTTTCCACGGCAATCTTGATCCCCAGCCAGGTCGTGCCCCAGCTCACGCAAACGATCAGGAACAGCGCACTGGTAACCAACCCGGCGAGCCACGGTTTGCTGGTGTTCAACGGCGTGCTGAGGGTGATCGACATACGCTGTGCTCCGAACGGCAGAATTGACCTGGTCATTGAAAAGGTCTATCCCTGATTGAACCTGTTTTAAACACGCTATTCGGGGCAAGAATGACTGTCAAAGTAAGTATTGCCATGGTGTCAATCCTCCGTGACGGCCTCGCCCATGGCGTTGGCGTGAAGTACAAGCGTCTCGCCGACGCGGTCGAGAAGGCCATCGCTGCCGGTGTTATCGAGGCGGGTTGCAAGTTGCCGCCCCACAGGTTGTTGGCCGATAGCCTCGGCGTGACCATCGGCACCATCAGTCGTGCCTACGGCGAACTGGAGCGTGTGGGATGGGTCGTGGCCCGTGTAGGAGACGGCACTTACGTGCGTCAGCGCGGGATGGAGCGCCCGCAGGACAAGGGCTTTCGCAATGTCAGCGATGAGCCGCCAGCCTGCCTCGACATGAGTCGGAATCAGCCGATTCCCGGGCAGGAAACGGCTTTGATGAGCCAGACCCTACAGGCGCTGGCCGGTGATCCGCGCCGCTTGCAGCAGTTGACGGGATACACCGCCGAAGGAGGGCTGCCACGGCATCGAGCGGCGGGTGCCGAATGGCTGCGCCACGGTGACTTTGTCCCGCACACCGATCAGGTGCTGTGCGTCAACGGTGGCCAGCATGGCCTGCTTTGCGCATTGATGGGTTTGCTCAAGGCCGGTGACACGGTGGTCACCGAGCATTTGTCCTACCCCGGATTGATCAGCGTCGCACGTCAGCTCGGGATCAAACTGATCGGTATAGGGATGGATAACGAAGGATTGTTGCCGTCTGCGCTGGAGGAAGTTTGCCGTCAGCACCGCGTCTCGGCGCTGTATTGCACGCCAACGATCCAGAATCCGACGGCTGCGGTCATGTCGGTCCCTCGGCGTGAGGCGATTGCCGAGGTATGTCGCCAGCACAATCTGCTGATCCTCGAAGACGACGCCCACGCGGTCCTGGATCGCCAGCGGCCGTTGCCACTGAGTTATTTCGCCCCGCAACGATCGGTGTTGATCGGCAGCTTGAGCAAGGCGGTTTCAGCGGGTTTGCGGGTTGGTTATCTGCATGCGCCGCAAGCGTTGATCGGGCGTATCAGTTCAGCCATTCGCGGTACCTGCTGGATGGCCAATCCATTGACCATGGAGGTGGCGAGTCTGTGGATCGAAAACGGCATGGCCGAGCGCTTGCTGGATGAGCAGATCGGCGAGATCGGCCGGCGCAAGGCATTGGTGGCGGGAGCGCTGGTGGGATTGAGCTACAAGACACATACCCACAGCCCGCATTTCTGGCTGCAAGTGCCTGAGTTGTGGCGCGCCTCGCAAATTGCCGCGGAATTGAAAGAGAACAACTATCTGGTGGCGACCGCTGAGGCGTTTGCGGTGGGGCATGCGGCGGTGCCGCAGTGTATTCGGGTGAGTGTGTGTAATTCGGTGGGGGATGATGGGTTGTTGCTGGGTGGGTTTGAGGCTTTGGCCCGGGCATTAACAGAGACCGCGTAATCGTTCTTCGCGAGCAAGCCCGCTCCCACAGGTTTCTCTGGTGTTTGCAAAACTTGCATTCACCACAAATCCCTGTGGGAGGGCATTGACTGAAACCGCGTAATCGTTCTTCGCGGGCAAGCCCGCTCCCACAGGTTTCTCTGGTGTTTGCAAAACTCGCATTCACCACAAATCCCTGTGGGACGGCATTGACTGAAACCGTGTAATCGTTCTTCGCGGGCAAGCCCGCTCCCACAGGTTTTTCTGGTGTTTGCAAAACTTGCATTCACCACAAATCCCTGTGGGAGGGCATTGACTGAAACCGCGTAATCGTTCTTCGCGGGCAAGCCCGCTCCCACAGGTTTCTCTGGTGTTTGCAAAACGCGCATTCACCACAAATCCCTGTGGGAGCTGGCTTGCCAGCGAAGGCGTCAGACCAGACACCGCCAATCTATTTGAACCGCCGCTCCACGCCTTTCTCCACGAGAATCTTCGCCGAAATCTCTTCCACCGAAAAATGCGTGGAGTTGATGTTCGGGATGTTCTCGCGGCGGAAGAGGTTTTCCACTTCGCGTACTTCGAATTCGCACTGGGCGTAGCTCGAGTAGCGGCTGTTGGGTTTGCGCTCGTTGCGGATTGCGGTGAGGCGGTCCGGGTCGATGGTCAGGCCGAACAGCTTGTGCTGGTGCGCGCGCAGGGCCGCTGGCAGGGTCAGGCGCTCCATATCGTCTTCGGTCAGCGGGTAGTTGGCCGCGCGGATGCCGAATTGCATGGCCATGTACAGGCACGTCGGCGTCTTACCGCATCGCGACACGCCCACTAGTATCAGATCGGCCTTGTCGTAATAGTGGGTGCGCGCGCCGTCGTCGTTGTCGAGGGCGAAGTTCACCGCCTCGATACGCTCCATGTAATTGGAGTTATGGCCGATCGAATGGGATTTGCCAACGGTGTAGGAAGAATGCTCGGTCAGTTCCTGTTCGAGAGGCGCCAGGAAGGTCGAGAAAATGTCGATCATGAAACCATTGGACGTTGCGAGAATCTCACGGATGTCCTGATTGACGATGGTGTCGAAGATAATCGGCCGAAAGCCGTCTGTTTCGGCGGCTTTGTTGATTTGTTGTACCATGGCCCGCGCTTTATCCACGCTGTCGATGTACGGTCGCGTGAATTTGCTGAAGGTAATGTTTTCGAACTGCGCCAAGAGGCTTTGACCCAGGGTTTCGGCGGTGATGCCGGTGCCATCGGAGATAAAGAAAGCAGATCGTTTCATTTGCACCTTGGGCCTTAAGCTAGTCATCAATCTTGGATATGATAGGCGCGATTTGCCGGCCGCCATTGGCCCGCATTCTCACTTATTTTCCAGGTCCAGGCCATACAACCGGCCAACGCTCCCCCGAGCTGCCGGTTTCTGAGCTTTTCCAACACAGTTAGTGGAGAGATCACCTTGGTAGAGTACGTAGTTTCCCTCGATAAGCTCGGCAAACACGATGTTGAGCATGTGGGGGGCAAGAACGCATCCCTGGGCGAGATGATCAGCAACCTGGCGGGTGCCGGTGTGTCGGTCCCTGGCGGCTTTGCCACCACCGCGCAGGCCTATCGCGACTTCCTCGAACTGAGCGGCTTGAACGATCAGATCCACCAGGCCCTCGACGCTCTCGACGTCGATGACGTCAATGCCCTGGCCAAGACCGGCGCGCAGATCCGTCAATGGATCATGGAAGCCGAATTCCCCGAAAAACTGAATGCCGAGATCCGCACCGCGTTCGCCGCGCTGTCGGCCGGTAACCCTGACGTGGCCGTGGCCGTGCGTTCTTCCGCCACCGCCGAAGACTTGCCGGACGCCTCTTTTGCCGGTCAGCAGGAAACCTTCCTGAACATCCGTGGTGTGGAAAACGTTATCCGCGCCGCCAAAGAGGTGTTCGCCTCCTTGTTCAACGACCGTGCGATCTCCTACCGCGTGCACCAGGGCTTCGACCACAAACTGGTCGCCCTGTCGGCAGGCGTGCAGCGCATGGTGCGTTCGGAAACCGGCACCGCCGGCGTGATGTTCACCCTCGATACCGAATCCGGTTTCCGTGACGTGGTGTTCATCACCGGCGCCTACGGCCTGGGCGAAACCGTTGTACAAGGCGCGGTCAACCCGGATGAGTTCTACGTGCACAAGGGCACGCTGGAAGCGGGGCGCCCGGCGATCCTGCGTCGCAACCTGGGCAGCAAAGCGATCAAGATGATTTACGGCGACGAGGCCAAGGCCGGTCGTTCGGTCAAGACCATCGACGTCGACAAGGCTGATCGTGCACGTTTCTGCCTCAGCGACGCTGAAGTCAGCGAACTCGCCAAGCAAGCGATGATCATCGAAAAGCACTACGGCTGCCCGATGGACATCGAGTGGGCCAAGGACGGTGATGACGGCAAGCTGTACATCGTGCAGGCTCGTCCGGAAACCGTGAAAAGCCGCACTCAGGCCAACGTCATGGAGCGTTACCTGCTGAAAGAAACCGGCACCGTGCTGGTTGAAGGTCGCGCCATCGGCCAGCGCATCGGCGCTGGCAAGGTACGCATCATCAAGGACGTGTCCGAGATGGACAAAGTCCAGCCGGGCGACGTGCTGGTCTCCGACATGACCGACCCGGACTGGGAACCGGTGATGAAACGCGCCAGCGCCATCGTCACCAACCGTGGTGGCCGCACCTGCCACGCGGCGATCATCGCCCGTGAATTGGGCATTCCTGCCGTTGTCGGTTGCGGCAACGCCACCCAACTGCTCAAGGACGGCCAAGGCGTGACCGTGTCCTGCGCCGAAGGCGACACGGGTTACATCTTCGAAGGCGAGCTGGGCTTCGACATCAAGAAGAACTCCGTCGACGCCATGCCGGAGCTGCCGTTCAAGATCATGATGAACGTCGGCAACCCGGACCGCGCTTTCGACTTTGCGCAACTGCCGAACGCCGGTGTGGGCCTGGCCCGTCTGGAGTTCATCATCAACCGTATGATCGGCGTGCATCCGAAAGCACTGCTGAACTACGACGGTCTGCCGCAGGAAATCAAGGAAAGCGTCGACAAGCGCATCGCCGGTTACGACGATCCGGTCGGCTTCTACGTAGAAAAGCTGGTTGAAGGCATCAGCACCCTCGCTGCCGCGTTTGCACCAAAGAAGGTCATCGTGCGTCTGTCGGACTTCAAGTCCAACGAATACGCCAACCTGATCGGCGGCAAGCTGTACGAGCCGGAAGAAGAAAACCCGATGCTGGGCTTCCGTGGCGCTTCGCGTTACATCAGTGAGTCGTTCCGTGACTGTTTCGAACTCGAATGCCGCGCGCTGAAACGCGTGCGCAACGAGATGGGCCTGACCAACGTCGAAATCATGGTGCCGTTCGTGCGCACCCTCGGCGAAGCCAGCCAGGTGGTCGATCTGCTGGCCGAGAATGGCTTGAAGCGCGGCGAGAACGGTTTGCGCGTCATCATGATGTGCGAACTGCCATCGAACGCGATTCTCGCGGAAGAATTCCTTGAATTCTTTGACGGTTTCTCGATCGGTTCCAACGACCTGACTCAACTGACCTTGGGTCTGGACCGTGATTCGGGCATCATCGCGCACCTGTTCGACGAGCGTAATCCGGCGGTCAAAAAACTGTTGGCCAATGCGATTGCCGCCTGCAACAAGGCTGGCAAGTACATCGGTATCTGCGGTCAGGGCCCGTCCGACCACCCGGATCTGGCCAAGTGGCTGATGGAGCAGGGCATCGAAAGCGTGTCGCTGAACCCGGACACTGTGCTGGAAACCTGGTTCTTCCTCGCGGAAGGCCAGACACCGGCTTAAAGAGTATGTGAACGGCCCGCTTTCCTTGTGGGAGCGAGCCTGCTCCGGGCGGCGTTCCGACGAAGACGGAGCAACATTCAACAGTGATGTTGGCTGACACTCCGCTTTCGCGAGCAGGCTCGCTCCCACAGGAGGCGGGTTTTGAGATTCAAGTAGGGCGGGCTCCTGTAGATGCCGCCCTTTTTTGTGCAAGAGCATTATGCAAAGCAGCAGCAACCTATTTCCTGTCGCCCTGATCAGCGCCGAACGACGCGGCGATCTGAGCGAAGACGTTTATCGATTGAAACCCGGCAACAGCCCGGACTGGTCTGTGGAAATCGCCGTCACCCGACTGGGCATGGCCGATGAACCGGCGGTGCGCGGCGTGCCGGTGATTCTGCTGCATGGCAGTTTTTCCAACCGGCGCTTCTGGTTTTCGCCCAAAGGTCTGGGGCTGGGCGCGTATCTGGCGCGTCTGGGCTTCGACGTGTGGATTCCGGAGATGCGCGGCCACGGCCTGTCGCAGCGTAACGAGGAGTACCGGCGCAATCGTGTTGCCGACTACGCTCGCTACGATCTGCCGGCGATTGCCGCGTTTGTCCGTGAGCAGAGCGGGCAGGTGCCGCACTGGATCGGTCACTCGCTGGGTGGCATCACGCTGGCGGCCGCGCTCGGTGGCGAATACCTGGGCGAGCCTGCCGTGGCTTCTGCAGCGTTTTTCGGCACGCAAGTGAGCCGCACCTATTGGCCGCTGAAAATTCCGCCGGTGGAGTGGAGCAGCCGCTTCATTCTCAAGCGCTTTGCGCAGCTGTCCGGTTCACGTCTCAAGCGCGGCCCGGAAGACGAGCCGATCGGCCTGGCCATTGAAAGCATGCGTTGGTATGGCCTGTTCGGTCGCTTTGGCGACAAGAACAAGGATTGGTGGGCAGGGCTTGCCGACGTTCAGGTGCCGGTGCTGGCAGTCAGCGCTGCGGGGGATCACCAGGACCCGAGTTGGGCTTGCCGCAAACTGTTCGAACAGGTGGGCTCAGAGCATAAGCAGTTCATCGAGTTGGGGCGCACTCAGGGCTTCAAAGACAACTTCGGGCATGTCGAGATGCTCGTGAGCAAGGCCGCGCAGGCCGAAGTCTGGCCGTTGGTGGCGTGTTGGTTGAACGATCAGCGCACGCCATTGCTGGGCGAGAAGCCGGATCTGGCCGCTGCCGTCTGATGGAGCGCTCTAAAAGGGCGTTTCGTTCGGATCGGCTTGCGGCTAAGATATGACGCATTGTGCGGTTCTGGTCATATTGGGTGGCTGTTTCGCTATTACGTTTCAGCGTTTGTTCAGGTTCGTTCAGCGACCATTGGATGAACTAAGGTAAACAGCGACCGCCGGGACTCGTTTCAAAAGAGTGCGACATCCTTGATCGTCTTCCTTTTTACAGGAGTTTTTCGATGAACCATTACCTCACGCCTGACCTGTGCGACGCCTATCCGGAGCTGGTGCAGGTGCTGGAACCGATGTTCAGCAATTTCGGCGGCCGTGATTCGTTCGGCGGCGAAATCGTGACCATCAAATGCTTCGAAGACAACTCGCGGGTCAAGGAACAGGTCGAACTCAAAGGGAATGGCAAGGTACTGGTGGTCGACGGTGGTGGTTCGCTGCGTCACGCCCTGTTGGGGGACATGCTGGCCGAGAAAGCCGCGAAAAACGGTTGGGAAGGGTTGGTGATCTACGGTTGCATCCGCGACGTCGATATCATTGCGCAGACCGATCTGGGCGTGCAGGCCCTTGCTAGCCACCCGAGGAAGTCCAACAGGCGCGGGCTCGGCGACCTTGACGTTGCAGTCACTTTTGCCGGTGTGACGTTCCACCCGGGCCACTACATCTATGCGGACAACAACGGCGTAATCATCTCGCCGAGCCCGCTGAAGATGCCTGAATAAGCTTTCGACAAAGGGATGCGGATGTTCGAGGAAGAAAACGCGCAATGGGGGCTGGTGCACGCCCTGGTGCTGGACGGTAAAGGTGGTGCGCGTTCGATAGCCCGGACTGAACTCGACGATTTGCAGCTGCAGGCCCATGAAAGCCTGTGGCTGCATTGGGATCGCAGTCATCCGCAAACCCAGACCTGGCTACGCAAATCCAGCGGCCTCAATGAGTTCACCTGCGACCTGCTGTTGGAAGAGAACACCCGGCCGCGCCTGTTGCCGTTGCCGGATTCCGAGCTGCTGCTGTTCTTGCGCGGGGTCAACCTCAATCCGGGCGCCGAGCCGGAAGACATGGTCTCGGTGCGGATTTTTGCCTCCGCTCAGCGCGTTATCTCCCTGCGTTTGCGTCCGTTGCGTGCCACTGATGAATTGCTGGCGATGCTGGAGGAGGGCAAGGGCCCGAAAACCTCTTCTGAGCTGATGCTTTATCTGGCGCAGTTGCTCACTAACAAGGTGCAGGATCTGGTCACTTGCCTCTCGGAAATCGCCGATGAGGAAGAAGAAAAAATGGATGCCGACGAACGGTATACCCCTGAGCATGGCGCCATTTTGCACATCCGTCGCAGGGCGGCCGGACTGAAGCGGTTTCTCGCTCCGCAACGGGATATTTTCGGACAACTGACGCGGATAAAACTGCCCTGGTTTGTCGATGACGATGCCGATTACTGGAACGAATTGAACAACAGCCTGACCCGCTATCTTGAAGAGCTCGAATTGACACGAGAGCGCGTGGGGCTTGTGCTGGAGGCTGAAGACCGGCGTTTGAGCCTGCGCATGAATCGCACGATGTATCGCTTCGGCATCATCACCTGCATCTTCTTGCCGATGAGTTTTATCACCGGGCTACTGGGTATCAATGTCGGCGGAATTCCCTTCGCGAGTAGCCCTTATGGTTTCCTGATTGCCTGTTTGACGGTGCTCGCAATGGCCTTCGGACAATGGTGGTTATTCCGCCGTTTGCGCTGGGTTTGAAAATGGCGCATGTGACCCGACCAAATTTGCCCGCGTCTTTCACAGACATCACGAGAGGTGCGTATGCACGATCCGTTTGAACAGTCTTTGCGCGACATGCTCAACGCTTCGCCGTCCAGCCGCGACGACGATGCATGCCTGGGGCGCGTACTCAAAACCGCCAACCGCCAGGTGGGTGCCGGTGATCTGTTCAGCCTGCTGGGCCGCTGGCTGCCCGCGCTGATGATCGCCCTGAATAATGGATCGGCCCATGTGTCGCCGGTTTCCCGTCTTCGTAAACCTGTTGCTCGCACTGCTGATAAGGCTGATTGAATATGGAACTTGATCTCTGGACTCAGAGCCTCGTCACTGCAATGACTGCGTTGTGGACCAAAGTCGCCAACTTCATCCCGAACCTGTTCGGCGCACTGGTCGTGCTGTTGCTGGGTTTCGTTGTGGCCAAGCTGCTCGATACCTTGCTGTCCAAGCTGCTCGCCAAACTCGGTCTTGATCGCCTGATGGGTGGCACCGGGCTGACCAAGTTGATGTCGCGTGCAGGGCTGCAAGTGCCGATCTCGACTCTGATCGGTAAAATCGTCTATTGGTTTGTTCTGCTGATTTTCCTGGTTTCTGCAGCAGAATCCCTTGGACTTGAGCGAGTTTCAGCTACGCTGGACATGTTGGCGCTGTATTTGCCGAAGGTATTTGGCGCCGCGCTGGTGTTGCTGGTGGGTGTTTTGCTCGCACAATTGGCCAATGGGCTGGTGCGCGGGGCGGCAGAAGGCGTAGGCCTGGACTACGCTTCGGGGCTGGGGCGAATTGCTCAGGGGCTGGTGATCATCATCAGCATCTCGGTCGCGATCAGTCAGCTTGAAGTGAAGACTGACCTGCTGAACCATGTGATTGTCATCGTATTGATTACCGTTGGTCTGGCCGTTGCGCTGGCCATGGGCCTGGGAAGCCGGGAAATTGCCGGTCAGATTCTTGCGGGAATCTATGTGCGTGAGCTGTATCAGGTTGGGCAACAAGTGCGTGTTGGCGAGGTCGAAGGCCAGATCGAAGAGATCGGCACGGTTAAAACCACATTGCTGACCGATGAGGGTGAGCTAGTCTCTCTCTCCAATCGGATCCTGCTGGAACAGCATGTGAGTAGCCGCTAACCCGGCAAACCCTGCTAATGTATGCCGCCGCGAAATGCCAGCTGATGCTGGTTGCGGCGGACATTGACCTGACTGTCGGCACGACTTGTTTTGAATAAAGCCCAAACGCTATCCACGCGCTACGACCCCCGCGAGCTCTCTGATGAGGAGTTGGTCGCGCGCTCGCATACCGAGCTGTTTCACGTGACGCGCGCCTATGAAGAACTGATGCGGCGTTACCAGCGAACATTATTTAACGTCTGCGCGAGATATCTTGGGAACGATCGCGACGCAGACGATGTCTGTCAGGAAGTCATGTTGAAGGTGCTGTACGGCCTGAAGAACTTTGAGGGGAAATCAAAGTTCAAAACGTGGCTATACAGCATCACGTACAACGAATGTATTACGCAGTATCGGAAGGAACGGCGAAAGCGTCGCTTGATGGACGCATTGAGTCTTGACCCCCTCGAGGAGGCGTCCGAAGAAAAGGCGCCAAAACCTGAGGAGAAGGGCGGGCTTGATCGCTGGCTGGTGTATGTGAACCCGATCGACCGTGAAATTCTGGTGCTGCGATTTGTCGCAGAGCTGGAGTTTCAGGAGATCGCAGACATCATGCACATGGGTTTGAGTGCGACAAAAATGCGTTACAAACGTGCTCTAGATAAATTGCGTGAGAAATTTGCAGGCATTGCTGAAACTTAGTTCAGCGCAAATATCTCTTACGTGTAGGCAAGTTCTGATAGACTTGCCGCCGAGTTGTCCCCCGGTTTGCGGGACTGCTTCACAATCACCAGATGGGGATTTAACGGATGAAACTGAAAAACACCTTGGGCTTGGCCATTGGTTCTCTGATTGCCGCCACTTCGTTCGGCGCTCTGGCACAAGGCCAAGGCGCAGTTGAAATCGAAGGCTTCGCTAAGAAAGAACAATTCGACAGCGCTCGTAACTTCAAGAACAACGGCAACCTGTTCGGCGGCTCGATCGGTTACTTCCTGACCGACGACGTTGAACTGCGTCTGGGCTACGACGAAGTGCACAACGTACGTGCCAACGATGGCAAGAACGTAAAGGGCGCTAACACCGCTCTGGACGCTCTGTACCACTTCAACAACCCGGGCGACATGCTGCGTCCGTACGTTTCGGCCGGTTTCTCTGACCAGAGCATCGACCAGAACGGTTCGAACGGTCGCAACCGTTCCACCTTCGCCAACATCGGCGGCGGTGCCAAGCTGTACTTCACTGACAACTTCTACGCCCGTGCTGGCGTTGAAGCTCAGTACAACATCGACCAGGGCGACACCGAGTGGGCTCCAAGCGTCGGTATCGGTGTGAACTTCGGTGGCGGCTCCAAGCCTGCTGCTGCTCCAGTTCCAGCACCAGCTGAAGTCTGCTCCGACAGCGACAACGACGGCGTTTGCGACAACGTTGACAAGTGCCCAGACACCCCAGCCAACGTAACTGTTGATGCTGACGGCTGCCCAGCAGTTGCTGAAGTTGTTCGTGTTGAGCTGGACGTTAAGTTCGACTTCGACAAGTCGGTTGTGAAGCCAAACAGCTACGGCGACATCAAGAACCTGGCTGACTTCATGAAGCAGTACCCATCCACCAGCACTACTGTTGAAGGTCACACTGACTCCGTCGGTCCTGACGCTTACAACCAGAAACTGTCTGAGCGTCGTGCAAACGCCGTTAAGCAAGTTCTGACCAACCAGTACGGTGTTGAATCGTCCCGCGTTCAGTCTGTTGGCTACGGCGAATCCCGCCCAGTTGCTGACAACAAAACTGAAGCTGGCCGTGCTGTTAACCGTCGCGTAGAAGCGCAGGTTGAAGCTCAAGCTAAGTAATTAGCTGCCGCTGCGAGAAAAGCCCGGCTTAGGCCGGGCTTTTCTTTGTCTGCGATTTGGCTACTACTAAAAGATCCCAGCCTGCGGCAGCTGCTACAGGACGTATGCACTTCCCATGTAGGAGCTGCTGAAGGCTGCGATTTTTTGATCTTGCGCAACAGCAGCAACAGCACCAATCACCAGGATGGCCGGACTTTTCAGCTCAAACGCAGAGGCATCCAACTCCATCGCCAGCAGATCACTGCGGCACTCCCGCTGCTCTGGCAAAGATGCATTCTCGATCATCGCCACTGGCGTATCCGCCGCCATGCCCCCCGCCAGCAGTTGTTCACGAATCTCGCCGAGCTTGGCCACCCCCATGTAAATCACCAGCGTCGTCCCGCCCTGCGCCAGTGCCTGCCAGTTCAATTGGCTGTCGTCCTGGGTATGTGCGGTCACCAGCGTTACGCCGCGCGCCACACCGCGCAACGTCAGAGGAATATCGCACTGCGTCGCCCCCGCCAGCCCGGCGGTAATGCCGTTGACCAGCTCTGCCTCGACACCACGTTCACGCAACCACTGCGCTTCCTCGCCGCCCCGGCCGAAAATGCATGGATCCCCGCCCTTGAGTCGCACCACGCATTTGCCGTGACGGGCATATCTCAACATCAAGCGGTGGATGAACGCCTGCGGTGTCGAGCGGCAACCACCACGCTTACCCACCGCAATGATTCGCGCGGTGGGGCAGTGTTCAAGCACCGCGTCGTTGACCAGGTCATCAATCAACACCACATCGGCTGCGCGCAAGGCGCGCACTGCTTTGAGGGTCAGCAGTTCCGGATCGCCAGGGCCTGCGCCCACCAGCCAGACTTTTGCATTCATGGTGTTTTCCTCATCAGATGGCGGCAATCGGCTGCACATCGGCGGCCAGCAAGCGTTTTATTTCCGGGACGCACGAGCCGCACTGCGTGCCGCATCCCAATTGGTTTTTCAAACCTTGTAGATCCAGGCCTTGGCGGATGCCGGCACAGACTGCGTTGAGGCTGACGTTTTTGCAGTTGCACAAGGTTCTGTCGCTGGCGATGTAGCCCGCGGCGCTGCCCGGCGGCGCGCTCATTGGCGCCAGTAGCCAGCGGCGCAGTTGCTCGTCTGCACGGCCTTCCAGCCACAGGCCTTGCAGCCAGTGCCGGGCAAGGGTTTCGCCGGCCAGGCGAATGGCGGTGATCCGGCCGTTTTCAATGCGTACACGCTTGCCGATGGCCCGGCGTGGGTCGTCGTAGGCCAACACCGGCCCCTCGATCAGTGACAGACATTGGTCGATTTCACGCAGCAATTGCGGATCCGGCGCTTCGCTGCTGGCTGCGCGTATCAGCAATGCCGATCGCTCACGTCCGACAAGGCTGAGACTCACGTAGGAAAACGCCTCACAGAGCGGTCGTAGCGCCTCGAAATGCCGTTGAACGTCACCCTCGATCAGTGCGAAAAGCTGCCACGGCAGATTGACCGACTCCAGGCGCACGCCGCTGTGCTTGAGTTCCGGTTGCTTGGACAGAGGATCGAAGGCAGACAGGGTCAGGCTGTTCACGCCGCCCTTGAGAAAACGGTCGCCCCAATGCATCGGCAAAAACGCCTGACCCGGGCGCACGCTGTCATCGCTGCCAACCGCGACGATCACTGCGCCGCGACGGCTTTTCAGATTGACCAGATCCCCCGGCTGCAAACGATGCCTGCGCAATTCGTCCGGGTGCAGGCTCAACACCGCTTCACTGACGTGGCCGAACAATTGCGCGGCAGTGCCGGTGCGGCTCATGCCATGCCACTGATCGCGCAGGCGGCCGGTGATCAACGTCAGCGGGAAGCGCGCATCGCGTTGCTCCTTGGCGGCACGATACGGATCGGCGATGAACTGTGCCCGCCCATTGGCCGTAGGAAAAATACCGTCGCCATACAAGCGTGGCGTTCCCTGTTTGGCGCCGGCAGGGAAGGGCCACTGTTGCGGCCCGATCTGGTCGATCAAGGCATGGCTGATCCCCGACAGATCCAGATCACGTCCACGGGTCAGCAGTTTGAACTCATCAAACAGCTGCGCGGGTTGATCAAAGGCAAACAGGCTTGGCGCTTGTGGGCGCAGACGTTTCTCCAGGCGCTGTGCGAAATCCACGGTGATCGCCCAGTCCGGCCGCGCTTCACCCGGTGCGAGAACGGCTTTGCGCACTTGGGAAATCCGTCGCTCGGAGTTGGTGACTGAACCTTCCTTCTCGCCCCAACTGGCGGCGGGCAACAGCAGGTCGGCGAATGCAGCGGTTTCGGTGGTGCGAAATGCTTCCTGCAACACCACAAAGGGGCAAGTTTCCAGCGCCGCCCGCACCGAGCTCTGGTCCGGCATCGATTGCGCAGGATTGGTGCAGGCAATCCACAAGGCCTTGATCTGGCCGCTGCGCACTTGCTCGAACAGTTCGATGGCGCTCAGCCCCGTGGTCTCCGGCAACCGGTCAACGCCCCAATAAGTCGCCACTTCAGCACGATGCTCAGGATTGGCGGCTTCACGATGGCCGGGCAACAGGTTTGACAGACTGCCTGTTTCTCGCCCACCCATGGCATTCGGCTGACCGGTGAGGGAGAAAGGTCCTGCTCCGGGACGGCCGATTTGCCCGGTGGCCAGGTGCAGATTGATCAGCGCGCTGTTCTTCGCGCTACCCGCGGTGGACTGGTTCAAACCCATGCACCACAACGACAGGAAACTGGGCGAAGTGCCCACCCATTCGGCGCACTGCTGTAACTGCTCGACACTGATCCCGCACAGTTGCGAAACCATTTGCGGAGTGTAATCACGTACCAGACTTTTCAGTTCCGCCAGACCGTCGGTATGGGCCTTGATGAAGTCGCGGTCGACCCAGTCTTCCCACAGCAGCAGATGCAAAATCCCATGGAATAAAGCGACATCGGTGCCAGGCAAAATCGCCAGATGCAGATCCGCCAGGTCGCAGGTGTCGGTGCGTCGTGGATCGATAACGATGACTTTCATCTGCGGGCGCTGGGATTTGGCTTCTTCCAGCCGACGAAACAGCACCGGATGGGCGTAGGCCATGTTGCTGCCGACGATCATCACGCAATCGCTGAGTTCCAGGTCCTCATAGCTGCACGGCGGCGCATCGGCGCCGAGGCTGCGTTTGTAGCCGACCACCGCCGAAGACATGCACAGCCGCGAATTGCTGTCGATGTTGTTGGTGCCGACCAGCGCCCTGGCGAGTTTATTGAACGCGTAGTAATCCTCGGTGAGCAATTGCCCGGAGATGTAGAACGCCACGCTGTCCGGGCCGTGTTCGGCGATGGTCTCGGCGAATACATTGGCGGCGTGCTCAAGCGCCGTATCCCAATCCGTGCGGCTGCGCGCCAGCCCCTTGCCCAGGCGCAGTTCCGGGTACAGCGCTCGCGCCGTAAGGTCGCCGGTCAGGTGCAGGGTCGAGCCTTTGCTGCAGAGTTTGCCGAAGTTGGCCGGATGCGCCGGATCGCCGCTGACGCCGAGGATGCGCTCGCCGTCATGCTCGATCAGCACGCCGCAGCCGACCCCGCAGTAACAGCAGGTCGAGGCGGTCGTCTGGCGGTTCATCAGATTGCGTCCCGCAGGGCCAGTTGCACCCGGCCGTTTTCAACCCGGGCCGGGTGGTGGTGCGCGCAACCGACGTCAGGTGCCTGAGCTTCGCCCGACGCCAGATCGATCTGCCAGTTATGCAGCGGGCAGGCCACACGTTTGCCGTAGATCAATCCCTGTGACAATGGCCCGCCCTTATGTGGGCAGCGGTCGTCGAGGGCGAAAACCTCATCGTCACTCGTACGAAAAATCGCGATGTCCCCTTTGGGCCCGGCAATGATCCGCGAACCGAGGGCGTTGATGTCTTCCAGAGCACAGATATCGAGCCAGTTCATGCCGGCACCTCCAGGTTTTTCACGGAAATCACGTCGAATTCTTTCTTCAGTTGCGGCTGCGCCAGACGTTCTTTCCACGGATCCTGTTCAAACGACAGGGAGAATTGCAGGCGTTCGTTCAGCGCTTTGCGACGTTCCGGGTCTTCCAGCACGGCTTTCTTGATGTGCTCCATGCCGACCCGTTGCAGGTAGTGCACGGTGCGTTCGAGGTAGAAGGCTTCTTCGCGATAGAGCTGCAGGAACGCGCCGTTGTACTCGCGGACTTCTTCAGCGGTTTTCAGTTTGACGAAGAACTCGGCGACTTCGGTTTTGATCCCGCCGTTGCCGCCGATGTACATCTCCCAGCCGGAATCGACGCCGATGATTCCTACGTCTTTAATGCCGGCTTCCGAGCAGTTGCGTGGGCATCCGGAGACGGCCAGTTTCACTTTGTGCGGCGACCACATGTTGAACAGGTCGTGCTCAAGCTCAATGCCCAGTTGCGTCGAGTTCTGCGTGCCGAAGCGGCAGAACTCGCTGCCGACGCAGGTTTTAACCGTGCGAATGGATTTGCCGTAGGCGTGGCCGGAAGGCATATCGAGGTCTTTCCAGACGCCGGGCAGATCCTGCTTTTTGATGCCGAGCAAGTCGATGCGCTGGCCGCCGGTGACCTTGACCATCGGTACGTTGTACTTGTCCGCCACGTCGGCAATCCGCCGCAGTTCCGAAGGGTTGGTCACGCCGCCCCACATCCGCGGGACCACCGAGTAGGTGCCGTCTTTCTGGATGTTGGCGTGGGCGCGTTCGTTGATCAGGCGCGATTGCGGATCGTCCTTGGCTTCGCCGGGCCAGGTGGAAATCAGGTAATAGTTGAGCGCCGGGCGGCACGTCGCGCAGCCGTTCGGCGTGCGCCAGTTGAGGTAGCTCATGGTGCCGGCGATGGTCAGCAGATGCTGTTCGCGAATGGCCTGACGAATCTGCCCGTGATTGAGGTCGCTGCAACCGCAGATGGCTTTTTCGCTTTTCGGTTTGACGTCGGCCGCGCCGCCGACGGTGTTGATCAGGATCTGCTCGACCAGCCCGGCGCAAGAGCCGCAGGAGCTGGCAGCCTTGGTGTGTTTCTTCACCTCGTCGACGCTGAACAGGCCGTGTTCCTGAATGGCTTTGACGATGGTGCCTTTGCACACGCCGTTGCAGCCGCAGACTTCGGCGGTGTCGGCCATGACCATGGCTTTGTCCTGGCCCTGATGTCCTACGTCGCCGAGGGCGTTTTCGCCGAACATCAAGTGATCGCGGATCTCGCCGATGGCGTGATTCTCACGAATCTGCCGGAAATACCAACCGCCATCTGCCGTATCGCCGTACAGACAGGCGCCGACCAGCACGTCATCCTTGATCACCAGTTTTTTGTACACGCCGCCGATCGGGTCGGAGAGGGTGATGGTCTCGGTGCCTTCGCCACCCATGAAGTCGCCGGCGGAAAACAGGTCGATGCCGGTGACTTTCAGTTTGGTCGAGGTCACCGAACCCTGATAACGGGCGAAGCCCAATTGTGCGAGGTGGTTGGCGCAAACCTTGGCCTGTTCGAACAGCGGCGCGACCAGACCGTAGGCAATCCCGCGATGGCTGGCGCACTCGCCGATCGCGTAGATGCGCGGATCGTAGGTTTGCAGGGTGTCGTTGACCAGAATCCCGCGATTGCAGGGGATGCCGGCCTTTTCCGCCAGTTCGGTGTTGGGGCGAATGCCGGCAGCCATCACCACCAGATCGGCAGGGATGATGTCACCGTTCTTGAATTGCACCGAACCGACGCGGCCATTGCCGGCGTCGTGCAGGGCCTGAGTCTGTTCGCACAGGCGAAAGTGCAGGCCACGGGATTGGAGGGCGGTTTGCAGCAGTTGGCCGCTGGTTTTGTCCAGTTGCCGCTCCAGCAGCCATTCGCCGAGGTGCACCACGGTGACGTGCATGCCGCGCAGCATCAGGCCGTTGGCGGCTTCGAGGCCGAGCAGGCCGCCGCCGATCACTACGGCGTGCTTGTGGGTTTTTGCGGTGTCGATCATCGCCTGGGTGTCGGCGATGTCGCGATAACCGATCACACCCTGCAAGGTGTTACCGGGGATTGGCAGGATAAACGGCGTTGAACCGGTGGCGATCAGCAAACGATCATATTCAGCCTCGGTACCGTCTTCGGCGATTACCCGGCGCTTGACCCGGTCGATCTCCACCACTTTGCGGTTGAGCAGCAACTTGATGTTGTTTTCCAGATACCAGTCGAGGTCGTTGAGCACGATCTCTTCAAAGGTTTGCTCGCCGGCCAGCACCGGCGACAACAGAATGCGGTTGTAGTTGGTGTGCGGTTCGGCACCGAAGACTGTGATGTCGTACAGCTCGTTGCTCAGCTTGAGCAGTTCCTCCAGGGTGCGGACCCCGGCCATGCCATTGCCGATCATCACCAGTTTGAGTTTTTTCATCAGGTTCTCCGGGGGAGCGGCGGCTGGCCTCTTGTGGGCAGTCAGGCCTTGCTCGAGAAATTTTGCGCAAACAAAAAAGGCGTCCCGCTAGTTGCCTAGCGAGGACGCCTTTGTCCTGGTCCCGTTCTCTCGGGAAGCGCAGCCTTCGTCGTTGAAGGCTGGGCTTTATGTGTGTGTTGAGAGGGGTAATGCAGTGGTTGTGCCAAGTGGGGGTGGGGGCGGGTTTATTGGGGGTTCGCGGGTTTTGAGGGTGATTTTCTGCACTGAATCGAGGCGGGTTGCTCGTTCGTGGGGCGTTGAACTGATGGAATTTCAGTGCCTGTAAGGACGCCTTCGCGAGCAGGCTCGCTCCCACATTTAAAATGCATTCCCCTGTGGGAGCGGGCTTGCTCGCGAGTGGCGCGACGCGGTTCAACTGTGAAACAACAAAACCAGCAGCACCAGATTTCCCAATAGGGCCACCAACGCCATCGTCCGCCACACCTTCAACGGCTCACGCTCCAGCAACGGCCGAGGCCGCACGCTCAAACTGCGGCGCTCTCCCTGTTCCAGTACCAACAACCATTCTTCCGCTGTTTCAAAGCGTTGCTGCGGATCAGCCGCCACCCCGCGCTCCAGGCTCTGTGCCAGCCATTCCGGCAGATCCGGTCGATAACGACCGGCACTCACCGGCAGACCAAAGCGTGGCCGCTGAAAGGCTTCGATCTCGCCATAGGGAAAGTGCCCTGTGAGCAGGAAATACAGGGTCACGCCCACTGCATACAAGTCCTGTTGCGCACTCGGCGGATCACCGCGAAAGCCTTCCGGGGCGATATAACTCGGTGTTCCCGGCAGCGTTGACGGTGCGTCTTCGGACAGTCCCGGACAATACGCCAGGCCAAAATCCAGCAGCCGCAGCTCACCGTCATCCCCCCCATGCAGATTTTCCGGTTTGATGTCCCGATGCAGAATCTGCCGCCGATGCAGCAGCCCCACCGCACGCAGCAGTCGCTCCGCCAATTCCTGCCACTGCGCCAATGGCAGCGGGCCGTTGCGCGCGAACAGCTGCGCCAGCGTCGTCCCCGAATATTCCCGCATCACGTAGTACACATGCTGTCGCTGAGGGCAGGCGTGGACTTCAGGAAAATGCCGCCCGGCCACGCGCTTGAGAAACCATTCTTCCGCCAGCAGCGCTTGCCCCGCCATGGGGTCATCGGCTGAATGCGCGGGAAGGGTTTTCAGTAGCCACGTCTGGTCTTGTCCATCGAGGACCCGATACAGCAGCGACTGCTGGCTCTGTCCGGCTACGCCCTGCACCTGCCAGCCTTCGAAAGACTGGCCGGGTTTGAGCGGCGGCGGCAGCGGCCATTGCTGCAGATGGATCAAGGCATCGCCGATGCTCGCTTCACCGACGGCATCGACCCGCACCAGCAAAGCGCTGGCGTTGTCCTGACTGCCGGCCAGATGGGCGGCGGCGACCAGTGTTTTTGCGGCGCTGTGCAGATCCGGTTGATCGCGCAGAATCGCCGCAATCGCGCTATCGCCCAGCGTCGCCCAGACGCCGTCACTGAGCAGCACGAAACACTCGCCTTCGTGCAATTCCCCATCGAGAAAATCCAGTACCAAGTGCTGATCCAGCCCCAGCGCACGCTTGAGTACATGCTGCATACCCTGCTGATCCCAAACGTGATCGTTGGTGATTCGCTGCAAGCTCTCGGCGTGCCAGCGATAGACACGGCAATCGCCGACATGGGCCAAGGTAAAACGCCGACCGCGGATGACCAAAGCGCTGACAGTGGTGAGCAGCGGCTGCCTACCACCATTGGCCTGCAACCAGCGGTTCTGCGCGAGCAGCAAGCGATCCAAGGCCTGTGCCACGCCCCAGGTTTGCGGGGTGGCGTAGTAGTCGAGCGCCAGTGCCTGCAAAGTCGAACGCGCGGCGAGGCCGCCATCGGCGCACTGGCTGACGCCGTCGGCGATGGCGAACAGATAGCCTTTGCTCGCTGCCAGCGCCGGAGCGGGCGTGACCAGACGCAAGGCGTCCTGATTCTCCGCTCGCGGGCCGGTGGCGCTGGCTTCGGCGAAACTCAGTTGCAGGGCCATTGATTGCTCAGACCCGCGCCGCCGTCACGGCTGCCGAACCCCAGGTGGTTCTCCAGCGGCGCTTGACACCGTGCAGACCGAACCACGCCAATACCCCCAGGCTGGCGAACAACCACAGCGCCAATTGATAACTGCCGGTGCTTTGTTTGATTGCTCCCATGCCGGCGGCCAAGGCAAACCCACCGATACCGCCGGCCATGCCGATCAGTCCGGTCATCACGCCGATTTCCAGGCGAAAACGCTGCGGCACCAGTTGGAATACCGCGCCATTGCCTGCACCCAGACCGAGCATGGTGCAGACGAAAAGGGCCAGCGCCGCGTAGGAACTTGGCAGATTAAAGCCGACGATGGCGATGCAGATGGCCGCCACGGTGTACATCCCCAACAACGTGCGGATGCCGCCGAAGCGATCCGCCAATGCGCCGCCCAAGGGCCGCATCAGGCTGCCGCCGAACACGCAAGCAGCGGTGTAATAACCCGCCGTCACCGGGCTCAAGCCGTATTGATCGTTGAAGTAACCGGGCAGGGCGCTGGCCAGGCCAATGAAGCCGCCGAAAGTCACGCTGTAGAAAAACATGAACCACCAACTGTCGCGGTCGCCGAGGGCCTTGAAGTAGTCGGCGACGGATTTGGCTTTCGGGCGTTGCGGCGCGTTTTTCGCCAGCCAGGCGAACAACACCAGCGTGATGATCAACGGAATCACTGCGAAGCCGAAGACGTTGCCCCAGCCGAAGGACGCGGCGAGTACCGGTGCGAGCAGTGCAGCGAACACGGTGCCGGAATTGCCCGCACCGGCAATGCCCATGGCTTTGCCCTGATGCTGCGGCGGATACCACTGCGAAGCCAGCGGCAGGGCCACGGCAAACGACGCGCCGGCCATGCCGAGGAACAGGCCCAGAACCAACGCCTGTTCGTAACTGTGGATGCCGAGTTTCCAGGCGCCAAACAGTGCGCAGATGACAATCACCTGACCGATCAGCCCAGCGGTTTTCGGCGACAGGCGATCGGCGAGCATGCCCATCGCGAAGCGCAGCACGGCGCCGGCAAGGATCGGCGTGGCGACCACCAACCCACGTTGTTGCGTGGTCAGGTGCAGGTCGGCGGCGATTTGCACCGCCAGCGGGCCGAGCAGGTACCAGACCATGAAACTCAGGTCGAAATAGAGGAAGGCCGCGAACAGTGTCGGGGTGTGGCCGGATTTCCAGAAGCTTGAATTCATCGCGCACCTCAACTGAAAGAGTCTCGAAAGGAGTCATGCACAGCAGGTGGGGCGCCGCCACGGCCGCACCACCGGCCCCGGTCTGTGGGGCCAAAACGCAAAAACGCCGCTACCTGGATCGCCTGAAAGCGATGGAGGTGAGCGACGTCTTTGTCGTGGGTGGGGCAACCGCCGTTGGTTACCTGTGCGTAATGCTTAGCGAGATTTGTGCCAACAGGTTGAGACCGAGGCGCAGCCTATCGCTGGCTTGCCAGCGATGAGGCCCGTACAGGCTCAGCAAACCTCAGCCAAGCAGCTCACTCATCGCAATGATCTGCTCCGCCACCTGAATCAGCTTCTGCTGCCTGCTCATCGCCTGGCGGCGCATCAAGGTGTAGGCCTCTTCCTCGTTGCAGTCCTTCATCTTCATCAACAAACCCTTGGCCAGTTCGATGCGCTTGCGCTCAGCCAATTGCTGGTCGCGGGCCTGCAACTGCGCGCGCAAGGCCTGATCGCTCTCGAAACGGGCCATGGCCACATCAAGAATCGGCTGCAAACGCTGTGCGTGAATGCCTTCGACGATGTAGGCACTGACCCCGGATTTGATCGCCTGACGCATCACGCCGGGGTCATGTTCGTCGGTAAACATCACGATCGGCCGAGGCTGGTCGCGGCTGACCAGCACCACTTGTTCCATCACATCGCGGCTCGGTGACTCGGTATCGATCAGGATCACATCCGGGCGCACTGTTTCGACGCGTGCCGGCAGGTCAATGGTCAGGCCCGACTCGTCGATCACCTCGAAGCCGGCCTCGATCAGCGCGGCTTTCAGGCGCCCGACTTTTTTTGCGGTGTCGTTGATCAGCAGAATGCGCAGCATGTTAGCGGTCTCCTGTCAGCGGCGGGCGAGAAGGCGAGCGTCGTCGCTCAGGGCGTGCAGCTTGAAGCTGCGGGCGTACCCGGCCGGATCGCTGCCGTCCCAGATTTTGCCGTCGAGCAACTGACTGCTGCGCATGTCCGTGCCCCACGCGGCGACGCCCACGGCGGTTGCCGCTTCGCGATAGATGTCCAGTTGCTGCACCTGACCCGCCACGGCGAGGTAATCCGGGTCTTCGCGCAGCAAACCCCAGCGACGGAACTGGGTCATGAACCACATGCCGTCGGACAAGTACGGCAGATTCACTTCTCCCTTAGCGTGAAAGCGCAACGCGTGTGGATCCTGCCAGCGATTGCCGAGGCCATCGGCGTAATCGCCGAGAAAACGCGGCTCGATGCAGGCCGCGGGGGCGTCGAGGTATTCCGGCGCACTCAACAGTTGCGCGGTGCTGCGGCGGTTTTCCGGGCTTTCTTCGATGAAGCGGCTGGCTTCAAGGATCGCCATCACCAGCGCCCGCGCGGTGTTCGGGTACTGCTCGACGAAGGCGCGGGTGCAGCCGAGGACTTTTTCCGGGTGATCGGGCCAGATGGTCTGGCTGGTGGCCAGGGTGAAACCGAGATCCTGCTGCACCGCGCTGGCGGCCCACGGTTCGCCGACACAGAATCCGTCGATGCGCCCGGCCTGCAGGTGCGCGACCATTTGCGGCGGTGGCACCACCACGCTGTCGACATCCTGTAATGGGTGAATGCCCTGACTTGCCAGCCAGTAATACAACCACATGGCGTGAGTGCCGGTAGGAAAGGTCTGGGCGAAGGTCAGTTTTGCGCGGGTTTGGTGCACGTGGCGATCCAACGCTTCAGGACTGGTCACGCCGAGGTTTTGCAGGCCATGGGACAGGTTCAGGCTCTGGCCGTTCTGATTGAGGCCCATCAGCACCGCCATGTCGGTGGGGGCCACGCCGCCGATGCCCAGATGCACCGCGTAAATCAGTCCGTACAGGCTGTGGGCGGCATCGAGTTCGCCGCTGACCAGTTTGTCGCGCAAATTGGCCCATGACGTCTGACGTTTCAGGTTCAGCGTCAGGCCATAAGGCTGGGCGAAACCCTGAGTGGCGGCGACGACCACCGAGGCGCAATCGCTCAGGGCCATGAAACCGAGGTTGATCGCGCTTTTTTCCGGGGCGTCGCTGCCGTTGACCCAGGCCAGTGGCCCGACGGAGGGTTCATTCATCGCATGCACCTGCAAAAGCCGCCTTGAAAAAAAACGTCGCCCCAGGCTTTGCGCAGGCAAACCCGAAGACGACGCCATTGTCCTTGCCTGCACGCCGTCATTGGCCTGCAGGCTGATAACAAGGAGGGTGCAAGGCATATGCCAGTCGCGCTGATTTGCGCATGCGCCTCGCGCGGCAGGTGGATGCCCGGCTATAATCGCCGCCTCTTTTCGCCGCCCGAGTCATCGCCGCCCATGTATTCCCTGGCCCGTCAGCTGTTGTTCAAACTTTCCCCGGAAACCTCCCACGATCTGTCGCTGGATCTGATCGGCGCGGGTGGGCGTTTGGGCCTCAACGGCTTGCTGTGCAAGGCGCCGGCGAAGGTGCCGGTGACAGTCATGGGTCTGGACTTCCCGAACCCTGTAGGTTTGGCGGCCGGTCTGGACAAGAACGGCGCGGCCATCGACGGCTTTGCGCAACTGGGTTTCGGGTTTGTCGAAATCGGCACTGTGACCCCGCGTCCGCAACCGGGCAACCCGAAACCACGGATCTTCCGCCTGCCGGAAGCCGAGGCGATCATCAACCGCATGGGCTTCAACAACCTCGGTGTCGATAACCTGCTGGCGCGGGTGGCTGCAGCAAAATATAAAGGCGTGCTGGGCATCAACATCGGCAAGAACTTCGATACGCCGGTTGAGCGTGCGGTGGACGATTACCTGATCTGCCTGGACAAGGTCTACGCCCACGCCAGTTACATCACGGTCAACGTCAGCTCGCCGAACACCCCGGGCCTGCGCAGTCTGCAATTCGGTGATTCGCTCAAGCAGTTGCTCGCGGACCTGGCCACGCGCCGCGCTGAACTGGCCTTGCGTCATGGCAAGCATGTGCCGTTGGCGATCAAGATCGCGCCGGACATGACTGATGAAGAAACCGCGCAGGTCGCCCAGGCGTTGATTGAAACCGGCATGGACGCGGTGATCGCGACCAATACCACCCTGAGCCGTGTTGGCGTTGAAGGCATGGAGCATGGCGACGAGGCGGGCGGCCTGTCCGGCGCGCCAGTGCGTGACAAGAGCACCCACACGGTGAAAGTGCTGGCGGCTGAGTTGGGTGGTCGGTTGCCGATTATTGCGGCGGGCGGGATTACTGAAGGCAAGCACGCGGCCGAGAAAATTCTTGCCGGTGCGAGCCTGGTGCAGATCTACTCCGGCTTCATCTATAAGGGCCCGGCGTTGATTCGCGAATCCGTCGACGCGATCGCCGCCCTGCGCTGATCCTTGTGGGAGCGAGCCTGCTCGCGAAGGCAGTGTATCTGTCGCTAATAATGTGACTGGACGAAGGCTTTCGCGAGCAGGCTCGCTCCCACAGGGTTGTGCCCGGCACAAGAAACTGCAGGCATAAAAAAGGGCTCCTCGAAGGAGCCCCTGGGCCGAAGCCCGCCGTCCGGGAAGGACGTGCGTGGTTAATGCGGTACAAATTCAGATTGTCGTGTCGGAATTAATGCCCTGTGTCAGCCGACGGCGTGAAGTTCGTTGAGTCTGTGGATTCCCGCAGTGCCGGTCATACCGTCCCAGTTGTCGCCGCGTCCTTCTCGCCAGCCGTTGATCCAGGCTTGACGTACCGACGGTAGAGTAAATGGGCAAAGCTCACGGGATTTGCCACCAACGCCATATTGATATCCGCGCAAAAATGCTCTTTCCAACGGATCACGCTTAAGTCTTCTCATAGGGTGTTTCCCTCACTTGTTGACTGTTTGTGTCGCGTTGACCTCAACCGAGGTCTGGCAGAAAAAACTCTGCCTTGGGCGGCTCGCTGCCGGCGTGGCGAGCCAAGGTGTTGACGCCGTTGCGACGTCAACCTGTGGTCAGTTCTAACCAATGAGTCACAGCGATGGAATGACCGTTTTGTCATAAGGACGTAACGAAAAAGATGCTATGGCGATAAGTAACCGTGTATTTGTTCAATGTTTATTGAGCAAACCCCGGTATGATCGGCCTCGCGCTGGATGATGGGGTTAATTCTTTAGTGAGAATGACCTACGGGTGCAGTCGGGTACTATTCGACGAAGGGTTGCTTTGAGTCATTTTGTTGCACCAACTTTTTTCTCTGTCCTTGCATCTAAGCTCTTTTAACCCGAGCAGCGGGGATGGAACGGCACACCTTCGTGCCACGCGGGCGTTCTTGTAGAAAAGCGCCTGATTGAAAACCGGGTCGGCAATGCGTTGCCGATCCACTAGCCAAAGGCTCTGGAAATACCATGTCCGACCGTTTCGAACTCTTCCTCACTTGCCCCAAAGGCCTTGAAGGCCTGCTCATCGAGGAAGCCGTCGGGCTTGGCCTTGAAGAAGCCCGCGAGCACACCTCCGCCGTGCGTGGCATGGCGACCATGGAAACCGCTTATCGCCTGTGCCTCTGGTCGCGTCTGGCCAACCGCGTGTTGCTGGTGCTCAAGCGCTTCCCGATGAAGGACGCTGAAGACCTGTACCACGGCGTGCTCGACGTCGAGTGGCAGGATCACATGCTCAGCGATGGCACCCTGGCCGTCGAATTCAGCGGCCACGGCTCAGGCATCGACAACACCCACTTCGGCGCCTTGAAAGTCAAAGACGCCATCGTCGACAAACTGCGCACCCCGCAGGGCGACCGTCCGTCGATTGACAAGCTCAATCCGGATCTGCGCATTCACCTGCGCCTGGATCGCGGCGAAGCGATTCTCTCCCTCGACCTCTCCGGCCACAGCCTGCACCAGCGCGGCTACCGCTTGCAGCAGGGTGCAGCGCCGCTGAAGGAGAACCTCGCAGCAGCAATCCTGATCCGTTCCGGCTGGCCGCGCATTGCTGCCGATGGCGGCGCGCTGGCTGACCCGATGTGCGGTGTTGGTACGTTCCTCGTCGAAGCGGGGATGATCGCCGCCGATATGGCGCCGAACCTGCGTCGTGAGCAGTGGGGCTTCACCGCATGGCTGGGCCACGTGCCGGCGCTGTGGAAAAAACTTCACGAAGAGGCCACCGAACGTGCCGCCGCCGGTCTGGCCAAGCCGCCGCTGTGGATTCGTGGTTACGAAGCTGACCCACGCCTGATTCAGCCGGGCCGCAACAACGTTGAACGTGCCGGTCTGAGCGAGTGGATCAAGATCTATCAGGGCGAAGTGGCGACGTTCGAGCCGCGTCCGGATCAGAACCAGAAAGGTCTGGTCATCTGCAACCCGCCGTACGGCGAGCGTCTGGGTGATGAAGCCAGCCTGCTGTATCTCTACCAGAACCTCGGCGAGCGTCTGCGTCAGGCCTGTCTGAACTGGGAAGCGGCGGTGTTCACCGGCGCCCCGGATCTGGGCAAGCGCATGGGCATCCGCAGCCACAAACAGTATTCGTTCTGGAACGGCGCGCTGCCGTGCAAGCTGCTGTTGATCAAAGTGTTGCCGGATCAGTTCGTCACTGGCGAGCGTCGTACTCCGGAGCAGCGTCAGGCCGAGCGTGAGCAGGCCGCTTACGATCAAACTCCGGACGAGCCGCAAGAGCGCAAGTTCAACAAGAACGGCAACCCGATCAAACCAACGCCAGCCCCGGCGCCCGTGATCGAGCAGCCGCGCTTGAGCGAAGGCGGGCAAATGTTTGCCAACCGTCTGCAAAAGAACCTCAAGGCGATGAGCAAGTGGGTCAAGCGCGAAGGCATCGATTGCTACCGCGTCTACGATGCCGACATGCCGGAATACGCCATGGCCATCGACCTGTACCACGACTGGGTGCACGTCCAGGAATACGCCGCGCCGAAGTCCATCGACCCGGAAAAAGCCTCGGCCCGCATGTTTGACGCGCTGGCGGCGATTCCTCAGGCGTTGAACGTCGACAAGAGCCGCGTGGTGGTCAAACGCCGCGAGCGTCAGAGCGGCACCAAGCAGTACGAGCGTCAGGCCGCGCAGGGCAAGTTCAATGAAGTCAGCGAGGGCGGCGTGAAGTTGCTGGTCAACCTCACCGACTACCTCGATACCGGTCTGTTCCTCGATCACCGGCCAATTCGCATGCGCATTCAGAAAGAGGCCGCCGGCAAGCGCTTCCTCAATCTGTTCTGCTACACCGCGACGGCCAGTGTGCACGCGGCCAAGGGTGGCGCGCGCAGCACCACCAGTGTCGACCTGTCGAAAACCTACCTCGACTGGGCACGTCGCAACCTGTCGCTGAACGGCTACTCGGATAAGAATCGTCTGGAGCAGGGCGATGTGATGGCGTGGCTGGAAAGCTGCCGCGAAGAGTACGATTTGATCTTCATCGATCCGCCGACGTTCTCCAACTCCAAGCGCATGGAGGGTATTTTCGACGTGCAGCGTGATCAGGTGCAGTTGATCGACCTGGCCATGGCCCGTCTGGCACCGGGCGGTGTACTGTACTTCTCCAACAACTTCCGCAAGTTCCAGTTGGAGGAGAACCTCGCCGAGCGTTATGCGGTCGAGGAAATCAGCGCGCAGACCATTGATCCGGATTTCGCGCGCAACACCAAGATCCACCGCGCCTGGAAAATCACGGCTCGTTGACGCTTGAGCTGGTTGGATCCACAGAGCCTTGATTTTTAAAGGCTCTTGTATCCGTTCAGCGCTAGCCAAATTAATGGCTAATAGCTATAAATCACTCATGGCCAAAGGGGGGCCTTCCCCGGAATAACTGGCGTAGTGAGTTGCCCTTATGTTGTTGCACCCCGTGCGCCCGAAGATTCTGGGTTTTATCAGCGAAGACGTCTCGGCCTGGCTGGTCGCGATGCTGGTATTGCTCGCCGGCGGGATTCTCACGGGGCTGCTTGCCTGGGCGACCTTCAATCAATTTCAGCACCAACTGCGTCAGCGCTTCCAACTGCTGGCCAATGAGCGTTACAGCCGCATCGAAGAGCGCTTTCAGGATCAGGAACAACGGCTCGATGGTCTGCGCCGCTTCTTCGCCAACTCCGAATCGGTGTCCCGTGCCGAATTCGACGGTTATACCCAACCCTTATTGCTGCGTACCCAGGCCTATTCGTTTGCGCCCAGGGTCAGCGCTGCCGAGCGCGCCGCGTTCGAACAGCGTGTGCGTGATGAAGGCCTGAGCACCTTTACGATTCGTGAACTCAACACGCAGGGCGAATTGCAACTGGCCGCCGACCGTGATGAATACGTGCCGGTGCTATACAGCCAGACGCAAAGCCGCCTTGGCTCGCCGCTGGGTTACGACCTGCTGGCGCAACCCCTGCGCCGCGACACCCTGCAGCGTGCCGACAAACTCGGCAATCTGGCAGTGTCGCAACCGCTGCATTTGGTGAGCATCGAGCCGTCCTATGCGCGCGGTGTGCTGCTGGTCGCGCCGGTGCTGCGCGAAGGCAAGCGACCGCCGTCGGGCTACGTGATGGCAGTGATCAGCATGCGCCAGTTGTTGGCAGATGGCTTGCCGGATGCGTTCCACGACTATTTGTCAGTGCGCATTCTCGACCTGTCGACCAATGATCAACACGAGGTGTTGTTCGAGTCCACCAATGAACCGGCCCCCAGTGATCTGGCGGCGACGCGGCTGGTGCGTATGGCTGACCATGACTACCAGGTCGACATCCTGCCAAGCGATGCCTTTATCCAGGCCAACCATTCCTCGGTCGGCAGCGTGATCATTCTGGGTGGCTTGCTGAGTGTGCTGCTCAGTGCGTTGCTTTATGTGCTGGTCAGCCAACGCCAGCGGGCCCTGCGCCTGGTCGAGTTGCGCACGCAGGAATTGCACGAGCGTGAACAGGAGCTGCGCGGCACTCACGGGCAGCTGCGTGGCGTGCTGAATGCCGCCACCCAAGTGGCAATCATCGCCACCGATTTGCGCGGCGTGATCAACACCTTCAACCCCGGCGCGGAACAGATGCTCGGCTACAGCGCTGGCGATGTCGTCGGCCGCATGACCCTGGAAAATCTGCATCTGCCACGCGAGTTGATGGCACGTTCCGCCGAGTTGAGCGCGCGGTACGGCAAGCGCATACCCAACTGTCACGCGATGCTGGTCGAGGGCGGTGAAGTCGGCGGTCATGAGGCCCGTGAGTGGACGCTGGTGCGCAGCGATGGCAGTCATCTGCCGGTGAACATGCTCGCTACCCCGGTCCTGGACGAGCAGGGCCTGTGGGTCGGGCATCTGGCAATCTGCATCGATATCACCGAGCGCAAGCGCGTACACGAGGCGCTGGCGGCGCGGGACGTGTTGTTAAAGAAGCTCAGCGCCCACGTTCCGGGCGGTATCTATCAATGCAAAATGGAGTTCGGCGGGCGTTTCAGCGTGATCTATGCCAGCGATGGTATTCGCGATATTTACGAGCTGGAGCCGGACGTGCTGTTGCTCGACGCCGAGGCGATCTTTTCTCGCATCCACCCGCAAGACATTACCCGTGTGCGTACGTCGATCCGTGATTCGGCCGACGACCTCAGCCCATGGCGCGAGGAGTACCGTGTGCAGTTGCCCGAACGCGGCCTGCGCTGGGTGCGCGGTGAGGCGACGCCGGAAGAGCTGCCCGGCGGCGGGGTGCTGTGGCATGGCTACATCTCGGACATTTCCGACCTCAAACGCGTGGAGGAAGAACTGCGCGCGTTGTCGGTGACCGATTCATTGACCGGGATTCATAACCGCCGCTACTTTCAGGAGCGCCTGACCACCGAAATGGCCCGAGTCGAGCGCGGCGGTGGTGAGCTGTCGGTGATCATGCTCGACATCGACCATTTCAAACGCATCAACGACCAGTACGGCCATGCCGTCGGCGACCGGGTACTGCAAGCCGTGTGCGAACGCATCGGCCATCGCTTGCGGCGCACCGATGTGTTCTGTCGCTTGGGTGGCGAGGAGTTCATGGTGTTGTGCCCGGACATCGACGGCCAACACGCGTACAGACTGGCCGAGGAGTTATGGCGTGGCTTGCGCAGTGCACCGGTGGATGTGGTCGGCGTGGTGACCGCGAGCTTTGGTATCGCCAGTTGGCGACCGGGCGAGGGCGCCGATTCGCTGCTGCTGCGCGCCGATTCCGGTGTGTACATGGCGAAGCAGCGCGGGCGGGATCGGGTCGAGCAGATGAGTTAGGCCCTGCCACCAAACCAATGTGGGAGCGAGCCTGCTCGCGAAGGCGGTGTATCAGTCAGCACATTTATTGACTGACCTGACGCCTTCGCGAGCAGCCTCGCTCCCAAAGGGTTTTGTGGTGTTGCTTGAACTTGGGTTACAGGACCGAAGCCGTCTGCGTCGTCTTCGGCTGGCGATACAGATCCAACAGCACCTGATCCAGCACCGACGACGCACCAAACGGCGCCTTGTCGTTGAGGATCGCCACCACCGCCCAGGTATTGCCGTTGACGTCGCGGCTGAAACCGGCAATCGCGCGCACGGTGTTCAGGGTGCCGGTCTTGACGTGGGCTTCGCCGCGCATCGCGGTGGTCTTCAGGCGTTTGCGCATGGTGCCGTCGGTGCCGGCGATCGGCAGCGAGCTGATGTATTCGGCGGCATACGGGCTGTGCCATGCCGCTTGCAGCATGCCAGCCATCTCGCGGGCGCTGACGCGTTCAGCGCGGGACAGACCGGAGCCGTTTTCCATCACCAGATGTGGCGCGGTGATGCCTTTCTTCGCCAACCACTGACGCACCACACGTTGCGCGGCTTTGGCGTCGTCACCGTCGGCGTCGTTGCGGAATTTCTGCCCCAGGCTCAGGAACAGTTGCTGGGCCATGGTGTTGTTACTGTATTTGTTGATATCGCGGATGATTTCCGCCAGATCCGGCGAGTAGGCGCGGGCCAGCAGCTTGGCGTTTTTCGGGGTCGCCGCGAGACGATCCTTGCCCTGAATGCTGCCGCCCAGTTCCTTCCAGATCGCGCGCACGGCGCCCGCGGTGTAGGTCGCGTGGTCGAGTAGCGACAGGTAGGTTTGCGAACTGCAACCTTCGCCCAGTTGCCCGGCGACGGTGACGGTCACGCTGCCATCGGGTTGCGCCACCGGGTTGTAGCGCACACCACCGGTGCATTGCTTGGAGTTGAGGGCTTTGACGGTGTTCTCGATGCGGATGCTGGCAATCGGCGGTTCCACCGAGATCAGCACACGCCCACCATCGTTGCGGGCGACAAAGCGCAGGGCCTTGAGGTTGACCAGCAGCGAGTCGGGCTTGACCAGGAACGGCTTGTTCTCGTCGTTGCCGTCGTCATTGAATTCCGGCAGTTGCGGCTGCACGAAGAAGTTGCGGTCCAGCACCAGATCACCGGTGATCTGCGTCACGCCGTTGGCGCGCAGGTCACGCATCAACAGCCAGAGTTTTTCCATGTTCAGTTTCGGATCGCCGCCACCCTTGAGGTAGAGGTTGCCGTTGAGGATGCCGCCGTTCAGGTCGCCGTCGGTGTAGAACTCGGTTTTCCATTGATGATTGGGGCCGAGCATTTCCAGCGCTGCATAAGTGGTGACCAGTTTCATGGTCGAGGCCGGGTTGACCGACACGTCGGCGTTGTACACGGTCGGGTTGCCCGGGCCGTCCAGCGGCACCATGACCAGCGACAGGGCCGAAGGCTGCAGCTTGCTGGCCTTCAGGGCTTTTTCGACGTTAGGCGTGAGGGAAGTGTTGATGGTGGCAGCAGAAACAGGCAGGGCCAGAGGAAGAAGAAGGCCGGCCAGCAATAGAGGACGCAACGATTTGATCATATGAAATAAAACCCTGCAGAAGAGGGGAAAAAAGGCGAGGACATGGATGAAAAAGCCCTCAGTGGTCATGAAAGTGTCGGCATTATGCCCCAAGGTGTTACCGCTTGTGCCGTCCCGGAGGGGGCTAATCGGTGATTTTTTTACAGGCGGTCGGCCGCAGCGTCCAGAGAGGCGGGCAATTGACGTCTTAAACTGGTAAAGTGCCCGCCGTATTTACTTAAGAGGATTGTTCCAATGGCGACTAACCGTTCCCAGCGTCTGCGCAAAAAACTGTGCGTTGATGAATTTCAAGAGCTGGGTTTCGAACTGAACCTGGACTTCAAAGAAGACTTGTCCGAAGAAGCCATTGACGCTTTCCTCGAAGCATTCATCAAAGAAGCCATGGAAGCCAACGGTCTGGGTTATGTTGGCGGCGACGACTTCGGTCTGGTATGCCTGCAGAAGCGTGGCTCGGTCAACGAAGAGCAGCGTGCTGCCGTTGAAGCCTGGCTGAAAAACCGTTCCGAGCTGACCAAGGCTGAAATCAGCCCGCTGCTGGACGTTTGGTATCCGGAAAAGCCGATCAACGCGGCAAAGTGATACTGAAAAAAACGGCGACCTGAAGGTCGCCGTTTTTTTTCGTGAATCAAAAGATCGCAGCCTGCGGCAGCTCCTACATGGGAATGGTGTACACCCTGTAGGAGCTGCTGCAGGCTGCGATCTTTGCTTTTTAAGCTTTACGCCAATTCAAAATCACCAACGTCAAAACCCCCGCCACAATCCCCCAGAATGCCGAACCGATGGAAAACAGCGTCAACCCTGACGCCGTGACCATAAAGGTGATCAGCGCCGCCTCACGTTCCTTCACCTCGGTCATGGCAATGCTCAAGCCATTGATGATCGAACCAAACAACGCCAGTGCGGCAATCGACAGCACCAGTTCCTTCGGCAGCGCGGAAAATAATGCCGCCAATGTGGCGCCGAACACCCCGGCGATGCCGTAGAAAATTCCGCACCACACCGCTGCGGTATAGCGCTTGTTGCGATCTTCATGGGCGTGCGGCCCGGTGCAGATTGCCGCGCTGATGGCGGCGAGGTTGATGCCGTGGGAGCCGAATGGCGCCAGCAGCAGCGAGGCGATGCCGGTGGTGGTGATCAGCGGCGAGGCCGGGACGTTGTAGCCGTCGGCACGCAGCACGGCGATGCCGGGCATGTTTTGCGAGGTCATGGCGACGACAAACAGCGGAATGCCGATGCTGATGGTTGCGGCGAGGGAGAAGTGCGGCGTTGTCCACACCGGCGTCGCCACTTCCAGATGAAAACCGCTGAAGTCCAGCAGGCCCATAAAGCCCGATAGCGCAGTACCGATCAGCAGTGCGGCGAGCACGGCATAACGCGGCGACAGGCGTTTGACCAGCAGATAAGTGAAGAACATCCCCAGTACCAGACCGGTGCGGTGTTGCGCGGCGACGAAGATTTCGCTGCCGATCTTGAACAGAATTCCCGCCAGCAGCGCGGCCGCCAGTGAGGCCGGAATCTTTTTGACCAGTCGTTCAAAACTGCCGGTCAACCCGCAAATGGTCACCAGCACGGCGCAAGTGATGTAGGCGCCGATGGCTTCGCCATAACTGACGCCACCCAGACTGGTGATCAGCAACGCCGCCCCCGGCGTCGACCAGGCAATGGTGATCGGCGTGCGATAGCGCAGCGACAGGCCGATCGAGCACACCGCCATGCCGATCGAAATCGCCCAGATCCACGAAGAAATCTGCCCGCTGCTCAGGCCCGCCGCTTGCCCGGCCTGAAACATCAGCACCAGTGAACTGGTGTAGCCGGTCATCATCGCGATGAACCCGGCGACGATGGCCGAGGGCGATGTGTCGGAGAAGGGGCGCAGTTGCGTGTGCGTGGCGTCGTTCATGACGGCGGTGTTCCTTATATCAATGAAGATCCCCGTCACAGCGCAAATCCTTGTGGGAGCGAGCCTGCTCGCGAAGGCGGTGTGTCAGTCGACATTCATTTTGAATGTGACATGGCTTTCGCGAGCAGGCTCGCTCCCACAGGGATTGTGTGCTGAAGGCGGATTCTGCGATCAAGCCTAAACTCAATCGTAACGGATCGTTGCAATACAGCCGTGGTCACAAACAGCCATACAGTCGTGTTGCCACCATCCATTGTGTACAATCGCGCTGTTTTTTACGCGATACTTGCCAGCGACCTACTGTGCCGTATTACAGTCACGGTCTATTCGCCGCAGTTCTCCCGACTCGAGTGCCCATGAACGAACAGTTGCAACCCCTCAAGAAACAACCGCGAGCAGGCAAAGCCGGCCGCAGCGGAACCCAGGACGATATTGTCTACGCGCACATCTTCGAGGCCATCCTCGAACAGCGTCTGGCGCCCGGCACCAAGTTGAGCGAAGAAGCGCTGGGGGAAATCTTTGGGGTCAGCCGCACCATCATTCGCCGCGCCTTATCGCGCCTGGCCCATGAAGGCGTCGTGCTGTTGCGGCCGAACCGTGGCGCCGTTGTCGCCAGTCCGAGCGTTGAAGAAGCGCGCCAAGTGTTTATGGCCCGCCGTCTGGTCGAGCGCGCGATCACTGAACTGGCTGTGCAGCACGCTACCGCCGAACAGATTGCCGAGCTGCGCCAGATGGTCAACGATGAGCGCGACAGCTTCTCGCGCGGTGATCGCGGCGCCGGTATTCGTTTGTCGGGTGAATTTCACCTGAAACTGGCGGAAGCGGCGAAGAACGCGCCGTTGATCAGCTTCCAGCGCAGCCTGGTCTCGCAGACCTCGCTGATCATCGCCCAGTATGAAAGCGGCAACCGCTCGCATTGTTCCTACGACGAACACACCCAGTTGATCGACGCCATCGAAGCGCGCAACGGTGAGCTGGCGGTCGACCTGATGATGCATCACATGGATCACATCGACAGCAAGCTTAACCTCGACGAGGAAAGCGCTTCGGATGATCTGCATGCAGTGTTCTCGCATTTGTTGCAGACCAAGAAGCCGGGGCGTCCAGCGGCGAAGCTTTGAGCTGATACCGAGTCGTGGCCTTCGCGAGCAAGCCCGCTCCCACGGGGGAATGCATTTCAAATGTGGGAGCGGGCTTGCTCGCGAAGGCGTCCTGACAGGCAATAAAAATCCCCCGGGGTGAACGCCACCGGGGGATTTTTTTGCTTGGGAAAAGCTTAGCGCTGATGCACCAGCGCACCCGCCGCATACGTCTGCTGCACCGTGCGGTCATCGCCCAGCGTCATCAACACAAACAACGTCTCGGCAATGTTGTTGGCTTGCTTCAAGCGATAGCTGAGCAGCGGCGTGGCGTTGTAATCGAGCACCAGGAAGTCGGCATCCGAGCCCGGTTGCAGGTTGCCGATCCTGTCTTCCAGACGCAGTGCCCGCGCACCGCCCAGTGTGGCCAGGTACAACGACTTGAACGGACTCAACCGCGCACCTTGTAACTGCATGACTTTGTAAGCTTCGTTCAGGGTTTGCAGCAGGGAAAAACTGGTGCCGCCGCCGACGTCAGTGCCGAGGCCGACATTCAATTTGTGCTTCTCGGCCATCGGCAGGTTGAACAAACCGCTGCCGAGGAAGAAGTTAGATGTCGGGCAGAACGAGATCGCCGAGCCGGTTTCCGCCAGACGCGCGCACTCCTCATCGCACAGGTGTACGCCGTGGGCGAATACCGAGCGCTCGCCGAGCAGTTTGTAGTGATCGTAAACGTCGAGGTAGCCCTTGCGCTCCGGGAACAGTTCCTTGACCCACTCGATTTCCTTGAGGTTCTCGCTGATGTGGGTCTGCATGTACAAATCCGGGTATTCGGTCAGCAATTGCCCGGCGAGGGTCAGTTGTTCCGGGGTACTGGTCGGGGCGAAACGCGGGGTGACTGCGTAGTGCAGACGACCCTTGCCGTGCCAGCGCTCGATCAGCGCCTTGCTCTCGACGTAGCTCGATTCGGCGGTGTCGGTCAGATAGTCCGGGGCGTTGCGGTCCATCATCACTTTGCCGGCGATCATGCGCAGATCAAGCTTCTCGGCCGCTTCGAAGAACGAGTTCACCGACTGCGGGTGCACGCTGCCGAACACCAGTGCGGTGGTGGTGCCGTTGCGCAGCAGTTCCTTGATGAAGATGTCGGCGACGTCGTCAGCGTGGGCCTTGTCACCGAACTGGCTTTCGCACGGGAAGGTGTAGGTGTTCAGCCAGTCGAGCAGTTGTTCGCCATAGGCGCCGACCATGCCGGTTTGCGGCAGGTGGATGTGGGTGTCGATGAAGCCTGGAGTAATCAGCGCATCTTGATAGTGGTTGATCTCGATGTCCGCCGGCAGGGTCGGCAGCAGTTCGCTGGCGTGGCCGAGGGCGCTGATCTTGCCGCCATCGACCACCAGCAGGCCGTCCTCGAAATATTCGTAGGAGGCTTCGATCCCGACTTCGGCGGGGTCGGCGATGCTGTGCAGGATGGCGGCGCGGTAGGCTTTGCGAGTCAGAGGCATGAGGGTTCTCTAATCAATTTGAGGCTTTGAGTTTGGCGGCTTCACTGCGGCGCGAAACGGGCAGCAGTTTGGCAATCGGTTCGGCGCTGGCGGTGTGCTGGCCGAAATTGGCGTTATAGGTGGCGATGATTTCGCCGGCGATGGAGATGGCGATTTCCACAGGCAGTTTGCCTTTGACTTCGCTGATGCCCATCGGGCAGCGCATGCGTTGCACGACGCTGGCGTCGAAACCGCGATCACGCAAGCGGTGTTCGAATTTGGCGCGTTTGGTCTTCGAGCCGATCAGGCCGAACCAGGTGAAATCGTTGCGCTTGAGGATCGCGGCGGTCAGCTCCAGATCCAGCTGATGGTTGTGGGTCATGACGATGCAGTAGCTGCCGGCGGGCAGGTCATCGATTTCATCCACCGGCTCTTCGGCGACGATTTTACGCACGCCATGGGGAATCTGTTCGGGAAATTCCTCTTCCCGCGAATCGATCCAGCGCACCCGGCAGGGCAGGCTGGCGAGCAACGGTACCAGTGCGCGGCCGACGTGGCCGGCACCGAACACGGCGATCTGCGCCTGCACCTGGCCCATCGGTTCGAACAGCAACACGGTGGCGCCACCGCAGCATTGGCCCAGACTGGCGCCCAGGCTGAAGCGCTCCAGATGGGTGTCCTGCTTGCCGCTGGCGAGCATCTCGCGGGCGATCTGCATGGCTTTGTATTCCAGATGCCCGCCACCGATGGTGTCGAAGATCTGTCTGGCGCTGACGACCATTTTCGAGCCGGCATTGCGTGGCGTCGAGCCGAGTTCTTCGATGATCGTCACCAGCACACAGGGTTCGCCCTGGTTCTGCAGGTCGGCGAGGGCGTCGATCCAGTTGTACATAGTTCACCCCTACAACATCGTTGTCTGTTCGGGCCTCTTCGCGAGCAAGCCCGCTCCCACAGGGGAATGCATTCCAAATGTGGGAGCGAGCCTGCTCGCGAATGGCCGCGCCTCGGTCCTAGAGCGGAGCCAACTCGGTTTCAGCTTCAACGGCTTTCACCGCTTTCAGCTGGCGCATCTGCTCACACCCCCACAACACCCGCTCGGGTGTCGCCGGCGCATCGATCTTCGGCTGATGCTTGTAGTCACCGAGGCTCGCCACTGCATCCTTGATCGCACACCACGCGGCAATCCCGAGCATGAACGGCGGCTCACCCACAGCCTTGGAATGGAACACCGTGTCTTCCGGGTTCTTGCGGTTTTCCACCAGCTTCACCCGCAGGTCCAGCGGCATGTCCGCCACGGCCGGGATCTTGTAGCTGGCCGGGCCGTTGGTCATCAGCTTGCCTTTGTTGTTCCAGACCAGCTCTTCCATGGTCAGCCAGCCCATGCCCTGCACGAAGCCACCTTCAACCTGACCGATGTCGATGGACGGGTTCAGCGAGGCGCCGACGTCGTGAAGAATGTCGGTACGCAGCATCTTGTACTCGCCGGTCAGGGTGTCGACGATCACTTCGCAGCACGCCGCGCCGAAGGCGAAGTAGTAGAACGGACGGCCACGGGCCTGGCTGCGGTCGTAGTAGATTTTCGGGGTCTTGTAGAAACCGGTGCTCGACAGCGAAACCTGATTGAAATACGCCTGCTGGATCAGCGCTTCGAAAGTCAGGATGTGATCGCGAACGCGCACATGGCCGTTGTGGAATTCGACGTCTTCTTCGCTGACTTTGAAGTGCCGTGCGGCAAATTTGACCAGACGTTGTTTGATGATCTCGGCGGCATTCTGCGCGGCTTTACCGTTAAGGTCAGCGCCACTCGACGCAGCGGTCGGCGAGGTGTTTGGCACCTTGTCAGTATTGGTCGCGGTGATTTGCACGCGGTCGATTTCGACTTGGAACACTTCGGCCACGACCTGCGCGACTTTGGTGTTCAGGCCTTGGCCCATTTCCGTGCCGCCGTGGTTCAGGTGGATGCTGCCGTCGGTGTAGATGTGGATCAGCGCACCGGCCTGGTTGAGGAAGCTCGCGGTGAAGGAGATGCCGAATTTCACCGGGGTCAGCGCCAGGCCTTTTTTCAGGATCGGGCTGTTGGCGTTGTAGCGGCGAATCGCTTCGCGGCGCTCGGTGTACTGGCTGCTTTCTTCCAGTTCGGCGGTCATCTCTTCGAGCATGTTGTGCTCGACGGTCTGGTAGTAATGGGTGACGTTGCGTTCGGTCTTGCCGTAATAGTTGGCCTTGCGCACGGGGAGTGGATCGAGGTTGAGGTGGCGGGCAATCGCGTCCATCACTTCTTCGATGGCGACCATGCCTTGCGGGCCACCGAAACCACGGTACGCGGTGTTCGACGCGGTGTTGGTCTTGCAGCGGTGACCGTTGATGGTCGCATCGCCGAGGTAGTACGAGTTGTCCGAGTGGAACATCGCCCGGTCAACGATCGAGGCGGACAAGTCCGGCGAGCAGCCGCAGTTACCGGCCAGGTCCATGTTGATCCCGTGCAGGCGCCCGGTGCTGTCGAAACCGACGTCGTACTCGACATAGAACGGGTGACGCTTGCCGGTCATCAGCATGTCTTCGACGCGCGGCAGGCGCATCTTGGTCGGCTGACCGGTGAGGTGCGCGACCACCGCGCACAGGCACGCCGGGCTCGCGGCCTGAGTTTCCTTGCCACCGAAACCGCCGCCCATGCGGCGCATGTCGACGACGATCTTGTTCATCGAAACGTCGAGCACTTCGGCGACCAGTTTCTGCACTTCGGTCGGGTTTTGCGTGGAGCAGTAAACGATCATGCCGCCGTCTTCGGTTGGCATCACCGAGGAGATCTGTGTCTCCAGATAGAAGTGTTCCTGACCGCCAATGTGCAGCGTGCCTTGAATGCGGTGTTCAGCGGTCGCCAGTGCGGAGACCGAGTCGCCGCGCTGGTGGGTGTGGCTGTCGAGCACGAAGTGGCGTTTGCGCAGGGCTTCAACCACGTCGAGTACAGGCTCGAGATCTTCGTATTCGATGATCGCCGCCATTGCCGCTTTGCGTGCGGTTTCCAGATCTTTCGCCGCCACGGCCAGCACCGGTTGACCGACAAATTGCACATCATCGATGGCCAACAGCGGATCGCCGGGCATCAACGGGCCAATGTCTTTCAGGCCGGGTACGTCTTCGTGGGTGATGGCAATGCGCACGCCTTCGAAGGCGTAGCAGGGCTTGGTATCGATGCTGATGATTTTTGCGTGGGCGCGGTCCGACAGGCGTGCATACAGGTGCAACTGATTCGGGAATTCCAGCCGATCATCAATGTACTGCGCTTCACCGGACACATGCTTGGCGGCGCTGTCGTGCTTGACGCTGCGGCCGACACCGGTGGTCAGGTCCTTGGCGAACAGCTCGGCCAATTCAGCCTGGGTCTTCTCTACGGCGTGATGGTTAGACATAAGCGGTCACCCGAGTCTCGATGTGCGGTGTTTGCAGTTCGATGAAGTATTTGCGCAGCAGGTTCTGCGCGCTGAGCAGGCGATATTCCTTGCTGGCGCGGAAGTCCGAGAGCGGCGTGAAGTCTTCGGCCAGTGCGGCGCAGGCGCGTTCGATCACGGTGTTGTTGAACGGTGCACCGATCAGCACGGCCTCGCAGTGGGCGGCGCGTTTCGGGATCGCGGCCATGCCGCCAAACGCCATGCGCGCATCGGTGATCACACCGTTTTCGACGCGCAGGTTGAACGCGGCGCAGACGGCGGAGATGTCATCGTCCAGACGCTTGGAGACTTTGTAGGCGCGGAACAACTGCTCGGCGCTGGCGCGTGGGACGATGATCTTCTCGATGAACTCGCTTTCCTGACGCGCGGTGACTTTGTAATCGATGAAGTAATCTTCCAGGTTCAGCGTGCGGCGGGTTTCGCCTTTGCACAGCACCACCTGTGCGCCGAGGGCGATCAGCAGCGGTGGCGAGTCACCAATCGGCGAAGCGTTGCCGATGTTGCCGCCGAGTGTGCCCTGGTTGCGGATTTGCAGGGAGGCGAAGCGGTGCAGCAATTCGCCGAAGTCCGGGTACTCGGCGTTCAGCGCTTCGTAGCAGTCGGAGAGGGCAGTGGCCGCGCCGATTTCGATGCGGTCGTCGAAGCGGTCGATGCGCTTCATTTCCGCGACGTTGCCGACGTAGATCATCACCGGCAAGGTGCGGTGGAACTGGGTGACTTCCAATGCCAGATCGGTGCCGCCGGCCAGCAGGCGGGCTTGTGGATAAGCGTCGTAGAGGTCGGCCAGGTCGGCGACGGTCAGCGGCACCAGGCAGCGCTTGTCACCGCTGTTGAGTTCACCGATATCGGTCGGGGCAATGGCTTTGAGGCGAGCGATGGTGTCCGCTTCGCGGGCATCGAACTGGTCCGGTTGCTTACCGCAGCAGGATTGCTCGGCAGCGGCCAGAATCGGCCGGTAGCCGGTGCAGCGGCAGAGGTTGCCGGCCAGCGCTTCGTGGGCTTTGGCCTGATCCGGGGCATCGCTGTTCTTTTGCAGGGCAAACAGCGACATGACGAAACCGGGGGTGCAGAAACCGCACTGCGAACCGTGGCACTCGACCATGGCTTTCTGCACGCTGTGCAGTTCGCCTTGGTGCTTGAGGTCTTCGACGCTGATCAGTTGCTTGCCGTGCAGCGACGAAACGAACGTCAGGCACGAGTTGAGGCTGCGATAGCGAATGTGTTCGCGGCCGTCGTCATCCGTTTGCAACTCGCCGACCACCACGGTGCAGGCGCCGCAGTCACCGCTGGCGCAACCTTCTTTGGTGCCGGATTTGCCTACGTGTTCACGCAAGTAATTGAGCACAGTCAGATTCGGGTCCAGGGCGTGCTCGCTACGGAGTTCCTGGTTAAGTAAAAACTGGATCACGGAAGGCCTCGCAGACTCATTATTGTTGTTAACCGACTTGAGCCGAATTTAGCAGCTCTGACTTTTCGGTCAATGGTTTTCTGACCTAAAGGTCAAGAAAACGCATTTCGTCGATCAGCAACGTGTCTATTCAGTATTGACCCTCATTGAGTCACCTGGTTTTTTGTTTGTTTTTCTATAGAAAGTTGCGGGATTCGTGCCAAAAACCGCTGAGTGGGCACTCCGCCATGCCCGTGCATTTGCGCTACACTGCGCCGCTTGTGCAGATCGATAGAGTTTGAAGGACAACCATGACGTTCAAGGCGCCGGACAGCCTCGCCGAGCAAATTGCTCACCACCTCGCCGAACGCATCATTCGTGGCGAAATGAAGCCGGGAGAGCGCATCCAGGAACAGAAGGTCACGCTGGCACTGAATGTCAGCCGCGGATCGGTCCGCGAAGCCTTGCTGATCCTCGAGCGCCGTCACCTGATCGCTATCCTGCCGCGCCGTGGCGCGCACGTCACCGAACTGACGGCGCACAAGGTGCAGAGCCTGTGCACGCTGATGAGCGAGTTGTACATCCTGCTCGGCAACTCGGTGGCCGATGGCTGGCAGACCCAGGCCGACATGGCGCCGTTCGTGCAGATCCAGCAGCGCCTGACCGCCAGCTACGAGCGTCAGGACATCCGCGCGTTTGTCGATGACAGCTTCGCGGTGATGCGCGCCGCCTATCCGTTCGCCAACAACCCGTACCTGCAAGAGACCGTCGAGAACCTGCAACCGGCCATGAGCCGCGCGTACTTCCTCGCCCTCGAACAGCGCAAGGCCGAAATGAGCGAATTCCTCGAACTGTTCGAACGCTTGCTGGCCGCTGTGCTTGCCCGTGATCTGCCGCAGATCCGCATTGTGCTGACGGCTTACGCCCAGCGCAGTTGCGATCTGGTGGTGTCTGCCCTGACGGTCGCCTAAGCGTGCGGCTCAAGTGCATCAAACTGGCGGGATTCAAATCCTTCGTCGACCCGACCACGGTGAACTTCCCCAGTAACATGGCGGCGGTCGTCGGGCCGAACGGTTGCGGCAAGTCGAACATCATCGACGCCGTACGCTGGGTGATGGGTGAAAGTTCGGCGAAGAACCTTCGTGGCGAGTCGATGACCGACGTCATCTTCAACGGCTCGACCAGTCGTAAACCGGTGAGTCAGGCGAGCATCGAGCTGGTGTTCGACAACTCCGACGGCACGCTGCTGGGCGAATACGCGGCTTACGCGGAAATCTCCATTCGCCGCAAAGTCACCCGCGACAGCCAGACCACGTATTACCTCAACGGCACCAAATGCCGTCGTCGCGACATCACCGATATCTTCCTCGGCACCGGCCTCGGCCCGCGCAGTTACTCGATCATCGAGCAGGGGATGATCTCCAAGCTGATCGAGTCCAAGCCTGAAGATCTGCGTAACTTTATTGAAGAAGCCGCGGGCATCTCAAAGTACAAGGAACGTCGGCGCGAGACCGAAAACCGCATCCGCCGCACCCATGAAAACCTCGCCCGTCTGACCGACCTGCGCGACGAGCTTGAGCGTCAACTCGAACGCTTGCACCGCCAGGCCGAGGCCGCCAAGAAGTATCAGGAATTCAAAGCCGAGGAGCGTCAGCTCAAGGCGCAGCTGTCGGCCTTGCGCTGGCAGGATCTGAACGATCAGGTCGGCCAGCGCGAGTCGATCATCGGCACTCAGGAAGTCAGTTTCGAAGCGCTGGTCGCCGAGCAGCGTAACGCTGACGCGGCCATCGAACGCCTGCGTGACGGGCACCATGATCTGTCGGAACGCTTCAATCTGGTGCAAGGGCGCTTCTATTCGGTCGGCGGTGACATCGCCCGGGTCGAGCAGAGTATCCAGCATGGTCAGCAACGCTTGCGCCAGTTGCAGGACGACTTGAAAGAAGCCGAGCGCGCGCGCCTGGAAACCGAATCGCACCTGGGGCATGACCGCACGCTGCTGCTGACCCTCGGCGAAGAGCTGGACATGCTCACGCCCGAGCAGGAAGTCACCAGCGCCGCCGCCGAAGAGGCCGCCGCGGCACTGGAAGATTCCGAAGCCGTCATGCACGGCTGGCAGGAGCAGTGGGACACGTTCAACCTGACCGCCGCCGAACCGCGCCGTCAGGCCGAAGTGCAGCAGTCGCGCATCCAGCAGCTGGAAACCAGCATGGAGCGTCTGGCCGACCGGCAGAAACGCCTCGGCGAAGAGCGCGCGCTGCTGTCGGCCGATCCGGAAGACGCGGCGATCATGGAACTCAACGAGCAACTCGCCGAGTCCGAAGCGACGCTCGAAGATTTGCAGACCAGCGAAGAGGCTCAGGTCGAAAAGCTTGAGCAACTGCGCCAGGAATTGCAGCAAGCGCTGACCGCGCAGCAACAAGCGCAGGGTGATTTGCAGCGCCTCAACGGTCGCTTGGCTTCGTTGGAGGCCTTGCAGCAAGCCGCGCTCGATCCGGGCACCGGCACCGCGCAATGGCTGACGGAACACAACCTTGCTGAACGTCCGCGTCTGGCCGAAGGCCTGAAGGTCGAGGCCGGTTGGGAGCTGGCGGTGGAAACCGTGCTCGGCGCGGATCTGCAAGCGGTGCTGGTCGATGATTTCAGCGGCTTCGATCTGTCCGGTTTCACCCAAGGCGATTTGCGCCTGCTCAGCCCCGGCACCGATGGCGTACGCGTGGCCGGCAGCTTGTTGGATAAAGTCGAGGCGCAGATCGATCTGTCGCCGTGGCTCGGTCAGGTCAAACCGGTCGACAGTCTGGAGCAGGCGTTGGCCTTGCGCGGTCAGTTGAGCGCCGGGCAGAGCCTGATCAGCCGCGACGGCTACTGGGTCGGTCGGCACTTTCTGCGCGTGCGTCGCGCCAGTGAAGCCGAAAGCGGCATGCTCGCCCGTGGCCAGGAAATCGAGGCGCTGCATCTGGAACGCGAAGAGAAAGAAGCCACCGTCGAGGCCATGGAAGCCCGCCTGCAAACCCTGCGTGCGCAACAGCGTCAGCAGGAAAACGGTCGCGAACATTTGCGTCGTTTGCTGCAGGACGAAGCCCGTCAGCAAGGTGAATTGAAAGCCCAGTTGTCTGCCGGCAAAGCCAAGGCCGAACAACTGACGCTGCGCCGCACGCGTCTCGATGAAGAATTGGTCGAACTCGGTGAACAACGCGAGCTTGAGCACGAACAAGTCGGCGAAGCGCGCATGCAATTGCAGGAAGCGCTGGACGCCATGGCGCTGGATACCGAGCAGCGTGAATTGTTGCTGGCCCAGCGCGACAGCTTGCGCGAACGCCTCGATCGCGTGCGTCAGGAAGCGCGGCAGCACAAGGATCATGCGCATCAGTTGGCCGTGCGGCTCGGCTCGTTGCGCGCCCAGCACGATTCCACGCGCCAGGCGCTGGAACGTCTGGAAATGCAGGCCGAGCGTCTGACCGAAAAGCGCGAACAGTTGAGTCTGAATCTGGAGGAGGGCGAGGCGCCGCTGGAAGAGCTGCGCCTCAAACTTGAAGAGCTGCTCGACAAACGCATGACGGTTGACGAGGAACTCAAGACCGCGCAGATCGCCCTGGAAGATGCTGATCGCGAACTGCGCGACGCGGAAAAACGCCGGACTCAGGCCGAGCAGCAATCGCAACTGATCCGTGGCCAGCTCGAGCAGCAACGTATGGAATGGCAAGCCCTGACCGTGCGCCGCAAGGCATTGCAGGATCAACTGCTCGAAGACGGCTACGATCTCATTGGCGTGCTTGCGACGTTGACGGCGCAGGCCAGTGAACGCGAAGCCGAAGAAGAACTCGAACGGATCAATGCGCGGATTCAGCGCCTGGGTGCGATCAACCTCGCGGCCATCGACGAATACACGCAACAATCGGAGCGTAAACGTTATCTGGATGCTCAGGACGCCGATCTGGTCGAAGCCCTGGAGACCCTGGAAAACGTTATCCGCAAGATCGACAAGGAAACCCGCAACCGTTTCAAAGATACCTTTGATCAGATCAATGGCGGTTTACAGGCACTTTTTCCAAAAGTTTTCGGTGGTGGACGGGCGTATTTGGAACTGACGGGCGAAGATCTACTCGATACAGGGGTAACGATCATGGCGCAGCCGCCAGGAAAGAAGAACAGCACCATCCATTTGCTCTCCGGCGGGGAAAAAGCCCTGACCGCACTGGCACTGGTTTTTGCGATCTTCAAATTGAATCCGGCGCCGTTCTGCATGCTCGATGAGGTTGACGCGCCACTGGATGACGCTAACGTTGGACGCTACGCACGATTGGTCAAAGAGATGTCGCAGACCGTGCAGTTCATCTATATCACCCACAACAAGATCGCCATGGAAATGGCCGAGCAGTTGATGGGCGTAACGATGCATGAGCCAGGTTGTTCGCGACTGGTAGCCGTGGATGTCGAGGAGGCGATGGCGATGGTGGACGCCTGAGCCAATGTGGTGTCGGAAAGGTATTAGAGGGTTGTAGGACTTTTTTACCGGCTTCGACTTGCTGGCCAATCGACATATTCGCGCAAGCCAATGAGACAGACGGTGTAAAGTTGTCTTTGGTCGTGCTAGTTTAATGTCAATTTTTCGTATACGTGGGCAAAACGCCTGTCAGAACATAGAGTTGGCGCCACGTTTTAAAGCGGTTTGCACAGTGTAAACCCCTTATTTTTCAGCATTTTTTATAGAGGCACGGGATTACATGGAAATCGGTCTGCGCGAGTGGCTGATCGTCATCGGCATCATTGTGATAGCCGGTATTCTTTTCGATGGCTGGCGCCGTATGCGCGGCGGCAAGGGAAAACTGAAATTCCGTCTTGACCGAAGTCTGTCCAACCTGCCGGACGAGGACACCAGCGCCGAGCTGTTGGGCCCGGCCCGCGTTCTGGATACGCACAAAGAACCGCAACTGGACGAGCACGATCTGCCGTCGGTGAGCATGCCGGCCCGCGAAGCACGCGAGCCTCGCGAATCCGGTTCGAAACGTGGCAAGCGCGGCAGCAACGGTCCGGCCCAGGGCGACCTGAACCTCGACCTGGACCTGGACGGCGGCCCGAGCTTCAGCAGCCGTGACGACTTCGTCGAAGACAGCAAGCCTGCGCCTGCCGTGGTCGACAAGGATCAGCCGCAAGCTGAAGAAGTTTTGGTGATCAGCGTGATCTGCCGCGACGCCGCCGGCTTCAAAGGCCCGGCGCTGTTGCAGAACATTCTGGAAAGCGGTCTGCGTTTCGGTGAGATGGACATTTTCCACCGTCACGAAAGCATGGCCGGCAACGGCGAAGTGCTGTTCTCCATGGCCAATGCGGTCAAGCCGGGCATCTTCGATCTGGACGACATCGACCATTTCAGCACCCCGGCCGTGAGCTTCTTCCTCGGCCTGCCAGGTCCGCGTCATCCCAAGCAAGCGTTCGACGTGATGGTGGCGGCAGCTCGCAAGCTGTCGCAGGAACTGAACGGCGAGCTGAAAGATGACCAGCGCAGCGTCCTCACTGCGCAGACCATCGAGCACTACCGTCAGCGCATCGTCGAATTCGAACGCCGCGCATTGACCCAGAAGCGCTAAAGGCCAAGATCAAAAGATCGCAGCCTTCGCCAGCTCCTACAGAGGAACGCGATCCCTGTAGGAGCTGTCGAGAGCAACGAGGCTGCGATCTTTAAATGATGAAACTGGAGCAGCCTCGGCTGCTCTTTTGCTTTATGAGAGAACACCCATGACCGCCGCCAAAAACCGCATTCTAGAGCTGCGTGCTGAACTCGATCAGCACAACTACCGTTACCACGTCCTCGACGAGCCGAGCATTCCGGACGCCGAGTACGACCGGTTGTTCCACGAGCTCAAGGCGCTGGAAGCGGCCAACCCGGAACTGATCACCAGCGACTCGCCAACCCAGCGTGTCGGTAGCGTGGCGCTGACTGCGTTCACTCAGGTACGTCACGAAGTGCCGATGCTCAGCCTCGGCAACGCCTTCGAAGAAAACGACATGCGCGAGTTCGACCGCCGGGTGACCGAAGGTCTGGATCTGCCGGCCGGCGATCTGTTCGGCAACGGCGCAGCGGTGGAGTACAGCTGCGAGCCGAAGCTTGATGGCCTGGCGGTCAGCCTGTTGTATCAGGACGGCGTATTGGTACGCGGCGCCACGCGCGGCGATGGCACCACCGGTGAAGACATCAGCGTCAACGTGCGCACCGTGCGCAACATTCCGCTGAAACTGCACGGCGAAGGTTGGCCTGCGACGTTGGAAGTGCGCGGTGAAGTGTTTATGTCCAAGGCCGGTTTCGAGCGCCTCAACGCTTCGCAGCTGGAAGTCGGCGGCAAGACCTTCGCCAACCCGCGCAACGCGGCGGCGGGCAGTCTGCGTCAGCTTGATTCGAAGATTACCGCCAACCGTCCTTTGGAATTCTGCTGCTACGGCATCGGTCAGGTCTCCCACGATATTTCCGACACCCACATCGGCAACCTCAAGCAGTTGCAGAAGTGGGGCATGCCGATCAGTCACGAATTGAAATTGGCCAAGGGCATTGGCGAGTGCCTGGATTACTACCGCGACATCGGCGAACGGCGTAATTCGCTGGCCTATGAAATCGACGGCGTGGTGTTCAAGGTCAACAGCATTGCCGATCAGCGCGAACTGGGCTTCCGCGCCCGCGAACCGCGTTGGGCGATCGCGCATAAATTCCCGGCCATGGAAGAACTCACCGAGCTGCTCGACGTGGAATTCCAGGTCGGCCGTACTGGCGCCGTTACGCCGGTGGCGCGTCTGAAACCGGTCAAGGTCGCGGGCGTCACGGTGGCCAACGCCACGTTGCACAACATGGACGAAGTCGCGCGGCTGGGACTGATGATCGGCGACACGGTGATCATCCGTCGTGCCGGTGACGTGATCCCGCAAGTGGTGCAAGTGGTCACCGAGCGCCGCCCGGACAATGCGCGGCCGGTAGCGATCCCTGAGAATTGCCCGGTGTGCGGTTCCCATGTCGAGCGCACGCAACTGATCAAGCGCAGCAAGGGCAAGGAAACCGTCAGCGAAGGTGCGGTGTATCGCTGCGTCGGTCGTCTGGCCTGCGGTGCGCAGTTGAAGCAGGCGATCATCCACTTCGTCTCGCGCCGTGCGATGGACATCGAAGGCTTGGGCGACAAGAGCGTCGAGCAATTGGTCGACGAAGGGCTGGTCAGTTCGCCGGCCGATCTGTATGCGCTGAAGTTTGACGATATCGTCGATCTGGAAGGCTTTGCCGAGGTCTCCAGCAACAAACTGCTGGCAGCCATTGCCGACAGCAAAAAACCGGGGCTGGCGCGTTTCATCTATGCACTCGGCATTCCCGATGTCGGCGAAGAAACGGCCAAGGTGCTGGCACGCTCACTCGGTTCGCTGGAGCGTGTGCAGCAGGCATTGCCGCAAGTGCTGACCTACCTGCCGGACGTGGGGCTGGAAGTGGCGCACGAGATTCACAGTTTCTTTGAAGATGCGCATAACCAGCAGGTGATCACTGAATTGCTCGGTCATGGTATGCAGATTCAGGATCAGGGCGAACTGGGCGCCGAGTTTGCTGCCAGCACCACGCTGGGTGGCTTTCTCGACAAGCTGCACATTCCTTCGGTCGGCCCGGGCGGCGCGCAGAAACTGGCGGACAAGTTCGGCTCGCTCGAGGCGGTGATGAACGCTGACTGGCTGGACATGCGTCAGGCGTTGCCGGAGAAACAGGCGAATTCGGTGCGCGAGTTTTTTGCCGTGCCGCAGCATCGTCAGCTTGCGTTGGACTCCGAGAAACAGCTGCGTGATTTCGGCATGCACTGGCAGAGCGAGAAGAAAGTCGTCGAAGGGTTGCCGCTGTCCGGCGAGACCTGGGTGCTGACCGGCAAGGTCGAGTTAATGAGTCGCGACGTGGCCAAGGAACATCTGGAAAGCCTCGGCGCCAAAGTGGCTGGTTCGGTATCGGCCAAGACCCATTGCGTGGTGGCGGGGCCGGGTGCCGGTTCCAAACTGACCAAGGCCAATGAGCTGGGCGTAAAAGTGATGGATGAAGAGGCGTTTATCGCCTTCCTCAAAACCCACGGCATCGCCGTTTAAGATGATCGTTCCCACGCTCCGCGTGGTAACGCATCCCGTGACGCTCTGCGTCACAACGGACGCGGAGCGTCCGGGGCGGCATTCCCACGCAGAGCGTGGGAACGATCTCTAGGCGGGAATGATCTAGTCTTGGCAAGCCCAAGGAGAGATCGCCATGTACCGCTTTTTCGAGCAGCTCAGTTCCCGCATCGTCGCGCCGTTCATGGGCGAATCCTCGCGCAACAGCAAAGTCTGGCCGTGCCGCTGCGGTCAGTCGCTGTTCTTTCGCAACAGCCAGTGCCTGGCCTGTAACGCATTGCTCGGCTATCAACCGGAACAAAGTCGTCTTGCCTCGCTGCAACCGGGGCCGCAGGATGGCACCTGGACGCTAGACGCCGACCCCGACGCCGGGTTGTTCCGCCGTTGTGCCAACCTCGATACGCCAGCAGCGTGCAACTGGTTACTGCCGTTCAACGCTCATGACACTTTGTGCATCGCCTGTAGCCTCAATCGCACCATCCCCGACCTGTCTGATCCGGAAAACCCCGAACGCTGGCGCAAAGTGGAAATCGCCAAGCGTCGTCTGGTCGCACAACTGATCACTTTGGGCCTGCAGGTCACCCCGAAAACCGTGGACGAGGAAACCGGGCTGGCCTTCGACTTCATCGGCGTCGACCTCGAAGGCAATGCGCCGATGACTGGCCACGCCAACGGCCTGATCACCCTCGACATCAAGGAGGCCGACGACGCCCACCGTGAGCAGGTGAGGGCGCAAATGCATGAACCCTATCGCACCTTGCTCGGGCATTTTCGCCATGAGGTCGGGCACTACTATTGGGATCGGTTGATCGCCAATGGCCCGTGGCTTGAATCATTCCGCAACCTGTTCGGCGACGAGCGCGCCAGTTATGCCGAGTCGCTGGATCGACACTACCAGCAGGGCGCCCCACTGGACTGGCCGCAACACTACGTCAGCGCCTACGCGACCATGCACCCATGGGAAGACTGGGCGGAAACCTGGGCGCATTACCTGCACATGATGGACGCGGTAGACACCGCGCTGGGCTTCGGCATGAGCGCGCGGGAGATGGACTTCGACTACCAGCCGTTTCTGCCGAGCACCTTGTTCGATCCGTCGCACCCCGGCGGTGAGGCGTTTCTGTCCTTCGTCAACGCATGGATCGAACTGGCCGGGATGCTCAACGAATTGTCACGCAGCATGGGCCAGCCGGATTTCTACCCGTTTGTGCTGCCGGCGGCGGCGATCACCAAGCTGCATTTCATTCACTTGGTGATCCAGCGGGTGGGCGGCCGGGCGGACGAGGTGATATCCCTGTAGGAGCGGCCGCGGGCTGCAATCTTTTGCCGTCATCGCATGTCCTTGAAGCCATTCATATTTTTTATCTACAACCAACGGTTGTAACTTCATCTCAGATAGGTACAATGGCGCGGCTCGCCGACTGGCGAGTGTCGTTATGGTGACCCCATCGGTCCCCCCGCAACGATTACCCGTGAACCTGGTCAGAGCCGGAAGGCAGCAGCCACAGCGGGAACATTGTGTGCCGGGGTGTGGCTGGTGGGGTTACCACCTTAACGAACAATAGAACGCTTCAACAGAACTGCATGGGTTTCGCCCACTGCGGTTTTTTTGCGTCTGCGATTTAACGAACACCCAAAATCAACTGTGGGAGCGAGCCTGCTCGCGAAGCTGTCAGCCCTGCCAGAGATGAGTTGACTGTGACACCGCTTTCGCGAGCAGGCTCGCTCCCACAGGGTTATGGGGTGTTCTCAGGGTTGCCGGTATAGAGCCGAATAATCTCATCAATCTCCCCCGACATTTTCATCCTCAGCAACGTGCGCAAAATGCGCTGCACCGGCACCTTCGGATCATTCCTCACGTAACAACCGACTTTCTGCTCCTGCAGCACCGCCACGCCTTGCAGTTGCTGCTCCGGCATCAATCGCTGGTTAAACCAGTCCAGCGTCCACTGATTGCTCACTGCATACCGGTAGCGCCCGGCCAGCAGTTTCTCCAGCACCTGCTCCTGATTGCGCGCATCTTCGCGTTGCAGCCGATCAGCATCAAACAGCGGTTGCAGAGTAGGGTAGCTGTAGCCCAGAACGGTGCCGATGGATTGGCGGGGCAGGTGAGCGGGATCGACACTGGCAGGTTGATCCTTGCGGCTGATCAACAGATCGCGCTGGAAGAACAACGGCAGACTCCAGATGTAATCCCCCGACTGATTCGGCAGCCATGACTGCGCGGCATAGCAGCGCACATCTATTTCGCCATGTTCCATGGCGCTCTGCACGCGTGCGCGGGGCAGGACGTGAAACTCGGCCGGTACGCCGACCTGCGTGGCCAGGCTGAGCATCAGATCGTAGAGAATGCCCTGCGTCGGTCGCCCGCGTTCATATTGCACCATCGGCATCGCCCAGCTGTCGGGCATGGCGAAGCGCAACGGGGCTTGCGCTGCCGTCACATTCAGGCTGATTCCCAGCAACGCCCCCACGGCCCACCGCATAAACGCTCCGGTAATTCCCGATCCCGAGCCGATAAAAGCCCCTGCTGATGCAGCTTAGCCATATTAGACAAGGACACCGGATGCAATTTTGCCCTTGCTCCGCTAGCATTAGCCGCTTCAGCTTCCTTCGTTGCGACGGTTTTCGATGAGTTATCAGGTTCTTGCACGTAAATGGCGTCCGCGCTCGTTCCGCGAAATGGTCGGCCAGACCCATGTGCTCAAGGCTCTGATCAATGCCTTGGACAGCCAGCGGCTGCACCACGCGTACCTGTTCACCGGTACGCGCGGGGTGGGTAAAACCACGATTGCGCGGATCATTGCCAAATGCCTGAACTGTGAGACAGGTATCACTTCCAGCCCTTGCGGCGAATGTTCGGTGTGCCGCGAGATTGACGAGGGCCGCTTCGTCGACCTGATCGAGATCGACGCCGCGAGCCGCACCAAGGTCGAAGACACCCGCGAGCTGCTCGACAACGTGCAGTACGCGCCAAGCCGCGGGCGCTTCAAGGTCTACCTGATCGACGAAGTGCACATGCTCTCCAGCCATTCCTTCAATGCGCTGCTGAAAACCCTCGAAGAGCCGCCGCCCTACGTCAAGTTCATCCTGGCGACCACTGACCCGCAGAAACTTCCGGCAACGATTTTGTCGCGGTGCCTGCAGTTCTCCCTGAAGAACATGACGCCGGAGCGCGTGGTCGAGCATTTGACCCACGTTCTCAGCGCCGAAAACGTGCCGTTCGAAGACGACGCGCTGTGGTTGCTCGGTCGCGCGGCTGACGGTTCGATGCGTGACGCCATGAGCCTGACCGATCAGGCAATTGCCTTCGGTGAAGGCAAGGTTCTGGCCACCGACGTGCGGGCGATGCTCGGTACGCTGGATCATGGGCAGGTCTATGACGTTCTGCATTCGCTGATCGAAGGCGACGCCAAGGCATTGCTTGAAGCCGTGCGTCACCTGGCCGAACAGGGCCCGGACTGGAACGGCGTGCTCTCGGAAATTCTCAATGTGCTGCACCGCGTGGCCATCGCTCAGGCGTTGCCGGAAGGCGTCGACAATGGCCATGGCGACCGTGATCGCGTGTTGGCATTGGCCCAGGCCTTGCCGGCCGAAGACGTGCAGTTCTATTACCAGATGGGCCTGATCGGGCGCCGCGATTTGCCGCTGGCGCCGGATCCGCGTGGTGGTTTCGAAATGGTGCTGCTGCGGATGCTGGCCTTCCGGCCGGCAGACACGACGGATGCCCCGAGACAGCCGCTAAAGCCAGTGGGGATCAGCCAGGCCACAGTTGATTCCGCAAATTCAGTGGCTGCCGCGCCTAAACCCGCGCCGGTAGTCGCTGCGGCAGTTGCACCGGCACCGACGCCAGCGCCTGTGGTTGCACCGGCCCCGGCCCCTGAGCCTGTGCTTGCCGTTGAGCCGGAACCTGCAACTGAGCCTGAGCCTGAGCCCGAACCGGCTGCCGTCGAGGCCGCCGTCGACCTGCCATGGAACGACCCGGTAGAACCGGCGCCTGAGCCTGTACAGCAACCCGCCGTCGAGCCTGTGCTGGAAACCGCCGCCGAGCAGCCCGAGTTGCCGCCGATGCCGCTGCCGACCCCGGACAGCGTCGTGCCGGACGCACCCGAGTGGGCTGCCGCGCCGATTCCCGAGCCGTCTGTCGCCGACGTCGATGCTGCCACACCGGGCATGGACATGGACGACGAGCCGCCGCTGGACGAGGATTACATCGAGCCGGACATGGATTCGGCCTACAGCTACCTCGACGAGCTGGCCAGTGAACACGCCGCAGAACCGGCCCCGGAACCCGAGCCTGAGCCTGCTGCGGCACCCGCCACCGGTCTGGCCCTGCAATGGCTGGAGCTGTTCCCGAAATTGCCGATCTCCGGCATGACCGGCAGCATCGCCGCCAACTGCACGTTGATCGCCGTCGATGGCGACCATTGGCTGATGCATCTGGACCCAGCTCACAGTGCACTGTTCAACGCCACGCAACAGCGCCGTCTCAACGATGCGTTGAACCAGTTCCACGGCCGCACGCTGAGCCTGACCATCGAACTGATCAAGCCCGAGCAGGAAACCCCGGCTCAGGCCGCTTCCCGTCGGCGTGCCAATCGTCAGCGCGAGGCGGAGGAGTCGATCCACGGCGATCCGTTCATCCAGCAGATGGTCCAGCAGTTCGGTGCGGTGGTGCGACACGATACTATTGAACCTGTCGATGCCTTGGTCGCCCAAGGCTAATAACTGAAGGTGTCCGGTCTTGATTGCCGGACGCTGTTTTGATCCAAGTACTTTTGAGGTGATTCCCATGATGAAAGGTGGCATGGCCGGCCTGATGAAGCAGGCGCAGCAGATGCAGGAAAAAATGGCCAAGATGCAGGAAGAACTGGCCAATGCCGAAGTCATCGGTAAGGCCGGTGGCGATATGGTCACCGTGGTAATGACCGGTCGTCACGACGTGAAAAGCGTCACTATCGACCCAAGCCTGGTTGAAGGCATGAGCGAAGACGACAAGGAAATGCTGGAGGCCGTGGTGGCTTCCGCCGTCAACGACGCCGTGCGCAAGATTGAAGCCAACAGCCAGGAAAAAATGGGCAGCATGACCGCCGGCATGAACCTGCCAGCCGGTATGAAACTGCCATTCTGATTCGCCATTGCGCGTCAGATGAGCTACACAAAATGCCAGGCATCGCGCCTGGCATTTTTGTTTCTGGTCGGTAGAGATGTGTTGGCTGTAATGACGCCTTCGCGAGCAAGCCCGCTCCCAAATGGGATTGCATTTCAAATGTGGGAGCGGGCTTGCTCGCGAAAGCGTCAACACGATTTACCGGAATAAACATCGAACGCGCCACCGCCACAAAGGTCTGCTCCCTATACCTTCGAATTCCTCATTCACAGGAGACGCTGACATGTCCGACCCTCTGACCCTCAATCAACGCATCGTCCTGGCCTCCCGCCCGGTGGGCGCGCCGACCCCGGAAAACTTCCGCCTGGAGCGCGAAGCACTGGCGGATCTGGAAGACGGCCAGGTGCTGCTGAAAACCCTGTACCTGTCGCTAGATCCCTACATGCGCGGACGTATGAGCGACGCGCCGTCCTACGCCGCGCCGGTAGAAATCGGTGAGGTGATGACCGGTGGCGCTGTCAGCCGTGTCGAGCGCTCGCGTCATCCGAAATTCCACGAAGGCGATCTGGTGGTCGGCGCGACCGGTTGGCAGAGCCATAGCATCAGCGACGGGCGCAACATCATTCCGATTCCGTCCGGGCTGCCGAGTCCGTCAATGGCGCTTGGCGTGTTGGGCATGCCCGGGATGACGGCGTACATGGGCCTGATGGACATCGGTCAGCCGAAAGAAGGCGAGACTTTGGTCGTGGCGGCCGCGTCGGGTGCTGTCGGCTCGGTGGTCGGACAAGTGGCGAAAATCAAAGGCCTGCGCACGGTCGGCGTGGCCGGCGGTGCCGAGAAGTGCAAATACGTGGTCGAAGAGTTGGGCTTCGACGCCTGCATCGATCACAAGGCTGCGGACTTCGCCGAGCAATTGGCCAAGGCCTGCCCGGATGGCATTGACGTTTATTACGAGAACGTCGGTGGTCATGTCTTCGATGCAGTGGTGCCGCTGCTGAACGCCAAGGCACGCATTCCGCTGTGCGGGCTGATTGCCGGTTACAACGCCACCGAAGCACCGAAAGGCCCGGATCGCCTGCCGATGTTGCAGCGCACGCTGTTGACCAAGCGCGTGCGGATTCAGGGCTTCATCGTGTTCGACGACTACGGTGATCGTCAGCCGGAATTCATCAGCCACATGGTGCCGTGGGTGCGTGAGGGCAAGGTCAAATTCCGCGAAGACGTGGTCGAGGGCCTGGAGCAGGCGCCCGACGCGTTTATCGGTCTGCTGGAAGGGCGCAACTTCGGCAAACTGGTGGTGAAGGTCGCCCAGGACTGAGTATTTGACGCTGGCCGGAGGCGCGGGTATAAACCGCGTCTCGTTGTTTTGTCGGACTTTTTACCCATGAGCTTCAGCCCTTTGATTCGCCAACTGATCGATTCCCTGCGAATTCTGCCGGGTGTGGGTCAGAAAACTGCCCAGCGCATGGCGTTGCAGTTGCTCGAACGTGATCGCAGTGGCGGTCTGCGCCTGGCTCAATCCTTGAGTCAGGCCATGGAAGGGGTCGGTCACTGCCGCCAGTGCCGCACGCTGACCGAAGACGACCTGTGCCCGCAATGCGCCGATACCCGCCGTGACGATACGTTGCTGTGCGTGGTGGAAGGGCCGATGGACGTTTACGCGGTCGAGCAGACCGGTTTCCGTGGCCGTTACTTTGTGCTCAAGGGCCATTTGTCGCCGCTCGACGGGCTCGGGCCTGAGGCCATCGGCATTCCGCAGTTGATGGCGCGGATTGAAGAGGCCGGTACGTTTACCGAAGTGATCCTCGCCACCAACCCGACCGTGGAAGGTGAGGCGACAGCGCATTACATCGCTCAACTGCTCAACAACAAAGGCTTGATCGCCTCGCGGATTGCCCACGGCGTGCCGCTGGGTGGTGAGCTGGAGTTGGTGGACGGCGGGACGCTGGCGCATTCGTTTGCCGGGCGTAAACCGATCGCCCTCTGAGTTATAGGGTGTCTGAATAGACGTCTTCGCGAGCAAGCCCGCTCCGAAATTCGACCGCATTCAATCTGAATGAACGCGATCAACTGTGGGAGCGGGCTTGCTCGCGAACGGGGCGCCTCGGTTGATCTGATTCACACAATTGAGTTGAAAACCAAGCAAGCGCTCGGTTAACGTCGGCGAACTCTTCGATGGAGCTCGCCCATGCCTGCCTTTCAGGAATATTTCGATCCCGGCCACCAATTGGTCCGCGACAGCGTCAGACGTTTCGTCGAACGCGAGATCCTGCCGGACATTGATCTGTGGGAAGAAGCCGAAAGCTTCCCTCGTGAGCTGTACCTGAAGGCGGGCGCTGCCGGCATCCTCGGTATCGGTTACCCCGAAGCGCTGGGTGGCAGTCATGAGGGCGATCTGTTCGCCAAGGTCGCCGCCAGTGAAGAGTTGATGCGCTGTGGCTCTGGCGGCCTGGTAGCGGGGCTGGGTTCGCTGGATATCGGCCTGCCGCCAATCGTCAAATGGGCACGCCCCGACGTCCGTGACCGCGTGGTGCCACAAGTGCTCAGTGGCGAGAAGATCAGCGCGCTGGCCGTCACTGAGCCCGGCGGCGGTTCAGATGTCGCCAACCTGCAAACCCGCGCCGTGCGTGACGGCGATGTCTACCGGGTCAGTGGTAGCAAAACCTTTATCACCAGCGGCGTGCGCGCCGATTTCTACACGGTTGCGGTGCGTACTGGCGATCCCGGTTTCGGCGGCATCAGCCTGTTGCTGATCGAGAAGGGTACGCCGGGGTTCACCCTCGGTCGGCAGTTGAAGAAAATGGGCTGGTGGGCGTCGGACACGGCTGAATTGTTCTTTGACGATTGCCGGGTGCCTGTGGGAAATCTGATCGGTGCCGAGAACATGGGCTTCGCCTGCATCATGGGCAACTTTCAGAGCGAGCGGCTGGCCCTCGCGCTGATGGCCAACATGACCGCGCAGCTTGCGCTTGAGGAGAGCCTGAAGTGGGCGCGCGAGCGTGAGGCCTTCGGCAAACCGATCGGCAAGTTTCAGGTGATCAAGCATCGCCTCGCCGAAATGGCCACGGCGCTGGAAGTGTCGCGCGAGTTCACGTATCGGCAGGCAGCCAAAATGGCCGCCGGAAAAAGTGTGATCAAGGAAATTTCCATGGCGAAGAACTTTGCCACGGACACGTCAGACCGGATCACTACCGAGGCGGTGCAGATTCTGGGCGGGATGGGTTATATGCGTGAGAGTCTGGTTGAGCGGCTGTATCGGGATAACCGCATCTTGTCGATTGGCGGCGGGACGCGGGAGGTGATGAACGAGATCATCAGCAAGCAGATGGGGCTTTAGGTTTTGCGTTGAGGCGGCCGACGCCTTCGCGAGCAGGCTCGCTCCCACAGGAGAATGCATTCCAAATGTGGGAGCGAGCCTGCTCGCGAAAGCGGTCTGAAAGGCGCTACTTACTTATCAGTCAAGGCGAACTGCGTCAGGCAGAACGTCGGAATTCCCATGTCTTCCAGACGCTGCGAACCTTGCAGCTCCGGCAAATCAATGATCGCCGCCGCTTCATGCACACGCGCACCCATGCGGCGGATCAGGTTGGCCGCCGCAATCAGCGTGCCGCCAGTGGCGATCAAATCATCAAACATCACTACCGAATCACCCTCACACAGGCTGTCGGCATGCACTTCCAGAAACGCTTCGCCGTACTCGGTCGCGTAACCTTCGGCCAGCACGTCCGCAGGCAGTTTGCCTTGCTTGCGGAACAGCACCAGCGGCTTGTTCAACTGATAAGCCAGCACCGAACCGATCAGGAAACCGCGGGCGTCCATCGCGCCGATGTGGGTGAAGTCGGCCTCCACATAGCGGTGGGCGAAGCTGTCCATCACCAGGCGCAAAGCCGTTGGCGACTGGAACAGCGGGGTGATGTCGCGAAAGATCACGCCCGGTTTCGGGAAGTCGATCACGGGGCGGATCAGGGATTTGATGTCGAAGGAGTCGAAGACCATCGTCGAGGTGTCCTGGCAGGGCTGCAAACGGCGCAGTATACCCGCGGCTGAAACGATTCGCTCGGCCGCGGGTCGAGATCAGCCGTCGAGCGAGCCGCCGGCCAGGGCGCAGAGCTGGATCGGGTCGAGGATGTGAATCTCTTTGCCCTCGGCGGCGATCAGTTCGTTTTGCTGGAACCGGGTAAACACCCGCGACACGGTTTCCACCGCCAGGCCCAGGTAATTGCCGATTTCATTGCGCGACATGCTCAGACGGAACTGGTTGGCCGAGAACCCGCGAGCGCGGAAGCGTGCCGACAGGTTGACCAGGAAGGTGGCGATGCGCTCGTCGGCGGTTTTCTTCGACAGCAGTAGCATCATTTGCTGGTCGTCGCGAATCTCGCGGCTCATCACACGCATCAACTGGCGGCGCAGTTGCGGCAGTTGCAGGGCCAGTTCGTCGAGGCGTTCGAAAGGGATTTCGCACACCGAGGTGGTTTCCAGTGCCTGGGCGGAAACCGGGTGTTTCTCGGTGTCCATGCCGGACAGGCCGACCAGTTCGCTCGGCAGGTGGAAACCGGTCAGTTGCTCTTCGCCGCTGTCGCTGAGGCTGAAGGTCTTCAGGGCGCCGGAGCGTACTGCATAAACGGAATCGAACGTGTCGCCCTGACGGAACAGGAACTCACCCTTTTTCAGCGGGCGGCCGCGTTTAACGATTTCGTCCAGCGCATCCATGTCTTCCAGATTCAGAGAAAGTGGCAGGCAGAGAGGGGCCAGGCTGCAATCCTTGCAATGGGCCTGGTTGTGAGCGCGCAGTTTAACTGGCTCGGACATTTCTTTAATCCTTGTGGGAAAACACACATAAGCCGTAAGGGTAACCCACGGGAGGACATTCAGGCCAGCGTATGGCGAGTTTGGCCCTCAGCCGTAAAGTCGCCGGGCAACTGGCCGATAAACTGTGATCATCACGCATCAAGGAATTGCTTCGATGGCTGCCATTGGTACGCTGGGCCCCGGTAGCAGCGGCGTTGAGACGCTGTCGGAAACGTTTAAATCCCCCGCCGACCACGGCCACGACACCGACTCGACAATTGATGCAACCCCGACCTTGGTCGAGGGCGTCAAAGTGTCGCTGTCCGGTGCCGCGATCGAAAAGTCGGCCGGAGCCGGCGGCGACAATCGCGACATCGAAGAAAGCGGTTTGCCCGAGAACATCCAGCAATTGCTGAAGATGATCCGCAAGTTGCAAAAGCAGATTGCCGAGAAAAAGGCGCAGATCGAAAAGATCATGGCCGACAAGCGCCTTTCCAACGAAGAAAAAATTATCAAGGTCGCCGCGCTTCGCGGCGCCATTGCCGCGTTGAACACCGGGTTGATCACCGCCAATCTGGCTTTGTCCAAAGTGGTGGGGCAGTCGGGTCTGACGTCAGAGCAAAACATGCAAGTGGGTTCGCTGCTGATGAAAAACTAAATCACCCGGGAAAACCGCTGGCGGTTCTGCTGCTCAAGGTAAGCGTCGAAGACCATGCACACCGAGCGCACCAACAGGCGTCCCGCCGGCAATACTTCGATCCGATCGCTGTCCAGCGTAATCAGGCCATCCTTGGCCATGCCTTGCAGCTGCGGCCATAGCGCGAGGAAGTAACCCTGGAAATCGATGTTGAACTGCTGCTCGATCTCGGCGAAGTCCAGGCTGAAATTGCAGATCAACTGTTGAATCACTTCCCGACGCAAGCGGTCATCGGCGTTGCACACAAGGCCACGGCTGGTCGCCAGTTGCGCGGAGGCGAGGGTATTCTGGTATTCGTTGAGATCGCTGCTGTTCTGGCAGTACAGGTCGCCGATCTGGCTGATCGCCGACACCCCCAGACCAATCAAGTCGCAATGACCATGCGTGGTGTAGCCCTGGAAGTTGCGCTGCAGGGTTTCTTCTTCCTGAGCAATCGCCAGCTCATCGTCGGGCAGGGCGAAATGATCCATGCCGATGTAGCGGTAGCCGGCAGCCGTCAGTTGCTCGATGGTGCGCTGGAGCATTTCCAGTTTTTGCGCCGGGCTCGGCAATTCATTGCCGTTGATTCGCCGCTGCGGCATGAAGCGTTCGGGTAAGTGCGCGTAGTTGAACACCGAGAGCCGGTCCGGTTGCAGGCTGATGACTTCTTCCACCGTGCGGGCGAAATTGTCCGGCGTCTGCTTGGGCAGGCCGTAGATCAGGTCAATGTTGATCGAGCGAAATTGCAGGGTGCGTGCGGCGTCGATCACGGCGCGGGTTTCTTCCAGGCTTTGCAGGCGATTGACCGCCCGTTGCACCGCCGGGTCGAGGTCTTGCAGGCCGATGCTGACTCGGTTGAAGCCCAGTTCGCGCAGCAGACCCATGGTCGACCAGTCGGCTTCACGCGGGTCGATCTCGATGCCGTAATCGCCGGAGTCGTCATCGAGCAGATTGAAATGCTTGCGCAGGTGCGCCATCAGTTGGCGCAGTTCGTCATGGCTGAGGAAGGTCGGTGTGCCGCCGCCAAAGTGCAGTTGCTCGACTTTTTGCGCCGGGTCGAGGTGGCAGGCGGTCAGCTGGATTTCCTGTTCAAGCCGTTGCAGATAGGGCAGAGCGCGACCGCGATCCTTGGTGATGACTTTGTTACAGGCGCAGTAGTAGCAAATGTTCGCGCAGAACGGCACATGCACGTACAGCGATAACGGACGCAGGGCCTTGCGGCTGTCGCGCAGGGCATGGAACAGATCGAACGTACCGACCTGACTGTTGAATTGCACGGCCGTCGGATACGAGGTGTAGCGCGGCCCCGCCAGGTCGTAGCGGCGGATCAGATCTGTGTCCCAACGAATGGCGTCGAGCATGCGGGCATTCCCCCGGATAGGCTGGCAGTGTGGCGAGTCTAGGGGAGGGTGTAGCGGGGCATCTTGATTTGCATCAACAGCAAAGAGGTGTGTTGATCGTGCGGGCCTCTTCGCGAGCAGGCTCGCTCCCACATTGGATCGGTGGTGCTACACAAATCCCCTGTGGGAGCGAGCCTGCTCGCGAAGGCCGCGGCGCCGATCTAATGGCCCATCAACCAATGCTGATGCGGGCCGGGCAGGGTCCAGAGGCCGAACAGGATCACTAAAATCCCACCGGCCATGCGCACGCTGCGTTTGCGCAACAACGCCGTGACCCGCTCGGCGGCAAGCCCGGTGGCGAGCAGCACCGGCCAAGTGCCCAGCCCGAACGCGAGCATCAGCAACGCACTGTCCAGCGCATTGCCCTGGCTCGCCGACCACAGCAACGTGCTGTAAACCAGCCCGCACGGCAGCCAGCCCCATAACGCGCCAAGCAGCAAGGCGCGGGGCAGGCTCGACACCGGCAGCAAGCGGTTGGCCACCGGTTGAATGTAACGCCACAAGCCGCGACCGAGGCTTTCGATGCGGGTCAGTCCGCTCCACCAGCCGGCCAGATACAGGCCCATGGCGATCAACAGCAGCCCCGCCAATACGCGCATAAATAACGCGGCGGGACTGTTGGCCACTGCCCACCCCGCGAGGCCGATCAGCAATCCGGCCGTGGCATAACTGAGAATGCGCCCAAGGTTATACGCCAGCAGCAGGCGAAAGCGCCGACTGCGCTGTTCCTTGGGAATCGCCAGGGTCAGCGCGCCCATCAAACCGCCGCACATGCCCAGGCAATGGCCACCGCCGAGCAAGCCGAGAATCAGCGCCGAGACCAGCAGGGGCGCCAGTTCAAGCATGGGGTGGCGCCTTGTCGTGCGGTTTGCTCGCGTTGGCTTCGTCGACGGCGGCGGTGTGGTTCGGATCCTGGTCGTCAAACAGGATGCTGTGGGCCGGGCCATCGAGGTCGTCGTACTGGCCGCTGTCCACCGCCCAGAAGAAGATGTACACGGCGATGGCGACGATCAGCAGCGCGGCCGGAATCATCACGTAGAGAGCTGGCATCGGTACTCCATGCCCGCGCGGCTCAGGCCGGCAACGGGCGGGTTTCTGATCGGGTGTTTAAAACCGGCGCGCTCGGCAGGCGAGTCAGGCGCAGGGCGTTGAGCACCACGGTCAACGAACTGATCGACATACCGACCGCGGCCCACACCGGAGTGATCCAGCCGAGGGCGGCGAACGGCAACATGAGGCCATTGTACAGCGCGGCCCACAGCAGGTTTTCGATGATTACCCGGCGAGTCCGTCGGGCCAGGGTAAAAGCCTGCACCAAGGCGTCGAGGCGGTTGGACAGCAGCACGGCGTCGGCGCTGGTTTTCGCCAGATCGGTGGCCGAGCCCATGGCCACGCTGATGTCGGCAGCGGCCAGCACTGGCACATCGTTGACGCCGTCGCCGAGCATCAGCACTTTGCGGCCTTCTTTGTGCAGTTGTTGCAGCACTTGCAGCTTGTCATCCGGACGCAGCCCGCCACGGGCTTCGTCGATACCCAGTTCAGCGGCGACGCTGGCGACCATCGGCGAGCTGTCGCCGGACAGCAGCAAGGTGCGCCAGCCACGGGCCTTGCAGGCGGCGAGCAGGGCGGGGGCATCGTCACGCAAGCGGTCGTCGAGAACGAACCAGGCCAATGGCCCCGAGCTGTCGCCGAGCAGCAGCCACTGGCCCGGCTCGTCCGGCATCACAGGCACAACGGCGCCGCTCAGGGCGCAGACAAATGCCGGCTCGCCAATGCGCAGACGCTGCTCGCCGACCAGGCCTTCGAGCCCCAGTCCTGGCGTGCTGTGGACTTCTTCAGCCGCCAACGGCGCACGACCGAAGGCGCGAGCAATGGGATGTTCCGAACGGTTCTCGAGTGCGGCGGCAAGGCTCAGGCATTGGTCGCTGTCCAGCTCACCCAGCGGACGAATCGAACGCAGCACAAGGCGACCTTCGGTGAGCGTGCCGGTCTTGTCGAAGATCACCGTGTCGATCTGGTTCAAACCTTCCAGCACATGCCCGCGAGTCAGCAGCAAGCCGAGTTTGTGCAGGGTGCCGGTGGCGGCTGTGAGCGCAGTCGGCGTCGCCAGCGACAGGGCGCAAGGGCAGGTCGCGACCAGCATGGCGAGGACGATCCAGAACGCGCGCGATGAGTCCAGCTCCCACCACAACAGACCGATGGCGGCTGCGGCGATCAGTGACAACAACAGGAACCATTGCGCGGCGCGGTCGGCGATTTCCGCCAGGCGCGGTTTCTCGGCTTGAGCGCGATCGAGTAAACGCACGATGGCTGACAATCGCGTGTCCTGCCCCAGCGCCGACACTTCAACAGTCAGCGCACCTTCGACGTTGAGGGTGCCGGCAGTGACCGCATCGCCGAGGGAGCGCGGTTGCGGCAGGTATTCACCGGTCAGCAGTGATTCGTCGATGCTCGACTGGCCGTCGAGAATCCTGCCGTCCGCCGGCAGAATCGAACCCGGTTGCACCAGCACCCGGTCACCGAGGCGCAATTCGCTGAGCAGGATACGCTCGCTTTGGCCAGCATCATCGAGACGCAGGCACGACGCCGGTAACAGATTCACCAGTTGCGCGGTGGCGGCGGCAGTGCGCTCGCGGGCGCGGCGTTCCAGATAACGCCCGGCGAGCAGGAACAGCGCGAACATGCCAACCGCATCGAAATACAACTCGCCGACGCCAGTGATCGACGTCCAGATCCCGGCAATGTAAGCGCTGCCGATGGCCAGCGAGACCGAGACATCCATGGTCAGATGACGGGTGCGCAAGTCGCGCATCGCGCCTTTGAAAAACGGCGCGCAGCTGTAGAACACGATCGGTGTGGTCAGGAACAACGCGACCCAGCGCAAAATCGTGTGCAGTTCGGGGCTGAGGTCGATGTTGAATTCCGGCCAGGTCGCCATGGTCGCCATCATTGCCTGAAACCACAGCAGGCCCGCGACGCCAAGTTGACGCAGGGCGAGGCGGTTTTCGCTGGCCAGTTGTTCGCTGGCGCGGTCGGCCTGATACGGGTGGGCGGCGTAACCGATATGGCGCAGTTCGGCGAGCAGTTGGCTCAGCGGCAATTGCCCGTCGGCCCAACGTACATGCAAGCGATGGTTGGACAGGTTCAACCGGGCTTCGTCGACCGCCGGCAGCGTGCGCAGGTGTTTCTCGATCAGCCAGCCGCAAGCGGCGCAACTGATGCCTTCCATCAACAGGGTGGTTTCGGCGAGTTCGCCTTCGTGGCGGACGAAGGGTTTTTGCACGTCGGCGCGGTCGTACAGCGCTAGCTCATCCACCAGTTGCACCGGCAACGCTTCGGGGTTGGCCGAGGCTTCGCTGCGATGCTGGTAGTAGCTTTCCAGGCCACCGGCCACGATGGCTTCGGCCACGGCCTGGCAGCCCGGGCAGCAGAACTCGCGGGACTCGCCGAGTACGACAGCGGTGAAGCGGCTGCCGGACGGAACGGGCAGGGCGCAGTGGTAGCAGGGCAGTGGGGTGGTCATCAGAGGAAATCTTTATTGTCCGCAAGGGCCTCTTCGCGAGCAGGCTCGCTCCCACAGGTTTTGAGGACACTGGAGATCCACTGTGGGAGCGAGCCTGCTCGCGAATGCGCGAAGCGCAGTTTTTTACTTCTTCAGGTCTTCGGCGCCTTGCAGCGGTTCATCACCGAGCAGCAACTCCTTGTCATGGTTGACCAGTTCTTCTTCGAACATGCGCCATACATGGTCGTCCTGCGAACCCAGCAACTCGACAAACCGGCGGCCATCGACCTTGTCGCTCAACTGGCCAATGTAACGACCGGTTTCAGTCTCGCTGCGCGTCAGGACGATCTTGCGATCCTTTTCCGGCTGGGTCGGCGAGATCAGGTTCAGTTCCAGCGTTTTCGGCTGGCTGTCGCCGCTCAAACGCAGGTCGACTTCGCCGGTCACGTCATCCAGATGCACCGCCGCGCGCATTTTCAGGGTTTGCGCCAGCAGTTCGCGATCCAGCGAGCGGTTGATGCCTTTGCCGGCCTCGTAGTAGTTGTCGTTGACCAGGTTGTCCGGGTTGTTCACCGCGATGGTCACCATGGACAAGGTCAGCGTCACCGAACAGGCCAGAATCGCGATGATGATCCAGGGCCATAGGTGCTTGTACCAAGGGCTTGCGGCGTTTGCTACGGGCATGTTCAGTTCTCTCAACGGATTTGTGGGCCGATGAATCGGCTCTTGGCTTCAACGTGGACGCTGTCGTCATCGGCGTCCTTGAGGATGAATTTCACCTCGTTGGTGCTCGATGGCAGTTGTTCCGGCGCGCTCGACAGTTCGACCGGCATGCTGACGATGTCTCCCGCGGCGACCTTGATCTCGCGCTTGCCTTGCAGGCGCAGATCCGGCAGGCCGGCGGCTTCCAGCACGTAGGTGTGATCGCGCTGATCCTTGTTCATGATCTTCAGGCTGTAGACGTTCTCGATCCGGCCTTCGGCGTTCTCGCGGTACAGTACGCGGTCCTTGCTGACGTCGAAACCGACCAGCGAGCGCATGACGAACGCGGTCACCAGCAGGCTGATCATCGCCAGCAACACCACCGCGTAGCCGATCAGGCGTGGTCGCAGTTTATGGGTTTTCTGCCCGGACAGGTTGTGTTCGGTGGTATAGCTGATCAGGCCGCGCGGGTAGTCCATCTTGTCCATGATGCTGTCACAGGCATCGATACACGCAGCGCAGCCGATGCACTCGATCTGCAGGCCGTCGCGAATGTCGATACCGGTCGGGCACACCTGAACACACATGGTGCAGTCGATGCAGTCACCCAGGCCCATGGCCTTGTAGTCCACGCCTTTCTTGCGCGGGCCACGGCTTTCGCCCCGGCGCGGGTCGTAGGAGACGATCAACGTGTCCTTGTCGAACATCACGCTCTGAAAACGGGCGTACGGGCACATGTAAATGCACACCTGCTCACGCAACCAGCCGGCGTTGCCGTAGGTGGCGAGGGTGAAGAAACCGACCCAGAAATACGACCAGCCATCGGCCTGCCCGGTGAAGAACTCGAACACCAGTTCGCGGATCGGCGAGAAATAGCCAACGAAGGTCATGCCGGTGACGAAGCCTATCAACAGCCACAGCGAGTGCTTGGCGAGTTTGCGCAGTAACTTGTTGCCGCTCATCGGCGCCTTGTCGAGCTTGATGCGCTGGTTGCGGTCGCCTTCGGTGACCTTCTCGCACCACATGAAAATCCACGTCCACACACTTTGCGGGCAGGTGTAGCCGCACCAGACGCGGCCGGCATACACGGTGATGAAGAACAGGCCGAACGCGGCAATGATCAGCAGGCCCGACAGTAGAATGAAGTCCTGGGGCCAGAAGGTCGCACCGAAGATGAAGAACTTGCGCTCCGGCAGGTTCCACCACACGGCCTGATGGCCACCCCAGTTCAGCCAGACCGTGCCGAAATACAGCAGGAACAGCGCGGCGCCGCCCATCATCCGCAGATTGCGGAACAGACCGGTGAAAGCACGGGTGTAGATTTTTTCTCGAGAGGCGTAAAGATCGACGCTGTTGTTCGCGTTTTTACTCGGTGGCGTGACGTCGTGTACCGGAATCTGGTTGCTCATCATTGCATCCCACGGCAGTGGAAAAATGCCTCGGTCGATACGTGCCGACCGCGGTCAGAAAGGGCGTTGCAGTGGCGTGATGATACGCCTGTCACGCCGACGAACGGGTGCGACCTTTGGTCGCGTTGGGGGAGTGGTTGAAATGGTGTAGCAGATGTAACAAGTCCTGACCCAGATCAATTGACTATAGACGACGCATGAGACTCGCTCTGGCGAGCGAGTCCCTCTTTTGTGTCGACAGTCGAGTCGAAAACCCGTCAGAGCAGCCTTCCGCCGCCAAGCCCGTCTAACCCGCTGTCTTTGTTTTTTTTGACGGCGTGGTCAGTCGTGGCGTCATCGATGGCAGGTGTATGCGCAGTGGAAGTCTCAGCAGCTTGTTCGGCGTAAGTGAAATTCTCGAATGGCTGGACGCAATCGTGATCGGATTCTCGCATGGCTTTCTTCCTTGAAACGTGTGGGTTAATGGGGCGGCCTGACGATGCTCGTCAAGTGCAAAGACAACTTACACACCGTTGAAAATCAAATCCATCGAGCATACGTCTCGATTCGTAAATTTTTCTGTTAGTTGAGGAATGGCACTTTATGTTGATGCGCTTGCTTTGCGCATTGATTGTTGTCGGTGTTTACAGTTTTGAAATAAAAGTAATTGATTGGTCATGATTGTGTATTTGAGGTTTTGGTTCTTTTCGAATAGTTTGAGATTTGACGGCATGAGGTCGTCATTGTATTTGATTAAATGGAAGTGTTATCTGATGACTAACAATAAGGTTCAATGTTTTATTCTGGGTGTCTGTTTGTTATTTTCGTTTGTCCCGGCTCATTCAATGGAGAATACTCCGAAGCACATGGTGTTTGCATCGGATACACAATATCCCTGGACGGATAAGACCGATCGCCGTCAGCCCGAATCCGACGCAGACTTCAAGGTCCGCTCCAAGTGGCTGGTAGAGACTCAACTCGCCAGCATCGCTGACTTTAGAGACCACCACGACGGGCAGGCACAAGTTCCACTGATGATCAACGGCGATATCACCGCTTTCGGTCATGGCTGGCAACGTGACTATATGGCGGCGACATTGAAGAAGCACTTTGGGACGGATTATCTGTATGGCTTGGGCAATCACGATTATGAAAATAATGTAGATGACTGTGTCACTAATAATTGTGCGGCGGGCAGTATTGTTGAGTTTAAAGAGCATCATGCGAACAAGGTAGACAGTTTTGATCTGAGTATTACTGGCTGGCCATTCCCGCTGTATTCCGGGAGCCTTGCTTATTCCAAGAATATTGGTGAAGTTCATCTGGTTCAGCTCAATAACGAGCCGACGTACACAACCAGGATTTCAAGTTTTTTGAACCCGACGACGTTCGAGATCAATAGCGCACTGGATTGGCTGGAGAAAGACCTCAGTCTGGCGAGGGTTGAGGGTTACGCGATCATCATCAACATGCACAAGCCGTTTGGCATGATGGGCGACAACGCTCAGTTGAGGCGCTTCCGGGAAATGCTCGACAAGTATCAGGTTACTGCCGTCTTTGCCGGTCATATGCATGAGGGGGGCGGCGAAGCCTATTGGCTGGGCAAGGTGCCGATGTACCTGAGCGGGGCCACCTCTCAACAAACCTACCTGATCACCAGTTTCACCGAGGATCGCAAGCAACTGCAGATCTATCTGGTGGAGAACAATCAATGGCGCAGCCGTACGCTGATCGATACGATCCCGGTGAAATCAATCTGGGCCAATCGTCCATAAAAAAGACCCGGCCAATTCTCATTGGCCGGGTCTTTCTGTGCATCAAGCGTCGGCCTTACTCGGCGTTCGCTTCCGGAGCTTTTTCACCGTGGGACAGGCTGTAAACATACGCCGCCAGCAGGTGCACCTTGTCGTTGCCTTGCAGCTGTTCCTGCGCCGGCATCTGGCCCTGACGGCCATAACGGATGGTCTGCTGCAGTTGCGCGAAGCTCGAACCGTAGATGAACGCACCCGGGTGAGTCAGGTCAGGCGCGCCCATGGCTGGGGTGCCTTTGCCCGCTGGGCCGTGGCAGGCCACGCAGTTGGCGGCGAACAGTTTGCCGCCGTTGGCTGGATCAGCCTTGGTGCCTTCCGGCAGCTTGCGGCCATCAAGGTTCGTGATCACGTAAGCGGCGACGTCGGCAACGCCTTGCTCACCAATCACTTCAGCCCAGGCTGGCATCACCGCGTGACGACCGCCCATGATGGTGGTCTTGATGGTTTCCGGTTCGCCGCCCCAGCGCCAGTCGGCGTCGGTCAGGTTAGGGAAGCCATAGGCGCCCTTGGCGTCGGAACCGTGGCAGACCGAGCAGTTGGAGGCGAACAGGCGGCCACCCATCTTCAGTGCTTGCGGGTCCTTGGCCACTTCTTCAATCGGCATGGCGGCGAACTTGGCGAAGATCGGACCGAACTTGGCGTCCGAGCGCGCCATTTCCTTTTCCCACTCGTGAACGCCGGTCCAGCCGGTCTGGCCGTTGGCGAACGCGGTCTGCTTGTCGGTATCGAGGTAGTTGTAGCCCGGCAGCAGGCCTTTCCAGTTGCCCAGGCCCGGGTACAGCACCAGATAACCCAGCGCAAACACGATGGTGCCGACGAACAGCATGAACCACCATTTCGGCAGCGGGTTGTCGTACTCCTCGATCCCGTCGAAGGAGTGGCCGACCGTCTCGTCCGTCTGTTCGCTGCGCTGGCCCTTGCGGGTCGACAGCAGCAGCCAGGTCAGGGCGAAGATCGTACCGAGACTGAGGACTGTGACGTACAGACTCCAGAATGTAGTCATTCTTTGTTACTCCTAGAAGCTTGCTCGACGTGCTTGATGGCTTCGGGATCATCCGCAAAAGGCAGCAAGGTCGCGTCTTCAAACTCCGACTTGCGCTTGGGACTGAACACCCACAACGCCAGACCGATGAAGGCCACCATCACGACAACGGTGCCCAGGCCACGAATCATCCCGATATCCATCGAATTCACCGTTTGCTTTTGATGATGGTGCCCAGGCCTTGAAGGTAGGCCACCAGCGCGTCCATTTCGGTTTTGCCCTTCACGGCATCTTTTGCACCGGCGATGTCTTCGTCGGTGTAAGGGACGCCGAGCGTGCGCAACACTTCCATTTTCTTGGCCGTGTCTTTGCCGTCGAGCTTGTTTTCCACGAGGAACGGGTAAGCCGGCATTTTCGACTCAGGCACCACGTTGCGCGGGTTGTACAAGTGCGCACGTTGCCAGTCATCGGAGTAACGACCGCCCACACGGGCCAGGTCCGGACCGGTACGCTTGGATCCCCACAGGAACGGGTGATCCCAGACGCTTTCCCCGGCAACCGAGTAGTGGCCATAGCGTTCGGTTTCAGCGCGGAACGGACGGATCATCTGCGAGTGGCAGCCGACACAACCGTTGGCGATGTAGACGTCGCGGCCTTCCAGTTCCAGCGCCGAACGCGGCTTCATGCCTTCGACCGGCTTGTTGGTGACGTCCTGGAAAAACAGCGGAACGATTTGGGTCAGGCCGCCAACGCTGACGGCGATGACCATGAAGAAGGCCAGCAGGCCAATATTCTTCTCGACAGCTTCATGCTTCATCAGTGAGCTCCAACGACAGCGATCTGGGCGGCGGCTTCGGCTTCAGCCGGGTTCGAGGCGCGCACGGTGCGCCAAACGTTGTAAGCCATCAGGAACATGCCGCTGGCGAAGAAGGCACCGCCCAGCGCACGGACGATGAAGCCCGGGTGGCTGGCTTGCAGCGCTTCGACGAACGAGTAGGTGAGGGTGCCGTCGTCGTTGATTGCACGCCACATCAGGCCCTGGGTGATGCCGTTGACCCACATCGACGCGATGTACAGCACGGTACCGATGGTCGCGAGCCAGAAGTGCGCGTTGATCAGGCCGACACTGTGCATCTGCGCACGGCCGAACAGTTTCGGGATCATGTGGTAGATCGCGCCGATCGAGATCATCGCCACCCAGCCCAAAGCGCCGGCGTGTACGTGGCCGATGGTCCAGTCGGTGTAGTGCGAGAGCGAGTTGACGGTCTTGATCGCCATCATCGGACCTTCGAAGGTCGACATGCCGTAGAACGCCAGCGATACCACGAGGAAGCGCAGAATCGGGTCGGTGCGCAGCTTATGCCAGGCGCCCGAGAGGGTCATCATGCCGTTGATCATGCCGCCCCAGCTTGGCGCCAGGAGGATGATCGACATCGCCATGCCCAGCGATTGTGCCCAATCCGGCAGCGCGGTGTAGTGCAAGTGGTGCGGGCCGGCCCAGATGTACAGGGTGATCAGCGCCCAGAAGTGCACGATCGACAGGCGATAGGAGTAGATCGGACGTTCGGCCTGCTTCGGCACGAAGTAATACATCATCCCCAGGAAGCCGGTGGTCAGGAAGAAACCCACGGCGTTGTGGCCGTACCACCACTGGATCATCGCGTCGGTGGCACCCGAGTAAGCCGAATACGACTTGAACAGGCTGACCGGCAGCGACATGTGGTTGACGATGTGCAGCATCGCGGTCACGACGATGAACGCGCCGTAGAACCAGTTACCGACATAGATGTGCTTGGTGTTGCGCTTGGTGATGGTGCCGAAGAACACCAGACCGTAGGTGACCCAGACAATGGCCAGGAGAATGGCGAGTGGCCATTCCAGTTCCGCGTATTCCTTGGTGGTGGTGTAACCCAGCGGCAAGGTAATGATCGCGCCGACAATGACCGCTTGCCATCCCCAGAAGGTGAAGGCGGCGAGGCTGTCGGAAATCAGTCGCGTCTGGCAGGTTCGCTGCACGACATAGTAGGAAGTGGCAAACAGTGCACAGCCACCGAAGGCAAAAATCACCAGGTTTGTGTGCAACGGGCGCAGGCGTCCAAAGCTCGTCCACGGCAGACCGAAGTTCAATTCCGGCCAGACCAGTTGCGAGGCGATGAAGACACCGAGCCCCATGCCAAGGATCCCCCAGACCACCGTCATGATGGCGAACTGGCGGACTACCTTATAGTTATAAGCAGTCGGACTGATTGCTGTGCTCATTCTAAGGTTCCACGGTTTGGGTGTTTTATTAGGATTAAAATCGGCCGCAAGTATGCAGAGAGCAGGGGGTCATTGCAACGCGCCATGACCTGGGTCAATGCTTTCCAACGCTGATTCTGCGGCCTTTCCATGCGCCGCGTAAGGTCAAAATTGGCCTCGGACAAAATGTCGCAGCGGACGAAAAAAGCGAGGGGTTCAGATCGCGCGTAACGGGGTGTGTTCAAACGATTCGTTCGGGTGACGGACGGTAAATGGCACGACAGCCGGTATCTACCGGCCTTTGCGGCCACGTCAGTCAGCCGGTTCGAAGAACACAGCGGTTAGCGTTGACCTGGAACCGGCGCGAGCCAGTCCGCATCGACCAAGCGTAGACCCGAATCCGGGGAACCGAAAGGAGAGGGTGTAAAGGGGTGCGACAATGCGTCGCAAAGGGGCGGGATCTGCCGCACCGAGAATGGTGCGGCAGAGATGTACGCAATATTTACTGTTTATTGTCTTCGGTAATAAGTTTTTCTGTATTCAATCCATTGCTTAGGCTGTACACGTAAGCCGCCAGCAATTGCACTTTATCGTTGCCCAGCAGTTCGTTCTGCGCCGGCATGTGGCCTTGGCGACCATGGCGAATGGTCTGTTCAAGCTGGGTCAGGCTGGTGCCATAGATAAATCCGGCCGGGTGCGTCAGATTCGGCGCGCCCATGGCTTCAGTGCCGTGGCCGGTTGCCCCATGACAGGCGACGCAGGTCGTGCTGAACGCCTGTTGTCCGGCTTGCAGATCAGCCTTGTTGTCGGCCGGCAATGGCAGCCCGGCCAGTTCATGACGAACGTAGGCAGCAACGTTCTTCACCCCGGCCTCACCCAGTACTTCGCCCCAGGCTGGCATCGCCGCCATCCGCCCACCCATGATGGTGGTCTTGATGGTGTCGGCATCGCCGCCCCAGCGCCAGTCGCTGTCAGCCAGGTTAGGGAAGCCGAAGGCACCCTTGGCGTCCGAGCCGTGGCACACCGAGCAGTTGGAGGCGAACAAGCGGCCGCCCATTTTCAGCGCCTGCGGATCCTTCGCCACTTCTTCCACCGGCATGGCGGCGAACTTGGCGAAGATCGGGCCGAATTTGGCATCCGCCTTGTTCATCTCCTTTTCCCACTCGTGGACGCCGGTCCAGCCGTCCTCGTAGCCCGGCAGAATGCCTTTCCAGTTGCCCAGGCCCGGATACAGGATCAGATAGCCCACGGAAAACACCAGCGTGCCGGCGAACAGCATGAACCACCACTGCGGCAGCGGGTTGTCGTACTCCTCGATGCCGTCGAAGCTGTGGCCCATGGTCTGGTCGACGCTGCCCTTGGTCTCGCCCCGGCGGGTGCCGATCAGCAGCCAGGTCAGGCCGATCAGGCTGCCGATGGTCAGTACGCAGATCCACGTACTCCAGAAGGTGGTCATGGCCGGGTACTCCTTGGTTCAGATACTGGGGTTGTGTCGGGTAGCGGTTCGTCGGCGAATGGCAGCAGGCGCGCTTCGGCGAATTCCGGGGTGCGCTTGCGGTTGAACACCCACAGCGTCAGCCCGACGAAGGCGACGAACACCACGACCGTGCCGAGGCCGCGAATCAGGCCTGCACTCATTTCAATGACCATGGCTCACCTCTTGCTCTTGATCGCAGTGCCGAGCACTTGCAGGTAGGAGACGAGCGCGTCTATTTCGGTCTTGCCCTTGAGGCTGGCCACCGCGCCGCTGATGTCGTCGTCGGTGTATGGCACGCCGAGGGTGCGCATGGTCTTGAGCTTGGTTTCGGTGTGGCTGCTGTCGACCGCTTGCGTGACCAGCCACGGATAGGCCGGCATTTTCGATTCAGGTACGACGTTGCGCGGGTTGTACAAGTGCGCGCGGTGCCAGTCATCCGAGTAACGCGCGCCAACCCGGGCCAGGTCCGGACCGGTACGCTTCGAACCCCACAGGAACGGGTGATCCCACACGCTTTCGCCCGCCACCGAGTAGTGCCCGTAGCGTTCGGTTTCGGCGCGGAACGGTCGGATCATCTGCGAGTGGCAACCGACGCAGCCTTCGCGGATGTAAATGTCGCGGCCTTCCAGTTGCAGCGCGGTGTAGGGCTTCATGCCTTCCACCGGTTTGTTGGTGACGTCCTGGAAGAACAGCGGGACGATCTGGGTCAGGCCGCCGATGCTCACGGCGAACACCATCAGCAACATCAACAGGCCGACGTTCTTTTCAATCGTTTCGTGTTTCATGGCGGAATCCTCAGGCCATCTGCGCGGCAGCGACGACGTCAGCAGGCTGCGAGGCCCGCACGGTGCGCCAGGTGTTGTAAGCCATCAGGAACATGCCGCTGAGGAAGATCGCCCCACCAATCAGCCGCACGACAAAGCCTGGGTGGCTGGCCACCAGGGTTTCGACGAAGGAGTAGGTCAGCGTGCCGTCCTCGTTCACCGCGCGCCACATCAGGCCTTGGGCGATGCCGTTGACCCACATCGAGGCGATGTAGAGCACGGTGCCGATGGTCGCGAGCCAGAAATGCGCGTTGATCAGACCGACACTGTGCATCTGCTCTTTGCCGAAGATTTTCGGAATCATGTGATACAGCGCGCCGATCGAGATCATCGCCACCCAGCCGAGGGCGCCGGCGTGTACGTGGCCGATGGTCCAGTCGGTGTAGTGGGAGAGGGCGTTGACCGTTTTGATGGCCATCATCGGGCCTTCGAAAGTCGACATGCCGTAGAACGCCAGCGACACCACGAGGAAGCGCAGGATCGGGTCGCTGCGCAATTTATGCCAGGCGCCCGAGAGGGTCATCATGCCGTTGATCATGCCGCCCCAGCTCGGTGCCAGCAGAATCAGCGACATCACCATGCCCAGCGACTGCGCCCAGTCCGGCAGGGCGGTGTAGTGCAAGTGGTGCGGGCCGGCCCAGATGTACAAGGTGATCAGGGCCCAGAAGTGCACGATCGACAGGCGATACGAGTACACCGGACGTTCGGCCTGTTTCGGTACGAAGTAGTACATCATCCCGAGGAAACCGGCGGTGAGGAAAAAGCCCACGGCGTTGTGGCCGTACCACCATTGCACCATCGCGTCGGTTGCACCGGCGTACACCGAGTAGGACTTGGTGAAACTCACCGGCAACTCAAGGTTGTTGACGATGTGCAGAATCGCCACGGTGATGATGAACGCGCCGAAGAACCAGTTGCCCACATAAATGTGCTTGCTCTTGCGCTGCATGATCGTGCCGAAGAACACGATGGCGTAGGCGACCCAGACGATGGTGATCAGGATGTCGATCGGCCATTCCAGCTCGGCGTATTCCTTGGAACTGGTGTAACCCAGTGGCAGGCTGATGGCCGCCAGCAGGATCACCAGTTGCCAGCCCCAGAAGCAGAACGCGGCGATTTTCGGCGCAAACAGCTGAGTCTGGCAGGTGCGTTGCACCGAGTAGAACGAACTGGCGAACAGCGCACAGCCACCGAACGCGAAGATCACCGCGTTGGTGTGCAGCGGGCGCAGACGGCCGAAACTGGTCCAGGGTAAATCGAAGTTGAGTTCGGGCCAGACCAATTGGGCCGCGAGAAAAACCCCGAGCCCCATGCCGACGATGCCCCACACCACCGTCATAATGGCGAATTGGCGGACCACCTTGTAGTTGTAGGCGGTACTGATAGAAGTGTTCATGGTTCCCCATCCACGGTTCAGCCGAAGTGAGCGCACGCAGAAAACGCTGCGAATCCTTCGTCTGGAGTTATAGGCAGACTAAAAGCGAGGCAAGCATGGACAAACAGCACAAGGCCAGTATTGACGGGGATCAATGGGCGCAGTGCGTGCTCGATCATGGATGGCTTTGGGATGCCGCCAGTGGTGGGGCTTCGGCGACGCTGATCCTGGCGCATGGGGCTGGGGCGCCGATGGATAGCGACTGGATGACTGACATGGCTCGGCGCCTTGCTGCACTTGGGGTCAACGTGTTGCGCTTTGAGTTTCCTTATATGGCGCAGCGGCGCGTTGATGGGGTGAAGCGACCGCCGAATCCTGCTGTGAAATTGCAGGAATGCTGGCGTGAGGTGTATGCCGAGGTGCGACGTCATGTCGCTGGGGTTTTGGCCATTGGCGGGAAGTCGATGGGGGGGCGGATGGCCAGTCTCTTGGCCGACGAGTTGGGGGCTGATGCGTTGGTGTGTCTGGGGTATCCGTTTTATGCGGTGGGGAAGCCGGAGAAGCCACGGGTTGAGCATTTGGCTGGTTTGCAGACGCGGACGTTGATTGTGCAGGGGGAGCGGGATGCGCTGGGCAATCGTGAGGCTGTCGAGGCTTACACGTTGTCACCGGGTATTGAGGTGGCGTGGCTGGCGGCCGGGGATCATGATTTGAAGCCGTTGAAGGTTTCCGGGTTTACCCATGAGCAGCATTTGGCTAGCGCCGCGCAGAAAGTATCCGAGTTTCTCAGCAAGTGACCGAGCCGGGCTGAGATTTTGAACTGCATGAAGATCTGCTCCCTTCCCCCTCGCCCCCATGGGGGCGGTCCGACGTTTCGGGAGGGCTGGGGGGTATCGATTTCAGCTACGACATATTTTTTGGGTACATATCCATTCCTGCGGTAACGGCCACTTAGGGTTCCGCCCCTACGGCGGGTCACTTTTTACAAACGCCTAAAAAGTAACCAAAAACGCTTGCTCCTACGTGCGGCCCGCTCGCTGAGGCTCGGGGTCCCTTCGCTCCGGAATCGATCCGGGCGCAGCGCCTACGGTTTGCTTCGCTGCACCTCCTCTCGCTGTGTTTGGCTGCGCCAAACGGTCGCTGCGCTCCCACCCCCGGATCAATCCCTCCACTCAGCCTTCCGACGTCGCCCATGGCAAGATCAAGAGCGGCAGCCGAGCTAACGCTCATCCTGTGGAGTGGTGAGGGGCGGGGTGTGGTTGGGTTTGGTCACCTCAGATCAGTTCCTTCTCCCTCCGGGAGAGGGCCAGGGTGAGGGGCTTTTGATCTGCGTCTGAATTTCAGTCCAGCTCGGTATTTCAGGTCGGCGTAACTCTGGCAATCACCTCGGTCAGTTCCCTCTCCCTCCGGGAGAGGGCTAGGGTGAGGGGCTTTTGATCTGCTTCTGGATTTGAGTTCGGCTCGGTATTTCAAGTCGGCGTAACTCTGGCAATCACCTCGGTCAGTTCCCTCTCCCTCCGGGAGAGGGCTAGGGTGAGGGGCTTTTGATTCTGCTTCGGGGATTACGTGGAGAGCCTAAATTTTTTCCTCTGACTTCGTTTCTTGGACAGGCTCATTGCGCGTGGACGCGTGGGTGTTTCCAGAGCGGATCCGTGCCAGCGCCGGATTCGCTCTTTGGCATGTCGATCAGGAGCGAGCGTGATAATTTCCAGACAG
>NZ_FYDT01000047.1:0-50165 GCF_900187585.1 Pseudomonas sp. Irchel 3E19
TTGGCACCCACCACAGGAAGGGAATCGGGTGGCGAGGGGTGTCAGATCGATCTGGAGGGCATCACCATCAGGCTTGATCGTGACGACAGAAAAGCCCTCCCAAAAAGGAAGGAAAGTATTAATATCGCGCATAAGAACGCCGGTTTGTTAGATGTGTTTGCTCGCACGAACATCATCAATCAAATCGGCGTTCTTGTTTCTGTGTTTCCCGGGATTCCGTGAAGAACCGAAAAAAGGGGGCCTGAAGAAGCGCAAGACCATGCGCTCGGGCGTAGCCGGGGCGGCCTGACGACGAAGACCCACATGTTATGCGACGCCAATGGCGTACCGCTAAACGTTCTACTGCCAGGTGGGCAAACCAGCGACATCAACTATGCGCAACCGCTGCTGGATAACGCTTACATGCCGAGTTTGCACGGTCGCCCCCGCAAGCACTGTAGTTGGTTGCTGGCCGAAAAGGGCTATGACGCCTAAGCGTTGCGTCGCTACTGCGACCACTATTGGATGCAGCCGGTAATCCCGCTAAGCACGATGAAGCGCAAACCCAAGCCGGGATTACCGAGACTGCTTGATCGCCCATGTACCGGCAGCGCAACATCATCGAGCGCATGTTCGGCGGGATGAAGGAGAACCGCCGCATTGTTACGCGCTTCGACAAACTTTCAAAAAGTTATGCGGCGATGGTCTCACTAGCTTGCACCATGCAGTATTTTAGACAGTAATTTTCGTACAACGCCTAGACTCAGCAAGGGTTGCAAGTTTGATTTTTTTGTTTCTCATGAAAGATAAATCCGTCACTAGTGGTTTCATGGCTGAACTACCGAAGCAATGCCGCTTAAATCCCAATCGTTCTAAAGCCATCAGAGCCTCGGCATCTTTTAACACATGTAAATACATATCAGGGAGATTGCCTTTGCCCGAAGACTCTTCAATATCTTGAGATCTTTTCGACACCATTGCGCGATCAGTTGCCCCCCAGCATCTGCCTCGAATTTCATTCAAACCCGCTGATAACAATGATAGAAAAACCTCCTCCAAAATTAACGACTTCGATGGCATGGCCTCTGTGCATGCTTGCATTTGCACAATCGTTTTTCCGTAATTGGTCGATATGCATTTCGAAAAACTCACCAGGACTACTTCATCTCCATCACCCACCCAGCGCATCACAAAATTATTTGAATCCAGTTGTCCGTGTAGTTCCATTGTATGCATTTCGACAACATGCACGTCATTTTTCCGAATGAAGTTCTCTGCATCCACGATTTTAAGAACAGCACTATCAGCAGCTATACCGACAACACTACCAAAATGATCGCACAGATCTTTCATCTTCTTGTTTGTCAGACAAATTTCACCCCGAATAAACTTTGGCGTATAACCAAAAACGGAACTGCTCTTTGATGACATAAACTCAACTAATTCCATCATAAAAAACTCCCCAAATTTCATATCCTTTGGAAAGCTCTTATTAACCGGCGTCGTATGAATTAATTTTTTTACGCCCGCCGAAATAATCGCAATATCCTCACTATAAACTGCCCGAACCGACTCTAATCCACTCTCGCCTCTTACTATACAAGCCGCTCTAAAAAAAATCCAAACACCTATAATAACTGGATGATCAATATCCCACGCAGCTTCTAGAATCATTGCTTGAGCATCACCACTAAAGAGGTTTCTAATCGATAAGTCGACGCTGTCATCGGTTGCGAAATCGTGTTTGGCTGCAACTACTTTGACGGCATCTTGCAGTGCTGTTTGAAGAGCCACTGGATGTTCCTCGCTTGTTCTATCAAAATATGAGACTCCAATAGTTAGGCCGGACGGCAGCACTCGACGAACCAACTCAAACACTCCATGTTTCATATAAACCCCTGCACTACTATTCATTGAGAAATGGTTAAGACCGAAAGTTGAAGCTTAAAGTGATACTGGTAAGTGCCCGGACAGAAATTTTCGCACTTAACTGTTCAAAGGATTAGAGCTTAAGACCTTGTGCAGCATGGCCTCCGCCAAAAACACTCACAGAGAAAACATGAAGACTTTTCTTCAGATACTTAGAGAGCTAGATACCTACATGAAATTTATCTTTATCGGCACCGTCAATTATTTCGCCTAGGAGAGTCAGTTTTGCTTGAATAGTCTCTAACTTTGAATCTAAGGCAGTATTGGTGTATGCGGTTAAGGCAAAGTATGTGGCTGACGTAACTATGGTTTTTTCTAGCGTTAAATTGATTCATTACCACTTCCTTGTAATTAGGTTCAAATTAGTTTGTAGCTAATTTCTAAGGTTAGACATTTCGACACGTTTAGGGAACTGTCATAAATGACAGGTAATAATAATATTTTTGATGGTTTTAGTGGTCAAACAGAAGAAAAAGGCATAAGCAGTTTTCGGGCACTTAGGGATTATCTGAAGTAGGCCGCTATTTTTCGACTGCTGAGCCATAGGTGCTTTCAAAAAACGGCAGCCGTTCAAAACCGATCAAGTCTGCTGCCTATTTCATCCATTTTTTCCGCTGAATGCTCCTCGCCAGACTGTGTGAAAACACGCTGATTGCTTTTGTGCTCACAGCCGACGAAAAAAGGCTTTTTAGCCCATCAACGCCATCAACTGACGTGCGCCAAGTACATTAATCGCTCTTTTCAGGTTGTAGGCGTTTACCGCCAAGGCCATTTCAGCCCTCGTGCCCTCAAGCTGTTGCAGCAAGAAGCGGGCGTTGCCAAATAACCACTGTTTAAGATTGCCGAAGGGATGCTCGACGATGGATCTTCTCCTGACCATCATTTCGGGATGCGCCTGCATTCACTGTTCTATTCGCTAGGCTCTGTACGAAAAGAGATGTCGCAAACACCGCATGGAACAAGCCAGCGAGACCATAGCGGCATAGCTTTTCGCGAGCTTGTCGAAGCGTGTCACGATCCGGCGGTTCTCTTTCAGCCAGCCAAACATGCGCTCGATGATGTTGCGCTGTCGGTACTTGGGCCGATCAAACAGTCTTGGTAAGCCCGGCTTGGGTTTGCGCTTCATCGAGCGCAGCGGGATGACGGGTTGCATTCGGTATTGGTCGCAGTAGCGGCGTAGCGCTTCGGCGTCATAGCCCTTGTCGGCAAGCAACCATCTACAGCGTTTACGCGGGCGGCCACGTTGGCTCGATGGAATGCTGACCTCGTTTAACAGGGGGTGGGCGTAGCTGATGTCACTGGCATGACCGCCAGAGAGGAGGAAGCGCAACGGTGTTCCGTTGGCGTCGCAGAGCATGTGGATTTTGGTTGTCAGGGCACCACGACTGCGGCCTAGAGCGTGATCGGCAGGCTCGTCAGGCCCCCTTTTTTCCCGGCGCCAGAGGAGGCTTGGGTTGCGCGTACTGCGGTTGAGTCGATCATCCAGGTTTGCAAATCGATCAAGCCTTGCTCATTCAATCTCAGGTGCAAGCGTTTGAGCATCTGATCGAATGTCCCCTGGTTTCGCCAGCCCCTAAATCGTTGATAGACCGTTGACCACGGGCCGAAGCGTTCCGGCATATCTCGCCACGCAGCACCTGAGCAGAGCACCCAGAGCACGCCATCGAGCATCAGGCGATCGCTCAGACGGGGTCGCCCCCGGCCATGTGTTTCGGTGAAGAGATCAGCAACCACAGCCCAGGCTTCATCCGAGAGTTCGTAACGCTTTGCCATCACAGGATTCCTTTCCGTAGATAGCTGGAAACTCTACAAAATTTCAGCTTCCGAGGGACGCCGATTGGGTTTCTCGGGATTTCGTACAGAACCTAGAAAGCCTTTTCGTGCAGATGGCGTGAGATATATCGGCGTTGGGCGTCGGTGCATTGCGCTTTTAACGGGCAGCTTGAGCAGTCGCTCACCGCCGCCTGGTAGATCCGGCCTTTCTGGCTGATCTGCTTAAAGATCAGCCAATTTCCGGCAGGGCATTGATATCGATCTTGCGACGCATCGTAGGCAAATGCTGTTCGATCAAAAAATGCCTGTTCCTTGCCGCAGGAGTTGAGTGATCGCGCCACAGGTACATAAGCCGTGATGTTCTCATCCTCACATGCCTGGAACTGCTTGCCATTGGAGAAGCCCGCATCCGCGGTGACCGTCAGTTCATCTTGTGAGAGTTGCTCCTTGGCGGCCTTGGCCATCGGTTCAAGTTGCTTGCGATCATCACTGTCCTGAGTCACTTCATGATGCACGATCATGCAGGTTTCAGCGTCCACGGCCGTCTGCACGTTGTACCCGACCCGAGGCCCTTTGTGCGTTCGTAGCATTCGTGCATCGCTTTCGTGGGTATTGAATTGCTCAAGCTCCATCGATTTCATCAGCGCCTGACAAGTCAGGTTATTGGAGTGCCTGACCTCAAGTTGCGCCAAAGTCGCTTTGATTGCGTTGCGGTCAATCTTCTCGCCGGCTTCAGTTCTATCTGCCTCATCCAGCTCTGCCAACTAGGGGGCTAGAGCCTGCCGATCACGCTCTAGGCCGCAGTCGCGGTGGCCTGACAACCAAAATCCACATGCTCTGCGACGCCAACGGGACACCGTTGCGCTTCCTCCTCTCTGGCGGTCATGCCAGTGACATCAGCTACGCCCACCCCCTGTTAAAAGAGGTCAGCATTCCATCGAGCCAACCGGGCCGCCTGCGTAAACGCTGTAGATGGTTGCTTGCCGACAAGGGCTACGACGCCGAAGCGCTACGCCGCTACTGCGTGCGACCAAGATCAATGCAACCCGTCATCCCGCTGCGCTCGATGAAGCGCAAACCCAAGCCTGGCTTACCAAGACTGTTTGATCGGCCCAAATACCGACAGCGCAACATCATCAAGCGCATGATTTGGCTGCGAAGCGCAGCCGGGCAACAGCCATTTGATACTCATGATCACCGTCCTTAGTCGTAAAAATGGCGTTGCGAGTTATCCGTAGAGACACGTTTTATTGCGCGTCAGTTCGCGTCGAGATTTAACTGCCCGGCGGGTCACGACGACAGCGACGTGGCAGGAAAACACCACAAAGGTGATCGTCTCCTTGCCGCCAGAAACGGACAATTGTTAACGATACAGCCTGATTTTTTGACAGCTCAAAATCAGCCCCTATATTCAGTTCGCGACCTGCGGGAAGGGATCCCAAACTGTCAGTATGAGCATGGAGCTAGCCAGTTCGTACCTTTGAAACGAGGGTTCCTTTACTAGTGAATACGCAGGTCACAACGCGGAAAAACGTTGTTGCCTCCCGGCCAATGCCACGGGAATCACTATAGAAAAGGAGCTTCACCATGTCTCAACCCGATATCTGGTCCGGCACGGTCGATGCGAAGCTGGAGAGCGGCAAAAAGACCGGTTTCAAGGTCAAGAAGGGAGACGTCATTACGATTATCGCCGCGGGCTGGGTGGAGCGAGGTTCAGGCAGGGCCTACGGCCCTCAAGGGGATGAGAGCCTCGTGGGTTCGTACAAGCCAGCCGGGTTGGTTTATCCGGACGGACTTGTCGGTGCGCTCTTGATGAAGATCGGCGATGACTGTCTCACCCCGATCAATAACGGAGTGTTCCGCTGGACAGTACCGACCGACGGAGAACTCACCTTTCTCATCAATGATTTGGCCGCAGATTACGGGAACAACAGCGGCTCATTCAACGTCAGCGTCGAGAAGAAAACGCTCAACACTGAGCCCAAGGCCGATGTCCTCAAATATGGTGACAAAGTCCGCTTTCTCAACGGTTATGCGGATTGGAACGGCGGCTATCTCTCGGTCTATGACGAGTCCAAGGAAGCCGGGGCCAAGTACGATGTTGTGTCCGTTCTATCACCAGAAAAAGAAGGCCCTATCGACACTTGGTTGATCGGATCCGCAACGGGTAAGCCAGACGGTGACAGGGTGCGCTCTGGCGACACCATCAGACTATTGAATCTGTACGGAGACGGTCCGGGATACAGCGACAAAAACGGCGGCGGTTACCTCGACACGAACAATTACGCCGCTGCACCAGAGCTTTACAACGTCTCCACCGCCGAAAAGGCGAATCGCGGAGTGGAAAAAACCGGTCACAAAACTCTCGATTGGGTCATTTTGTTCGGCGCTGTCGGCTCACAGATCTACATCGGAGACGCGGTCAGCCTCCGCAACGAATACAACAATTCTCAAGGTGGATACCTGGATACCTGTAATCATTTCGCAGGAAGAAAAAGTGCGGGTTATCAAGTCTATACAAACCGCTCTCCGAACAGGGCCGGCGTCGGTACCGGGAGCTGGAAGGTCTTGAGGGCCCTGACATCTGGCCCTACGGCACGATAGGCCTTGGTCGTGTCTCCCCTCAAGGTGCTTTGAGAAACGATTTCCCTGAATAATCTGGCGTAGAATCCAGCGCGCAATCCTGTTCAGGGAAATCCGAAACATGCTCATTGAAAACCTGGCGCTGTTTTTGTTGATTGTCGAGAAAGGCGGGTTGTCGGCGGCAGGCCGAGAGGCAGGGTTATCACCCACCTCGGTTTCGGAACGGCTCGCCGCTCTGGAGAAGCATTACGCAGCGACCCTTCTGACTCGCACGACGCGTTCCATCAGTTTGACCGATGAAGGGCGGTTGCTACTGGAGGGCGCGCGCCGACTGCTGGCAGACGCTGAACACATTGAGAGCAGTATCAAGCTGGGCACGGACCACATTTCAGGTCTGATACGGCTGAGTGCGCCCGTTGACTTGGGCCGAAACCACATCGTGCCGATTCTCGATCAATTTCTGGAGGAGAATCCTGAAGTCAGCGTTGACTTGAATCTGACTGACGGCGTCCTTGATCTCGCGGGTCAAGGCATCGACTTTGCCATTCGTTACGGGGCGTTGCCCGACAGTACGCTGCGCGTCAGAAAGCTCAGTGAGGGGCGCCGGGTCGTGTGCGCATCGCCTGCCTATCTCACGGCCCATGGCGAGCCTCAGCACCCGGCAGAACTGGCACAGCACCCGTGCATCCTGATGCGCTTCGGCAACAACATCCACCGTGAATGGCAGTTCCGCAGCGACGGTCGCTCTTTTAAGGTGTCGGTTTCGGGCAGGCGCATCGCCAACGACGGCGATCAGGTGCGGCAATGGTGTCTTGCCGGGCATGGCCTGTGTATCAAGTCGTACATCGATGTGCGCGAAGACTTGAACACCGGGCGGTTGATCGAGGTGCTGCAGGCCTATTCCTTACCGGGTGTGGACTTGCAAATTGTCTACCCGTCCGGCCACGCACTGCCACGTCGAGTCAAATTGCTGATGGACGAAATCGCCTTGAAACTGACGAACTGAGCCCGTTTCAAGGCGAGTTTCATTTATATCTGGCCGGGCCTGAGCTCTCAGGCCTGCCGAGACCAGGCGGGAAAATCAGAGTAACCCCGTTCGGTACCGCCAAATAACTCAGCGCCCTCCAGACCGGCCAGTGGATAGCCCTTTTCCAGACGCAGTGGCAGATCGGGATTGGCGACAAATTTTCGGCCGAAGGCGACAAAGTCTGCGTAGCCCTTGGTCAACACCCACTCTGCGCGATCCAGGTCGTACTTCCCGGCCACCACGATGGCGTTGCGAAAACGCTCGCGCACGGCCTGGCGAAACTCTTCTGGAAACGTCGGTGCATCGTCCCAGTCCGCTTCCACCAGATGCAGGTACGCAATGCCTTTATCCTGCAAATAAGTCGCCGCTTCCAATATCGTCGGCAGAATGTCCGGGCACGCCATGCCTCGCGCCGTCAGAAATGGCGCCAGCCGAATCGCTGTGCGCTCGGCACCCACTTCTTCGATCACGGCATCCATGACATCTTTGAGAAAGCGCAGGCGGTTTTCTCGCGAGCCGCCGTACTCATCCGTGCGCACGTTGGAGGTGGTGCGCAGGAACTGGTCGATCAGGTAGCCGTTCGCCCCGTGTACTTCGACCCCGTCAAAACCTGCCTTCAGGGCATTACGAGCAGCCTTGCGGAAATCATCGATGATGGCGTCTATGCCTTCACGACTCAGGGCTTGAGGCGTTGGACATTCAGCCATGCTGCCCACGCCGGTCTCGGGGTCGACTTTCCAGATGCTGCCCTCGAACGGGATAGCAGAAGGCGCAACCGGCAGCGCTCCATTGTGGAAGTCGGGGTGCGACATCCGCCCTACGTGCCACAGTTGCAGGAAAATACGACCGCCCGCGGCATGCACGGCGTCGGTCACCAAGCGCCAGCCTGCAACCTGTTCGTCGCTGTAAATACCCGGCGTATAGGAATAGCCTTTGCCCTGCGGCGAAATTTGCGTGGCTTCCGTGACGATGAATGCGGCCGATGCGCGCTGCGCGTAGTAGACCGCGTTCATGGCGTTAGGCACATCGCCAGGCTGAGTGCTTCGCGAGCGTGTCATCGGGGCCATGACCACGCGATTGGGAGTGCGCAGGTTACCAACAGCGCCAGGCGTAAAAAGTGTGGACATCAGCGTTTCCTCGGCAAGTTTGAATGGATCTTCTGCACGCCAGACTATTGCCAATGAGGATTTCTGATAATCGACCCGGTCGCGAAAACATATTGCGCTCAATCCGCATAATCGATACGCAAGCGTGCCGATGAGCTCCTCGCGCAAGATCGATGCCCGGTCAGACTACGCGACGGCGCAACCACCCGAACTGCAGGTGCCCTGCCCCCAAAACGATCGCCACCAGCACCAGCAGATGAGCAGGCGGACATTTACTCGGTATTTTCGATTGCACACCGGGGTCAGCTATATCGAATGGCGGCAACAGGCCTGTTTGCTCGCTGCGGTAGTCATGCTGGGTAAGGGGCAGTCGGTCACTCATGTCGCCATGACGTTGGGGTACAGCAGTTCAAGTGCGTTTGCCACAGTGTTCAAGCAATTGCTGGGGGAAGTGCCGAGTCGCTATTTAGCCGAGCAACAGGGTTAGGATTTTTCATACAAGGTCACTGCGAATATCACTTAGGTTGCCCTCCTCTCCCCACGGTTTTATCCCTTTCCCGACTGCCGTCGCAGACCGCGTGCTTGCCTGCAGTCGCGAATGGATCACCCGGCGAATCAACGCCACAGAAGCCGGGTGAGCGCGACGCACAGAATCAGACAATCAAGCCACAGGTTGTTGCGTTCGTAGGGCATCGCCCGGCCAGATGGCGTAAACCTCGCTGACCTTTTCCTTGCCCTGCTCATAAGCGAAAAAGCTCGCGCCGACGTGCCGCGGATGCCTGCGCCAATGCTCCGGGCTTTCACTGAGGTCAGTGCCCGCTGCATGACCGAACCCGTTCACAGTCTTTTGTGTGTAACGCTTGACGATGTCCTTTTGTATCGCGTCCTGGTTGGAGAGCAAATCAGCGCCGCCGTATCCGGGAAAGGCGACAGCCGCCAGTGAATTCTCTTCGGCGATCTGAATGGCGACATTGAAAAATGCGTCGACAATCGATGAGGCGGTATGGGCCGCCAGCATGTCATCCATCGGGTTGATCGCTCTGATGATCAGACACTTTTTGTCCCGGTGCAGCGCAGGGATCAACTCGATGTACACCAGTGCCATGCCCGCCAGGCGCCGATGCGCCGGGTCGAAGACCACGAGGTGAGCGTGCCTGGCCTCTTTCCACATCAGCGTATTGGACCGCGTGCAGAGAGCCGCCGCGTGTTTGGCAAAAAACGCCGCCGGATGCTTTGACAATGTCGCCGTCAATGCCGTGGACAGATTCTCGGTCTTTTCCTTCGCAAACTTCGCCTGTTCTCTGGCGACCCATCGCAAACAGGTTTGCAGAACCCTCTCCCTCACCAGTCTGAAAGCAGCGTGCAATTGCTCCCGGCCGCTGCCGGACAAACCCTCGGCAGACGGCACAAGCCGGTTGGCAAAAGACAAGGCGTCCGCCTCGCTGAACCGGGCAAGGAAGCGCTCGGCGTGTTCATCCAGTGCATCCGGCAAGGTGCTGCCGAACAACTTGTTCAGTTGTTCGAACCGCTCGAAAGCTTGCCTGCCCTCCCCGGCCATCTGGGCGACCACGTCCAGGTCGTCGCTGATCCAGCGCGCCACCGCAGAATCTTCCCGCGCCGCCGCCAACAACACGCCCAGATGCGCCGCCAGCGACCAGGGATCACGAGCAGCCTGATTCAAGCGCTTGGGAAACAGTGGTTTGCAGGCGGTGGCAATACTCTCGTAGTTATGCGACTGAAAGTTTGCCGAGTACGCCGCGGCATAGGCCAGGCCATTGAGACTTTGCCGTTCAAGCTTGAACCCGACGCGAAGGCTGCGAAAGGCGTTGTCCCAGGACATCGCGTAGTGACCTTGCAACTTCAGCCCGCCGAGATCGTGCTCTTGCCCGACGACTTCGGGCCACGTCTGCTGCACCACGTCGACCGCAGTCCGGTAAAGCATGGACACCGCGTCGGCTTCCAGTTCAGTCAATTGCGCGCCCGAAGGCCCTCGACCGGCGACCAGATCGTCGATCAACGGATTGATCGCGGCGAGCTTTTCATCGAGTACGTGCGCTGGCTCCCATGCAGCACGCAGAACGCTCTTGAGCACCACACCAGCGGTCTCGTCGAGAATCTTCGGCAACACCGGCATCAACAGGCCCAGTTCTTTGGCAAACAGTGCTGCCTTGGCCTGGTCATAGGCGACCCTGGCGGCATCGTCGGCACAGGACAGCCGACTGCCCAACACGTCAAGGCAACGGGCCTCGACAACCGCCCTGACACAACTCTGGTTCGCCTCGACCGGACTGAAATTGTTGCGGCCGTAAGCATCCTCCAGCAGCAGGAAATACACATCATCAGCCTTACCCCACCAGCGAAAGCCTTGAATGCCTTTGACCACCTTGAAATACCAGTGGCGTATCGCGTGGACGCTACTCATGCCTTTACGCTCGACCAGAAATTGCAGCAACTGGCGACCGAGTACGCAGATCGGCAGCACCTGTTGCAGATGCTTGAAATCCGGTAAAGGCACAGCGCCTTCCAGATAGTCGTAAACCTCTGCATCGGCACTTTTGCTCGCCTGCAAAACCCAATCGACCACATCGGCCAGCTCGCCGTCACGGCGAGTGCCGAGCACCTTCATCCACCGCTCCAGCGACCAGGCAGAACTGTTTGCATAGCATTTCTGGAATGCCAATACGCTCGCCGCGGAGCCGTACCCGAATCTGGCCAGGACTTGCAGATACTCAGGCAGTTTCTCGGGGTAGGACAGGTACGCAAGGCACTGCGTCAACTGTTGGATACTCAGCAGGTGCGGCGCGCCAGCCAGCAGATTGAGACCGACAACTGCCGGCGCAGCCTGGTCCTTGTTGCTGACGTGCAGAATCAGCGACTGACATTCGGCCAGTTCGTTGATACCGGCGCCGAGGCTTTTCAGGAACGTGACGCACTCGACCGACAGTTGCTGACGGCTGTCGATCAGACGCTTGAATGACTGCACTTGCGCGACGCTGCAAGCGCCAATGGTGTCTGTTACAAACGCCCAGCTCGCCGGCAATGACCGCCACAACGCCTCGCCGCAGCCATCGTATAAAGCCGTCAGATCTCCTATACCGGCGCGTTGCACAACCGCCAGATTCGCTTCGCATCGTTTGCCGTCAAAACTGGTGATGCAATACTCGAAAATCGTTGCGATGCGCTGGCGCTCAATGCCGTGAGTTCGCAACACACGTACCAACCGACGGGATTTCGCCAGCAGATGTTCACGGCTGTGATCCTGCAGCGAGCGCCACTCATAGCTCGCCTTGATCCAGGCAAACTCTTCCTTGCGGGCAATTACACCTTCTTCCACCAGCATCAAGGCCAACTCACCGGCCAACGAATAATTTCCGTTACGCGAATAGGGCTCCATTTCCGCCACGCTGCGCACGCCGACGCGAAAACAGACCTGCACCCATTCCGGGTCCAGCGACCGCAACGTCCGCAACTGATCGAAAGACGGTGCCGGCAACCGACGCAGAGCAAGATCAATTCCTGAATTGAACAACCCGAGATCGGCACTCAGCATGCGTTCGAGTCGAGAATCGAACAGATACTCACGCCCTTCGTAAGTGCGGACCTGATTCGCCAACGCCTGCACCGCTGGCCAGGTGAGGAACAGCGGCACAAAGCTCTGGCCAAAGTGGCGGATACACGACCATCGCTCGACGATCAAAGGAATCTCGGCGGGAATGCCCAGCGCCCGTCGAATCAACGGCTCATGACCGGGACTGTCCTGCATCAACTGGCGGACACTACGGCGCACCTGTTCGCGGAACTCGCGCACCCTCTTGCGCAACGTCTGATAACGATGGGGGGACTCGTCGGCGTCGTATTCATACCAGGATGGACTGGCGTCGCGACAGGACGGGCAGTCGTGCAGGATTCGCTGACGGAAAGTGCGGTAATCAACGTCGATAAAAGCCTCTGAATCCTTCAAACATTCTCCTTTGCCGAGGTGCAAACAGACCCCGAAAACTCTTTATTGATCGAAATTGAAGACAGGCGCCAGCGCTTCCTGACACTGCAACCACACGCGTGGCGGATGGCGAATCACTTTGCAGGAAGCGCACTTTTATGGAGTTGCATACGTGCCGTCAAATCCCGGCGCAAGGTCGCCCGTACCTCGGCATCGCACTCGTCGCAGCAATTTTTCTGCACTGAGGCAACCTCACGGCTGCAGAACCAGCAGCGGCTCCCCCTTCCTGACAACATAAGTGGCCAACTCCGAAGCCATGCCTGCGCCGACGTTACGGGCAATGTGCGCCACGCCTTGCGGAATCAGCAACGACTCTCCGGCCTTGAGCGTCACTGGCGCCCGGCCTTGCAGTTGATACTCCAAGGTGCCACTGATCACGTAAGCCACCTCGCCCCCCGGATGTGCATGCCGGGGTGCGGCGACGCCCGGCTCGAAGTCAACGCGGGCCTGAATGACTTCACGGTCGGCAGCGCCGAGGTCCTCGCGCACCAGGTCCGTGCGGCTCAGCCCTTTTTGCCAGCTCATGGCCTGAGCATCGTCGGCGTGAGCAAAACCGCTCATTGCGAAGAGAATGCCGGCAGTGGCGATCAGTCGATTACGTTGCATGATGCAGCCCTCAATCAGTAGTGGTGTGATGGCCTCCACTGTGAGCGCAAGATGTACACGGGATGTGTCAAAAGATCGGGGTTTGTTGATCACGTGTGTATGGCCGGGCGGTGCATACACGCCGGTACAAACCCCGCCCCCGCCGGGTCAGTTGGAAACTCATATGGCGAGCAGCCGATTCAAATACTCTCAGTCCATTGAGGGAAGGAGTTCTGGCGACCATAAGAACCGCTAACGCTCATGAGATTTTGATCGTTTGAAGGCCAGGTGCGAAAAAGCCCTGAACTCGATGAGTGTCAGGGCTTCTTTTATGGACCGGCATTTGCGCTGGATTAGTAGGCACTCAACTGAACCAGGGCGTTATGTATTTTTTAAAGTCTTCCGCGTCCGTTTTGCTCAACGTTTCGGCTATTTTTTTTGCTTTCAACCCGGCACAGATTTCCGTCAATAGCAGGTACATCGCAGAGTCCTGCATTTTGACCGCGTCCCATCGGTTGAGGAAACCCTTGCTGGTGCTTAGGCGCGCCCAATCTATCGGGTAGCTGTTGTTCCCCAGCGATTTGTATCGGTCACACTTGACGATGCCACCTATTTCTTTGTCCTTCACGCCAGTGAATGAGTCTGGGACATTTGCATAGGGAGGATTCTTGGCATCGAACTCAACCCGAAAATGAAACGGGAAATTTGCCTTGCCTTCAACCTCCGACCCAACCGCAATCATTCCTGTGTCCAGCCCCACGCGCCATTTTCCAGCAAATAGCCGCAGCATTTCACAATAACGAGCGAGCGCTTTGTCTTCTTTCGAGGCTATGAAATATTTCGGAAAAGCAACTTTGGCTGTCTCACTCGTTTTGGGGTTGATGATCGTGAGGATGTTCAATTCGCCTTTGGGACCGACGCCGCTGATCCAGGGAAGTTGCTTCTCCAGATCACCGATATCCTGAAGGTAATCGAGCGTGACGGGATAGTCGAACCCTTCGTAACTATAAAAAAGATTCCGGGTTCGATCATCGGCCATGAAACAAAGGCGATCGAGCCTTTCTGCGACACGCACGCCCGCCGCTCGCCCACACCCTATGCCAAAACCATCGTACCCAACGAGCGTTACACCGACGTCCTCTAAATCCCGGTAATCGGAAATATCCTCATTTGAAACGAGGAACACAACCGGCACCTGTCCAGCGAATCGATACCACCAGAACTCTTCGGGTTTGTCCTTGACAGTTTCCAGCCAGGACCGCTGCCTGCCGCCTGAGGGAATCAGGATGGCGGGCAAGGTCGGAAACTTTTCCACCAGCGCTGTGAAGTCAGGCAACTCAAGCGGATCAAATGAACAACATTGCTCGCGTTGGCTTTGCAGGAGGTCGAAAAGTTTCATGTATTCAACCAGCCCTCCCCCACAGACCTTGGGCTGGATCTGGCGAACATCCGGGTATTTGATATTGGAGTTCAAAGTGTAATAGTCACTCCAGTCCAGATCCTCAAACTGAATACACATATCCGCGCATCCATCGAGTGTTTCCTTATCCCGCAATTTGCGCGCTTGATTGCGGATCGCGCGGGCCTTTCCACGGGCTTCATCGCGAAGGGCACAAGCCTCTTCATAGAGGATCTTCTGCTTCTCACGCAGCGCGTCGAGCCGCTTGGCATTCGCCGACTTATCGGGGCAAGTTTCGATAGCGATGGAAATTTGTTTGCTGACAGGCAAGGCGCCTTCATCGGCGGCATCTTTCATCTGCTTGAACAGCGCTTTCAGTTGGCTCGAATGGGGATCAATATCTTTTTTGCCCCAGTATTTACCAACGAGAGCAGCGATATCATCCGTGAGGGTCGTATCAACGCTTCTATCCATTTTTCAAGCCACGAACGTGAGTGAACCGGTTTGCTGAAAGCCACAGTGAGTGGCGACTTTAACTGACGGGGCGTTGCCGGGATCGATGGTCAGCATCAACTTTTCATTGCTCCTTGCAGCCTGAAGTTGCATCAGCGCCTGACTGGCGATGCCCTGCCCCCATGCCGGGCGGGCGACCCAGTAGGAAATGGCAATGGCCGCCTCCCCGGTCCCCGCGAAGATGGCGCCCAACAATCGACCCTCACCATCTACGATGGCAAAGCCTGTCGTTGCGTTTGCCTCGAGGCCTCGAATCTTTTGCAGCACATCGTCGGCAGCGATCATCGGTTTCATCCGGCCGAGACGCCAGACATCAGGATGCAGCGCATGGCGACAGTAAGCCTCGGCGTGACACTCTTGCAGGGGCGTTAGCGACACATCCACCCGCCCCGGCAGTTTCCGGTAGCGGCTGACGATGTCGAACTGGCTGGCGTTGTTCCAGTCCCCGGCGCTGGCCAGAGAAAACAACGCGGGAATGCGGCTCTGGCTGTCATGACTGGCCAGCGTTTTTTTGAACGGCGGGTACTCGTCGAAATGCGGTCCAACGATCAGCGAAACGCGTATGAACGCTTCGATATCATCACGGGCGTCAAGTTGCTGCAAGACGGAGCGGGAGACTGCGGTATCGAGTCGATCATCGATTTCGACCGGCGATAGCCCGGCCACGGCGTGAGGCGTCGAACAACGCAACTCGGCGAGGACAGACTGGGCGATTTGGCGACGACAGCCCTGTTCAAGGACCGATAGTTGACGGGAGCGAATCACAAGCATTGATGTTCTGCCTGAGCCAAATGAATTGAAAAGACGTTCCTTGTGCCCAGGAGTATGGAACCGAATGGGCAAACGGGCCATGTGCGCAGGGAATCTGTAAACTGGCGCGATCTTTTACTTGAGCAAACAAGGGATCAGCATGGCCAACCAAGACATCATCTTCACTCCCGATCCGGACGCGGACTCGATTTCTTCCGACGTCAGCACTTTCAACGGCATCATGGTTTCTACTCAGATCCCGACCCGTGCCGACGGCAGCCTGGAACTGGGCAGCATCACCGAACAAAGCGAATGCACGCTGCAAGCACTGAAAGTGGCCCTGGAACGTGCCGGCAGTTCGATGGACCGCGTGATGCACCTGACCATCTACCTCACCGATATGGCGGATCGCGCTGCGTTCAACGAGGTTTACAAGCGCTTCTTCGCCAAGCCTTGGCCAGTGCGTGCAGCCGTGGGCGTGGCCTCCCTGGCTGTCGAAGGCATGCGTGTGGAAGTTACCGCGATGGCCGCCAAGGCCTGACCGGACAACATAAATCTCTGTAGGAGCTGTCGAGTGGAACGAGGCTGCGATCTTTTGATCTTTGAAATCAAGATCAAAAGATCGCAGCGTGCCGCAGCTCCTGCAAAAGCGAGACCAGGTCTGCAATAGCCATCGGGCAGCACAGGCGTGCCGGGCGCGCGTTTCGCGGGTAGAATGCGCGCCTAACCGTGACAGCCTGACTAAAAAAACTATGTCCTTGCCCAAGCATCACCTGGAATTGCTCAGCCCTGCCCGCGATGTGGCCATCGCCCGTGAGGCCATCCTGCACGGCGCCGACGCCGTGTACATCGGCGGCCCGAGCTTCGGCGCGCGCCACAACGCCTGCAACGAAGTCGGCGAAATCGCCGAACTGGTGGAGTTCGCCCGCAAGTATCACGCGCGCATCTTCACCACCATCAACACCATCCTGCACGACAACGAACTGGAGCCGGCGCGCAAGCTGATCCATCAATTGTACGACGCTGGTGTCGATGCGCTGATCGTTCAGGATCTGGGCGTGATGGAGCTGGACATTCCGCCGATCGAGCTGCACGCCTCGACCCAGACCGACATCCGCACGCTGGAGCGGGCGAAGTTCCTCGACCAGGCCGGTTTCTCGCAACTGGTACTGGCCCGTGAGCTGAACCTGCAAGAAATCCGCGCCATCGCCGATGAAACCGATGCTGCTATCGAGTTCTTCATCCATGGCGCGTTGTGCGTGGCGTTCTCCGGCCAGTGCAACATTTCCCACGCGCAGACCGGGCGCAGCGCCAACCGTGGCGACTGCTCCCAGGCCTGCCGCTTGCCGTACACCCTCAAAGATGAAAAGGGTGGCGTGATCGCCTACGAAAAACACCTGCTGTCGATGAAAGACAACAACCAGAGCGCCAACATCCGCGCCCTGGTTGAAGCCGGCGTGCGTTCGTTCAAGATCGAAGGTCGCTACAAGGACATGGGCTATGTGAAGAACATCACCGCCTACTACCGCCAGCGCCTCGACGACGTGCTCGAAGATCGTCCGGATCTGGCCCGCGCCTCCAGCGGCCGCACCGCGCACTTCTTCCTGCCGGACCCGGAAAAGACGTTCCACCGTGGCAGCACCGATTACTTCGTCACCGATCGCAAGATCGACATCGGCGCGTTCGATTCGCCGACCTTCACCGGTCTGCCGGTGGGTACGGTCGAAAAAGTCGGCAAGCGAGACATGCAGGTCGTGACCCGGGAGCCGCTGTCCAACGGCGACGGCTTGAACGTGCTGGTCAAGCGTGAAGTGGTCGGTTTCCGCGCCAACATTGCCGAGCCGAAAGGTGAGTTCGAAGAAGACGGCGAGAAGCGCTACCGCTATCGCGTCGAGCCTAACGAAATGCCCGAAGGCCTGTTCAAGCTGCGCCCGAACCACCCGTTGAATCGTAACCTCGACCACAACTGGCAACAGGCGCTGCAAAAGACTTCCTCCGAACGCCGTGTAGCGTTGAGCTGGTTCGCACGCTTGCGTGAAGAGCAGCTGGAAATCACCGCCACCAGCGAAGAAGGCATCAGCGCCAGCGTCACCCTCAACGGCCCGTTCGGCGTTGCCAACAAGCCGGAGCAGGCGCTGGAGCAACTGCGCGATCTGCTCGGCCAGCTCGGCACCACGCAGTACCACGCCACCGACATCAAACTGGATGCGCCGCAGGCCTTCTTCATCCCTAACTCGCAGCTCAAATCCCTGCGCCGTGAAGTGATCGAAGCGCTGACTGCCGCCCGTGTTGCCGCGCATCCGCGTGGCAGCCGTAAAGCCGAGACCAGCCCACCGCCGGTGTACCCGGATTCGCACCTGACGTTCTTGGCCAACGTGTACAACCAGAAGGCCCGCGATTTCTACCACCGTCACGGCGTGAAGTTGATCGACGCGGCGTACGAAGCGCACGAAGAGCCAGGCGAAGTGCCGGTGATGATCACCAAGCACTGCCTGCGCTTCTCCTTCAACCTGTGCCCGAAACAGGCCAAAGGCGTGACCGGCGTGCGCACCAAAGTGGCGCCGATGCAGTTGATCCACGGCGATGAAGTGCTGACGCTGAAGTTCGACTGCAAGCCGTGCGAGATGCACATCATCGGCAAGATGAAGGGCCACATCCTCAACCTGCCGCAACCGGGCAGCGTGGTCGGCCACATCAGCCCCGAAGACCTGATGAAAACCATCCCGCGCGCACCGCATTGATTGGTTAGCGAGTACGGTGCTGCGGCGCCGTACTCGCCCGCCCTTCTGCGCAGAAGCCAAATTGCAGGCATAAAAAAACGCCAACTTCTTGCGAAGTTGGCGTTTTTTCGAATATGGCAGGGGCGGCTGGATTCGAACCAACGCATGGCAGGATCAAAACCTGCTGCCTTACCGCTTGGCGACGCCCCTACTGCTCTGTCCAGCGCCTCTGTGAGGTTCGCTGTGAGAACGGGGCGAAATTTACCAACATTCCTTTCGTTTGTGAAGCACGAAATGAAATATTTTTTGTTTTAAAACAGCGACTTATTATTTTTGACCGATTCAGGCCAAGGATCAGCCTGTTTCGCGGTGTGTATCACACTGTGTACGAAGCCCGCCGCGACACAGCGCCTTTCAACAAAGCCTCGATTCGACACAGGCCAGATACGTCCCTGCGCTCAAATGCACCCAAGGTTTGAAGGGTTCATTCCCAACCCTTGGCCAAAGGTTCGCACAGGAGACGTCACCATGAAGATGGCACTGCACACCCGCAAAAGCGCTTTCGGACTTTCGATTCTGGCGCTGTCGCTGTTCGGCACTTTTGGCGTGGCTCAGGCACAAACCACTGAACCTGCGGCGCTCAGCTATTCTGCGCCCTCGCCCTTCGGCCCGCTCAAGCATGTGAAGGCCGGCGTGCTGGATGTCGCCTACGCTGAAACCGGCCCCGTCGATGGCCCGGTGGTGATTCTGTTGCACGGTTGGCCCTACGACATCCACAGCTACGACGAAGTCGCGCCGTTGCTGACGGCCAAGGGTTATCGCGTATTAATGCCGTATGCGCGCGGTTATGGCGATACGCAGTTCCTCTCCAAAGACACCCTGCGCAATGGCCAACCCGCGGCGCTGGCCAGCGACGTCATCGATTTCATGGATGCGCTGAAGATCAAGCAAGCGGTGCTTGGCGGCTATGACTGGGGCGCACGCTCGGCGGACATTGTTTCGGCGTTGTGGCCAGAACGCGTGAAGGCACTGGTGTCGGTCAGCGGCTATTTGATCGGCAATCAGGCCGCCGGCCAGAACCCGCTGCCACCCAAGGCGGAATTGCAGTGGTGGTATCAGTTCTACTTCGCCACCGACCGTGGCCGCGCCGGTTACGCGAAGAACACCCACGACTTCGCCAAGCTGATCTGGCAAACGGCGTCACCGCAGTGGAAATTCGATGACGCCACGTTCGACCGCTCCGCCAAAGCGCTGCAGAACCCCGATCACGTCGACATCACCGTGTTCAACTACCGCTGGCGCCTGGGCCTGGTGCAGGGCGAAGCGAAATACGCGGCGCTGGAGCAGAAACTGGCCACCGCGCCGTCGATCAGCGTGCCGACCATTACTCTGGAAGGCGATGCCAACGGCGCACCGCACCCGGCGCCTGAAGACTACGCCAAGCGCTTCACCGGCAAGTACCAGTTCCGCTTGATCAACGGCGGGATTGGCCACAACTTGCCGCAGGAAGATCCGCAGGCGTTTGCCAAGGCTGTGATCGACGCCGATCACCTGTAGAAACAAAAAAAGCAGTCAGCCGCGAAGGCTGACTGCTTGATCATTAACGTGAGCGACTACTCGGTTGGCACAACAAGATCCAACGCCTTATTGACTGCCAACTCTCCCAACATGACCACTTGCGCAATACCCAGAAGCGTATGGCGGTTTGATCCCTCCAGTACGCTGGCAAAATTGCCGAGCATGACCGACGCGGACGCCAACGACCCGCAAGCATTGGTCAGCAACGACTCGGTGTCTGCTTGCGGGTTGGCCATGAACAGAGCGTTTGGGGTATAGGGTTCGGCCATGATCGCGGCAGGCAACAGGTAATGGTCGAGCGCACGTTCTGCCGCTTCGTGCAGTTTTCTTGAATTGGGCGATGCGTACGGGGACACCAGGTCGGTGACCGGTGTTTCGGGTGGCTGAGACATCAGCTGAAACTCCAGACAAGAACCGCTTCAGGTTCTTTGATAGAAGGCGTGAAGCGTCGCGATCGCGGACGCTTCCGTGCAAATGAGGGAGCAAGCCCCCTCACCCATCTGCATCGCGACTAGTGCGGCAAGCGCTGGTTATCCAGGACTCGGCCGACTACCAACTCACTGAGCATGATCACCTGTTGCAGGATCAGCATCTTTTTGCGCTGTGAAGGGTCAATCGAATCGGCGAGTTCCCGGGCCATGTCAGTGGCGGAGGACAATGTTTCAGTGGCTTCGACGAGCAGGGTTTCGTTATCTACTGTGGGGTCGATCAGGTAGATCTTGCCGGTCTTGCGGGTGGGTATTGAAGTCTTCAGCGCGGAAGGATTGAGGTAGAAGTTGATCGCGCGGTCGGTGGCCTCTTTGATGTTTTGAGGTTCGAGCGCGGCGTCGTAGGGGATCGGATCGGTTTCTGGTGGGTTCGGCGTAATTTTGAACATAGATGACACTCGCTTAGCAAAAAATAAGGAGCCATCACTCGCGCTACCAAACGAGGGTGGTGACCATTGCGCGGGTTGGTAGACCGGTCTAAGCGAGTAAACCCCGGCGCTCCCGAAAGAGCCCCACGCATGGCCACCATATAAAACCGAGCCCCGAAAAGAGACTGCATATAGCGGCGCATTACGCTTAGAAGACGGGCTACCAAACCCGATCACTGTTTTGCAGTGACAGGGAAACGATACAGCCCGCCTCAAGGCGCGTAAGCCGGCGGATTCTGGCGTACGCGTAGGCAACGGCGCAAGGTGTTGTAGCCGTTATGGCGTAACAGTGCGTGTAAGTTAAACGTGTGTGCGGAATGATGTTTAAGCACTGTGACCGAAGTACTGAATCACTCGTAAAGGGCCGCGCAGTCGCCTAATCAAAGGTGTTTCCCAAGCCCCCGAAAAGGCTTGGGTACCCGCGCTTACGAGCGGCCGAGGATCAGGGCACAGGTTGAGTCTCGAGGGGTTTCAGCAGGTCGCCTGACAGGATCTCAAAGATGCAAAACTCATCAGGGTCCCGGGAGGTGTCGGCCTTGATCCTCGCAAGACGTTTCGCAATGTTCGCCGCCTGTACCTCGCCGACCTCAAATTCCTCGACGAGTATATATTCGAGCGGAGTTTGCCCATCAGACCTATAGGCATGCTCGACAGCCGTTTCGAAAAGCATCATATCTGGCTGCCGCTTGATTTCCTCACAGACTGCGTCCAAAGGATAATCATCCAGAGATCTGATGAGGTGGCTATAGATATCCACTAGCTCACCCAGCAACGCAATCGATTGAGGATAGCTAGCGTTATACCAGGGTCTGTCTGTATCCAGGGAATAGGTAATTCCGTTACAGATAATCTGTAGCGGGTCCTTTCGATGCAAGCCTGCGTTATGAACTGTGTTCCGGCAGGCACCCAAGAATTGGATGATGTTCTTATCGTGGTTGATGTTCCGCCCGTACTTCTGCTCGTCGACCATCTTGTAAAGCGCATTGATCTTGTCCGGGATAGATCGGTGAGGACCTCGCACCTCCAGAATTTCGTTCAGGTACTTCGACCTATCCTCGTCCGAGTTCGATTCGCCATGTCGCTTGAGCAGCTTGCTGACTTTATCCTTCCGGCTTTTTTCGTAATCCGCCTCAAGCGTCTCGGCATAGCCGCCGTAGAGCTTCGTAATCCAGTGTTCGAAGCAGGAAAACGCCGAAACCGTGAAGTCCAGCATCAAGCTCCCCACCATTCCATTGATACGATCGGAGAAAAGCGCACTGATATCGGACAACGACGCTTTGAAATCCTCATGCTCCAGAGCGGCCCCCTTGCCATCGACCTGTACACGAGGTGTCAAATGTTGCTCCTCCAGCATCTCAACCACCAATTCGGGGCACAAGTGTCTCGCAGCGGTGTTGGACAATTCCTCATTCATCATGAAAACGATCGGCAGGTCGCATACATCCCTGAGGTGCGAGTAGTAGTTGTGCACCATAAAGAACGGCAGGCGGTTCTTGTTGATCTGGTAATTGCCGCGCAGCGTGTGCTTTTCCAAAATAATGGCCTTGTTTTTCAAGGCCAAGAAGGCAGCAATTATCAGTTTATGATTGCTATCGAAGGTACTCATCTGAACTCCTGTTCTAGATTGCTCATGGTTGACTTATTGCGTGGATCAGGCGACCCGCAATCAGCCAAGGCATTGTGACATCACTTTTGGGATGTACGCCACCGACTGCGTCAGCTGTCCCTCCGGTAAAGGCCCCCAACACGGCATTAAAGCTATTTGACCAGCCGTTTTTCTTTGGAAGGTCTGTAGCCGAAATATGAGCTGTAGCATTTGCTGAAATGGCTTGGGGAAACGAAGCCGCACGCTACGAGCACTTCCACTTGTGACAGCTCCGTGTGTTGCAGCAAACGCCGTGCTTCGGTGATGCGCAGTTCCAGGTAATAGCGCTGCGGCGTGGTGCCCAGTTGTTCCTTGAACAAGCGCTCCAACTGGCGACGTGACCGTCCGGCGTACACCGCCAGTTGCTCCAGCTCCAGCGGTTCCTCCAGATTGGCATCCATCAGCTTCACCACTTCACGCAACGGCGCACTGACGCAGATGTTTTCATCCGGTTTGATCCGTCGATACCGCGACTCTTCAAACGCCAGAATATCTTCGATGCCCTCGACCAACGCCTTGCCGTGCAAGCCTTTGATCCAGTCCAGCGCCATGTGGAACGCCCCGGACGGACTCGACGCCGTGAGCCGGTCGCGATCAATCACATAAGGCTCGCTGCTGACTTGCGTGGATTTGGCAATTTCGGTGAGCGCCGGACGATGTTCCGGGTGGATCGCGCAGCGATAGCCATCGAGTAATCCGGCGCGCCCGAGAAACCAAGCGCCATTCCACAAACCGGCGAGCGACACGCCCCGCTCCGCCGCCGTGCGCAACAAGCTGATCAACTCATCCGTCGCCTTCAGTTCGGTGCGATAACCGCCACACACCACCAGCAGATCCAAATCGTGGAGCGCAGCCGGATCAATCCGTGCATCCGGGCGAATGACCAGGCCCAAATCGCTGACGACCTCATCGTCACCCAAGCCGAACGTACGCGAAGCAAACAGCTCTGCACGCAACAGATTGGCGGTGATGATCGTGTCCAGCGCTTGGGTGAAGGCCGGCAGTGAAAAGTGTTCGAGCAGCAGGAAACCGGTGCGGGTCACGCGGCTGTCAGTGGATTGCTCATTCAGATAGCGGAGGTTTTTCCCCTTCATGCCTCCGCTGAATTGGCGTCGTTCGATCAAGGTCGGGTCCATCGGTCATGTTGTTATCCGCCGATAGTTGGCCTGTTCTGCGCCAGAGTCAATCGCGCTGCTGACATTGAAAATGATCCGATGGCCAAATGTTCTGACACTTGGCTATCGAACCCTCTGCAGTCATGCCGAGATCGTTCAAACCTCTGAAAACACACCAGCGCCCAATCGCCCTTCCAGACGGCCGAACAGCACATAGTGATGATAGGCACTGGCGAAGGCGCCGGTGGAAACAGCAGCGCGGACGTCTTCGTTCAATTGAAAATACTGCTCTTCATCGAAGTTTTCCGCACTGACTTCGCCGGCCCGGCCAAGTCGCTCGCTCTCGATGGGCTGATCAAGAATGATGCGTCGCTGGAAATCAATGATGCGATTGACCGCATGCTTTTCCAGCACCCCTTGGTTGGGGTACATCGCGTAGACATGCAGGCCCTTGCTGGCGCAACGGTCGCACATGTCGGCGCAGTTTTCCTGTGTGGATTTTCGCCGGGTCAGTTCATCGAGCGGCATATCGAGGTATTTGCCCACCTGATATTCGGATTGATTGAACACTGCGCAGCACAGAACCGTATTGCCGCTGCAGTCAATCACCAGCCAGTTGTCTTTGAGCGTGCACGCCTCTCGGGGGAAGTGCTGGACCATGTTGATCAGGTCCGCGTAAGGCGGTAACGCGAGCCTTTTCAAGGTTTCGTGGTCAGTGTCCGTCACCGATGGGTCGTGCTCGACAATGGCCAGGGTCTTTTCCAGCGGCATCATCACCGAGTAACCGGTGCTGAACTTGAAGCCGAGGCGCTCGCTGAACTCGCGCATCAAGCCTTCTTCTTCCATGTTGTCGAGGTAGCGGTGATAGTAAACGTCGACCTCTGTCTGCAAATTAAACTGCTGCTTAATTTCATACAGTTTGATCATGTTCTGTTTGACAACTTCAATGTCACCACCGGCATGCCCCTTCGCGTAGGTTTCCTGATAAAACCCTGACAGCGAAACACGGAAGTAACCTGGCTGGGCCATCAAGGCCTTTTCCATGTTCTTGGCGAGATTGAGGTTAGTGCTGATGCCGCTCTTCATGCCGGCCGCATTGATAATCTCGATGAACTCGCCAATCTTTGGATGCACCAGTGGCTCAGTCCAGTTGTAGAGATAAATCTCGCGCACGCCTTCGCCTTTGGCTTTCTCGACGATCTGCCTGAACATGTCGATCTGCATGGACTATTTGAAATTCAGATTCTCCGAGTTACCCATCGGGCAGGATGGGCAACTCAAATTGCAGGCGCCAACGATATCGATGTACATATTCATGACGAGAGAAGCTCCTTGAGCGCTACGCTCTTCTGATCAACGCCGCAGGCCTTCGGGTTGTCAGGGGTGTTGGTTATTTGACGGCTTTGCATCCGTGCTAGCAATAACTCCACCAATCGCGCGGGCCGTCATCAACTCGACAATCCAATCGATAAACACTCGCAACTTCAGGCTGACATGCCGGTTCGGCGGGTAAGCCACATAGAGCGGCATCGGCTCAAGCTGCCAATCCTCGAACAACGGCATCAGCTCGCCCCTGGCTACGTGCGCATCGGACATGTAACGGGGTAGCCAAAGCACACCCATACCGGCCAGACCCGCCGCAAGGTAGGCATTGCCGTCATCGACCGCCAGCACATGGCGGCCCTTGATTTGCAGATGTTCGCTGTTGTTATGCAAGGCGTAAGGCACGGGCTTGCCGGTGCGTGCCCACAAGAAGCCGACCACCCGATGATGCGAGTCTTCCAGCGCTTGCGGATGCACCGGCGTGCCGGCGCGGGCCAGGCGGCTTTGGTAAAACTGCCGGCCTCGACTACCCGGGCAAATGCCTGCATTGCATCAAAACGGTCCATTACCCGGCTTCCGATTGTTTGGAATTTGCAAACAGTTAACGCCAAGCTTGCGCGTTTATCGCGCGCCTGCAAATCCCTAAAGTTGCTCCATCAACTCACTGATGGAGACACCCCATGACGCAGCGCGACGTTGTTTTCCCACCCGAACGCCGAACTCTTTACGAGCGCCATCGCTACTCGCCGGCGATCCGCTCCAACGGTTTTCTGTTTGTCTCGGGCCAGGTCGGCAGTACTGAGGACGGCACGCCGGAGCCAGATCTGCAGAACCAGGTGCGTCAGGCTTTCAATAACCTGAATACGATTCTCGACGAGGCCGGTTGCACGTTCGAGGATGTGGTCGACGTCACCCTTTTCATGGTTGATCCGCAATCGAAGTTCGAGACGATCTGGAATATCGTCGTCTCCGAATTCTGGGGCAACGCTCCCCACCCGACCGCGACGGCCATAGGCGTGACCTGGCTGTATGGTTTCGACTTCGAGATCAAGGTGATCGCCAAACTCCCCGAACAACACTGATTGCCCCTTGTAGGAGCTGCCGCAGGCTGCGATCTTTTGACTTTTAAAAACAAGATCAAAAGATCGCAGCCTGCGGCAGCTCCTACAGGTGAAACCTAACGCAAATATCGTGTGCTGGCCTTTAAACCCTCAAATGCGTATAACCTCGCCGTTTCGTCTAACCTGACTTTGCGCCCAGCCTCGACTGCACAACGGCGGCGCTTCGACTTTGACGCTCACGAAACGGAGAATTCCATGCTCAAACGAACCCTGGCACTGACGGCCGGCCTGGCCCTGTCCCTTTCCGCGCTGGCAGCGCAAGCCGCTGATGTGTTGCGGGTCAGCGCCATTCCCGATGAAGCCCCGACCGAACTGCTGCGCAAGTTCGAGCCATTGGGTGCTTATCTGGAGCAGCAATTGGGCATGAAGGTGCAGTTCGTCCCGGTGGCCGATTACCCGGCGGTGGTTGAAGCGCTGGCCACCGACCGTCTCGACATGGCCTGGCTGGGCGGTTTCACCTTCGTACAGGCGCGCCTGAAGACCGACGCCACTACCCCGGTGATCCCGCTGGTGCAGCGTGAGCAGGATGCACAGTTCACCAGCAAATTCATCACCGCCGACCCGAACGTCAAAAGCCTCGCCGACCTCAAAGGCAAGACTTTTGCCTTCGGTTCGGTATCGTCTACCTCCGGCAGTCTGATGCCGCGTTACTTCATGCTGAAAAATGACGGCATCAAGCCTGAAGCGTATTTCAGCCGCGTGGCCTATTCCGGCGCCCACGATGCCACCGTTGCCTGGGTGCAGGCCGGCAAGGTCGATGCAGGGGTTCTGAACGCCAGTGTCTGGCAGAAACTGGTGGATGCCGGCAAGGTCGACACCAACAAGGTCAAAGTCTTCGCCACCACCCCGACCTACTTCGATTACAACTGGACCGTGCGCGGCACGCTCGATCCAGCCCTGGCGGCGAAGATCAAGAAAGCCTTCCTTGATCTCGACCCGGCCAACCCTGAGCAGAAGAAGATCCTTGATCTGCAAGCCGCCAGCAAATTCATCGACACCAAGCCTGAGAACTACAAGGGCATCGAGGAAGCCGCCCGCGCTGCCGAACTGCTGAAATGACGCTACGCCTCACTCAAGGCAGCCTGCGCCACGCCAATGGAGTCGATGCCCTGCGCGGCGTCGACTTGCAGATTGGCGTCGGCGAACAAGTCGCGATCATCGGCCCGTCCGGGGCCGGTAAATCGAGTTTGCTCAACCTGCTGGCCACCGCACTGCGGCCCAGCAGCGGCGAGATCGAAGTGCTCGGCGAGCGCGCCTGGCATTTGTCTTCGCGACAACGACAACGGCTGCGTGCACGGATCGGTCTGGTGCATCAGGCGCCGCCGCTGCCATTGCGGCAGCGCGTGGTGACGGCGGTGCTGGCCGGCAAACTCGGGCAATGGAGCCTGCTGAAAAGCCTGATTAATTTGCTGCACCCACTGGATGTACCCGGCGCTCGGGCAGCATTGGCACGCCTGGATCTGGCCGACAAATTGTTCGCCCATTGCCAGCAACTGTCGGGCGGCCAATTGCAGCGCGTCGGCATTGCCCGCGTGCTGTATCAGGCACCGGAGATTCTGCTGGCTGACGAGCCGGTATCGGCGATGGACCCGGTCATGGCCGGGCACACGCTGTCGGTACTGTCACGCCATGCCCGCGAGCACAGCGTCACGCTGGTGGCGAGCCTGCATGCGGTGGACCTCGCGCTGTCGCACTTCCCGCGCATCATCGGCTTGCGTGACGGGCAGATTCTGTTCGACAGCCCTGCCGATCAAGTCAGCCACGACATGCTCGACGCACTGTACGCCAATGAACATCTGCAATCGCCACCCTCGGCAGTTGCGCCTTTGCCTGTGCAGATCCCACGATGCTGAAAGCCGATTCACGCGATCCTGCGGCGTGGCCGCGTCTGCTGCTGACGGTTTTGGCGATTGCGGTGCTGTGGCCGGGAATCCAACTCAGTGAGTTGAATTTGAGCGTGCTGTTGCCCGATAGCCAGAATGAAATGGGCCGGTTTGTCGCACAGTTCTGGCCGCCGGCACACGATGAAGCGTTTATGCAGTTGTTGTTCAAAGCCACGCTGCAAACCCTGGCGATAGCCACCGCCGGCATGGCGTTGGCATTGCTGTTGGCGGTACCTGCCGGCCTCCTGGCCAGTCGCGCCTTGTCGCTGTCTGCGGCTTCCCGGGGTGGCGTGCCGAATCGGCTCGGGCGTTTGTTGCGCTGGCCGATTCGCGGATTACTGATCTTCCTGCGCAGCGTGCCGGAGATTGTCTGGGCGTTGCTGTTTGTGCGTGCAGTCGGCCTCGGCCCGGCGGCGGGCGTGCTGGCGATTGCGATCACTTACAGCGGCATGCTCGGCAAGGTCTACGCAGAGATTTTCGAATCCACCAACCAACGCCCGGCGCATGCCCTGTTGCAATCGGGCAGTGGACGTCTGGCAGCTTTTGCCTACGGAATTTTGCCCAATGTCGGTGCAGAACTGCTCTCGTACACGGTCTATCGCTGGGAGTGCGCGATCCGCGCTTCGGTAGTGATGGGGTTTGTTGGTGCCGGTGGCCTGGGCCAGCAGATCGACCTGTCGATCCGCATGTTCGCGGGCGGTGAAGTCGCCAGCATTCTGCTGACCTTCCTGCTGCTGGTGCTGGTAGCCGATCAACTCAGCCGCTTGCTGCGCTGGAGGCTGACATGAACCGCCTGATCAATCTGTTGCTGATTGCTGGCATCGGCGTGGCCGTCGTCGCTTCGTTCATTTACTTAGGGCTCGACCTCGGAGAACTGGGCACTGCCACCAGCCTGAAACAGATGGGCGCGTACGTGCAGCGCTTTCTCAGCCCGGATCTGAGCGCCGATTACTTGAAAGCGATCCTCCATGGCTCGCTGGAAACCCTGGCCATGTCGGCCCTCGGCACCCTGCTGGCGGCAGTCTTCGGCATCGTCCTTGCCCTGCCCGCCGCCGGGCGTTTCGGCTGGCCGCTGCGTAGCGCCTCGCGCCTGCTGCTCAATGGCCTGCGGGCAATTCCGGAACTGGTCTGGGCCGCGCTGATGGTGCTCGCAGCCGGGCTCGGCCCGAACGCCGGCACCCTCGCCCTCGCCCTGCACACCACCGGCGTACTCGGCCGCCTGTTTGCCGAAGCGCTGGAAAACACCCCGCCGCAACCGGCCGAAGCGATCCGCTTGCAGGGTGGCAACCCTGTCCTCGCCTTCTGCTACGGCACCCTGCCCAACCTCGCCCCGCAACTGCTCGCCTACATCCTCTATCGTTGGGAAAACAACATTCGCATGGCCAGCGTGCTGGGTTTCGTCGGCGCGGGCGGTTTGGGCCAGATGTTGTATGTGAGCCTGAGCCTGTTTCAGGAGGCGCAGGCCAGTACGGTGATTCTGGCGATGCTGGTGCTGGTGTTTGCGGTGGACTGGTTGAGTGCGTGGAGCCGCCAGCGCTGGGTCAAGGCGTAGGTGCCAGTGCTGGCGAGTGGATATCTGCCAGAAGCTGATTATGCTTCAGGAAACCTCGCACACCGGCGAGGCGGTCAGACTGTGCAGGTTTCACGCGACAGCAATTGCGGCATACGCCACAAGGCCAGGGTGCAATAAAGCGGTATTGGGGGGACTCCGGCCTACAAAAAAACAAGCACGACGGAGTACACCCATGGCCACAATCGACACGACATCCTCAGGCAGTCCACCCCGTAGCGGCGGCATCACCAAGGAGGAGCGCAAGGTCATCTTCGCTTCGTCCCTCGGTACGGTATTCGAGTGGTACGACTTTTACCTCTATGGCTCACTGGCGGCGATCATCGCCAAACACTTTTTCGCCGGCGTCAACGAGACCACCGCGTTCATCTTTGCCCTGCTCGCCTTCGCTGCTGGATTCGCGGTACGGCCGTTCGGCGCCATCGTGTTTGGCCGGCTCGGCGACATGATCGGACGCAAACACACGTTCCTGATCACCATTGTGATCATGGGTGTGTCCACGGCCATCGTCGGTCTGCTGCCCGGCTACGCGACTATCGGTGTCGCCGCGCCTGTGATTCTGATCACTCTGCGGCTACTGCAAGGTCTGGCGCTGGGCGGTGAGTACGGCGGTGCAGCGACTTACGTGGCCGAACACGCGCCGCCGGGCAGACGTGGTTTCTTCACTTCATGGATTCAAACCACCGCCACCCTCGGCCTGTTCCTCTCGCTGCTGGTGATTCTGGCCTGCCGCACCGCGCTGGGCACCGAAGCGTTTGAAGCCTGGGGCTGGCGGATACCGTTCCTGCTGTCGATCCTGCTGCTGATTGTCTCGGTGTACATCCGCCTGCAACTGAGCGAGTCGCCGGTGTTCCAGAAAATGAAGGCTGAAGGCAAGGCGTCGAAGGCGCCGCTGACCGAGTCCTTCGCGCGCTGGGACAACCTCAAAGTGGTGATCATGTCGCTGCTCGGCGGCACCGCCGGGCAGGCGGTGGTCTGGTACACCGGGCAGTTCTATGCGCTGTTCTTTCTGTTGCAGACACTGAAAATCGACCCGCAAACCGCCAACCTGCTGATCGCCGGTTCGCTGCTGATCGGCACGCCGTTCTTCGTGATTTTCGGCAGCCTGTCCGACCGTATTGGCCGCAAGCCGATCATCATGGTCGGCTGCATTCTGGCGGCGCTGACCTACTTTCCGATCTTCCATGCGTTGACCCAGTACGGTAACCCCGACGTGTTCATCGCCCAGGAGAAAAACCCGGTCAAGGTGATCGCCAATTCCGATCAGTGCTCGTTCCAGTTCGACCCGGTGGGCAAGGCCAAATTCACCAGCTCCTGCGACGTGGCCAAGACCCTGCTGGCGAAACGGGCGATCCCGTATGAGAACGTAGAGGCCGAACCGGGCACCGTCGCGCAAGTGCGCATCGGCGACAAAGTCATCGAAAGTTTCGAGGGCAGCACCCTGCCCGCCGCTGACTTCAAGGCGCGTAACGATGCGTTTACCGCCAACCTGAGTGGCGCACTGAAGGAAGCGGGCTATCCAGAGAAAGCCGATCCGGCCAAAACCAATTACCCGATGGTCTTGCTCCTGCTGACCATTCTGGTGATCTACGTGACCATGGTGTACGGCCCGATTGCGGCGTGGCTGGTCGAGCTGTTCCCGACCCGCATCCGCTACACCTCGATGTCGCTGCCCTATCACATCGGCAATGGCTGGTTCGGCGGCTTCCTGCCGACCGTGGCCTTCGCGATGGTCGCGGCCACCGGGGATATTTATTACGGGCTGTGGTACCCGATCGTGATTGCGGTGATGACCGCGATACTCGGCACGTTCTTCCTGCCGGAAACCAAGGATCGCGACATTCTTAAGGACTGAGTCCAGTGCTCCGCCCTCTTGAACGGAGGGCGGAGCACAGACCCTAACGCAGCATCCAGCGTGACAGCAGTCGCGCACTCAACGGCAGCATCCAGTAGACCATGTTGAAAGAGATCAACCCGGCCACCACCACTTTGAACAGCCAACCCGGCCATTCCAGGTCTGCCAGTTCCAGCAGCGTCGCCAATCCCCATGGCATGCTCACCGTCAGCGGCAAGACGACCAACCATGACAACACCCACTGCTTCCAGCGAGCGCCTGTATTGCTACTCATGGTTGCTGTCGCCTGAATACCGCCCGTTGATAAATACGATCACGCGCCAGCGTCATCGGGTCGGCACTGAGGCTGATGCCGTCGAGCAAGCGCCCCGGGCTGAACGCCAGACGTTGCTGGGCGAGTTGCTGCGTTTCGGCCGGTTCCAGGGCATCAAGGCTGAAAATCCCCAGCTCAAGCTCCTCGTTCTGACGTGACCACGGGATTGAGCCATCTTCGACAACGTCTCCCGACGCTGCCAATTGCAGCACCAAGCGCATCTTCAACGAACCCTTGCTCAGTCGCGCGCTGATTTCCTCCTGCAGGTAATCAGCGGGCATCGCCGCCGCTTGGGCGTCACTCAATGATGGCAGCATGAGCAGTGGTTCGATGCGGTAACGGCCAATCAGCTGATCGCCATTGCGGTTGATGAACACCAACGCGTTAACACCGAAGTACTCGAGTGCCACATAGCTACGGGGTGCCGGTTTGGGCGCTTTCAGGAAATGCTCAGCCCGTGGATGGTTCGCCAGAAAGGTTTGCAGTGGCTGGGGATCCGGCGGTGTCGCGCCATTGGCGGCAATGCCTTGCAGAAAACTCAGAAAGTCTTCTGGCGTGGCCACCGGAAAGCCGTCGAACGAGTGCGCCACGATATCGGTGAACGCGCCGTTCGGCAGGGCAAAACGCACCGCCACCCCCTTAGGGCTCGCCATCGGATCGCCGTCAGCGGTAGCCGGTACGCCACTGAAGTTGGAGAACCGCAGCACCACCGGCACCGTTTGCCCTTGCAAGTGGGCTGCCCGGCTGATCGAGCCGGCGATGCGTGAAGCGGTGAATGTGCCGTTCACCAGCAGACCCTTGGCATGGGTTGCCCTGAATCCGGGGTGACGGCCGAACGTCGCAGTGAGCGCATCGAGCAACGCATCGTACAACCGCTCCTGGGGCATAGCGTTTTTCCTTGTTTCAGTGGCGAGCAGGACCGAGGACGTTGTCAGCGTCCCGGCCAGCACCGCCCCGATCATTAAGCGCTGCAATCGCATGGCGGTCATACCTGGCGCAGACCGGGATTGAGCGCGATGTGTTTGTACTCAATGAAGTCGTCCATGGCCGCCACCCCATTGAGCCGCCCCTGCCCCGATTGCTTGAAACCGCCCTCCTCGAACTCGTCGAACACCATGGCCCAGTCGTTGACCCAGACAGTGCCGGCCTCCAGCTCGCGTGCGACTCGCAGGGCGCGATCGACATCACGGGTCCAGACGCTGGCGGCCAGGCCGAACTCGCTGTTGTTGGCCAGTTCAATCGCCTCGGCCTCAGTGTCGAACACTTGCAATGTCAGCACCGGGCCGAAGGTTTCGCGCTGGACAATTGCCATGTGCTGATCACTGACGCGCAACAGCGTCGGCCGATAAAACGCGCCTTTGGCCAGCGGCCCCTCAGTGACCGGCCCGCCGCGCACGATGACTTGCGCACCGGCAGCCATCGCCTCCTCGACCACTTGGTTGACGCGTTGCACATTGGCTTTGTCGATCAACGGCCCCATCTCACTGACCGGATCCGCCGCCGGCCCCACGCGCACGGCCTCAAGGCGTGCAGCCAGACGTTCGATCAGCGCGGGCGCAATATCGCGCTGGACCAATAGCCGTGAACCGGTCATGCAGAACTGCCCGGCGAACACCGTCAGGGCCTTGAGCAAGACCGGCACCGTGACTTCAAGATCGGCATCGTTGAATACCAGCATCGGGGTCTTCCCGCCCAGCTCCAGACCGAAGCGTTTGAGGTGTTGCGCCCCCGCCGCCGAGATCGCCCGGCCGGTACCGGTGCTGCCGGTAAAGCTGATCACCGGCACCTTGGGGGACTCGACCAGATGGATGGAACCCGCCGCCCCCAGTTCGCTGAACAGATTGATGACCCCGCGAGGCAAAGACCGCGCCTCGCTCATGATTCGTGCCAATAGCGCGTTGGTCTGGGCGGTCTGCCCCGGCATTTTGACGATCGTGGTGCAACCGGCGGCCAGCGCCGGCGCCAACGATCGAATCATCAATACCACCGGTGAATTCCACGGCACGATGATGCCCGCCACACCCACGGCCTGGCGCAATACCATGGAAATCCTGCCGGGTTTCGGCTCTGCCGCTCGCCCATACTCGGCCCGCGTCATTGCCGCGTAATAGCGCAACTTGGACGGCACCATCCGCACTTCAAATTCGGCTTCAGGGCGGATCTTGCCGTTTTCCAGTGCCAACGTGTCGATCAGTTCTTCGGCATTGCGCTCGAAAGCGTCCGCCAACTCCAACAGCACCGTGGCGCGCAGGGTGCGGTCATCTTTCCACGATGTTTGTGCGAACGAGCGTAACGCCGCTTCAATGCCCTGCTGCGCTTCATGGGCACCGCCCTCGGCGTATCGCCCGATCCGCTCAGACGTCGCAGGGTCGATGGAGTCTTTGTAAATACCCGAATCGAGCCACAGGCCATCGATCCAGTTCAAAACCGGTGTGTTGTTCATAGTCATTAGAGACCTCAAGTCAGGCGTAGAGCGCGGCGATTTTTTCCGCAACGGCAATCACAGTGATGTTGGTGGCGACCGACGGCACATCCGGGAAGATCGATGCGTCGACCACGCGCAGCCCTTGCAGGCCAATGACACGAGCCTGTAAATCGACCACTGCGGCGGTATCACCGGGCTTGCCCATGGGCGCGGTTGAGGTCGGGTGGTGATACGTGTCCAGGCTCGCCCGCACGCTCGCCAACAGCGCTTCATCCGACTCATGGACCGCCCCCGGATTGAGCTCCGAGTGGATAAACGCGTTCAACGGCGCTGTGGCGCCGATTTTGCGCGCCAGGCGAATACCCTCCAGCAGACGCAGACGATCCTCAGGTTCGGCGAGGAAGTTCAGGTCAATATTGGGCGCCACCAGCGGATCACGACTCGCCAGCGTGACGCTGCCGCGCGATTGTGGCCGGGTGAGTGCGACCGCGAGCACGAAGCCGACACCGGTCGGACTCTGCTCGTGAGGAAACAGGTGCGTGGCGGTGATATGCAGATCAAGCTCACCTTTCTCGGCGCTGCGGCTGTGTGTCCACAGCTTGGCCCCGATGGCCGGTGATTGCCGACCGATCAAATCCGCACGGGTGGCATAGGCGTTGTAGTAGAACGGGTGATCCATCAAACGCTGACCCACCGGCAGATCCGCAACCAGCGGAATCTGCAAAGCGTCCAGATCAGCGGCAGGGCCAATGCCGGAGCGCAGCAGAATCGCCGCACTGCCATAACTGCCCGCGCACAGGATCACCTCACTGGCCAACCGTTGCGTGCCATCACTCATTTGTACGCCTATGGCACGCGGGCCCTCGAACAGCACTTTGTCGACCACACGGCTCGCCTGGATCTGCAGGTTGCTGCGCGCTCGCACCTGTTCAGTGAGATAGGCCATGCCGGTGTTGATGCGCACGCCGTCGACGATATTCATCGGATAGGGGCCGACGCCGTTGGCATCCGCGCCGTCAAAGTCATCAATGATCTTGTAGCCGTAAGCAAACGTGGCCTGAATAAACGCCCGCTGCATCGGTGTGACGTCCAGATTGCTCAGTTGCTTGACCGGCAGTGGCCCATCATGGCCATGCAAGTCGCTGGCACCACGGCTATGGCTCTCCAGTTTCTTGAAGGCGGGCAGTACGTCTTCATAACTCCACCCTGGCAGATCCCAGCGCTGAAAATCACTGGCACGGGCGCGGATCGCTACGGCACCGTTGATCGCCGAACTGCCCCCCAATACCTTGCCGCGCAAGGCACCGATGGGATGGTCGATGTAGCCGGGGCGGGTTTTGAAACCCCATTCGAACGCTGGGTCTGCGTTGGCTCCGACAATGTCGCTGCTGGCCACGAAGTCCGGATACTCGTTGGGTAAAAAGCTTTTGCCTGCCTCCAGCAGCAACACTTGACGCTGGTTGTTCTCACTGAGTCGGCGCGCCAGTACCGCGCCAGCCGAACCGCCGCCGACTATCACCACGTCGACTTTATCAAGGGTGTTATTCATGCATGTCTTCCCTGTCAGGCGCTCGAGATGGCGCCTTTCAGGGAAAGCTTAAGGAACGGCACGAAGGCCCATAAGCAGGCAAAAAGCGAATCGGCGTTTCGTTAATTCCGAACGACTCAGCCTGCTTGCCGCGCATGCGTGGCAAGCATCTGCTCCCACTCTGGCGGACTGCCGATCTGCTCAGTCAGAAAGCTCACCAAGGCGTGCAGCTTGGGCGATGCGCGCAGTGATTGCCGGTACACCGCCGAGATATTGCCACCGCGCGGAGCATAAGGCGCCAGCACCTCCTGCAACTCGCCGGCGACGATCGATTGTGCGGCCAGGAACGTTGGCAGAATCGCCAGGCCCATGCCTGCCTTGGCCGCTTCCATGAGTTGGTGAGCATTGTTGGTACGCAGTCGACAACGGACACGAAACGATTCCAGCGCATTGTTCACGGGCAAGGTCCACATGCCGTGCGGCTCGCGGTTCACGTAAAGCATCGCGAAGTGTCGGGACAGTTCCTGAGGGGTTTGCGGCGCGCCATGCGCCGCCAGATACTCAGGACTGGCGCAAATGATGTGGCGATTGGGCGTGATAGTTTTCGCCACCAGCGAGGAGTCTGGCAGTTCACCGATACGGATGGCCGCGTCGTAGCGCTCTTCGTGCAGATTGACATGGCGGTCGTCAAAATCGACGTCCAGTTGCAACTGCGGATAACGCACGGCGAACGACGACAGAATCGGCGTCAGATAACGAATACTGAACGCCATCGGCGCGGCGATTCGCAAGCTCCCGTGCAGGCTTGACTGGAACGTTTGAACGGCGCCTTCGGCGTCGTCGACATCCGCCAGGATACGCACACAGTACCGGTAGAACACCTCGCCCGATTCGGTCAGGCGCGCATGCCGGCCGCGCTCCAGCAAAATACTGCCCAAACGCTTTTCCAGTTGCTGAAGACGTTGACTGACCATCGATTTGGCAACGCCCATGCACCGCGCAGCTTCGGAAATACTGCCGGTGTCGACCACCGTCACGAAAGAATGCATCTCACAGAGTTTGTTCACGTTATAGATCCAGAGAAACAGCAAAAACTGCGCAGCCAGTGCGCAGGGCTGACGGTTCAGGCGGATGCCGAGGCGGTCATTCAAGGGCCGCAATTTAAAGCCCCGGCTGGCCGGCGCGGTAGTCGCAAAAAACGGGCTGCTGATTCCCATACAAGGGACGATCAGCCTTGTATAGTTGACGCCTTCTGACTGAATGGAATTCGACTGTGCTGGATCTCAATGACCTTCAGTACTTCGTTATGGTGGTGGACCACGGCGGTTTCGCGCCGACCGCACGTGCGCTGGGTATTCCCAAATCCAACCTGAGCCGGCGCATCGCGCACCTCGAAGAACGGCTGGGTGTGCGCCTGATCATCCGCAACACCCGAAACTTCTCGGTGACGGAACTGGGGCAGAGCTATTACGACCATTGCCGCGCCATGCTCAAAGAGGCCGAAGCCGCAGAAGCGGCAATCGCCATGACCCACTCCGAGCCGGGCGGCGTGCTGCGTGTCACCTGTCCGACTGCGCTGCTAGAGGAATGCGTTGGCGCAATCATCACGCGGTTCATGGCCATGCACCCGCGCATGGAAGTGCATCTGGAAGCCAGTGATCGTCAGGTCGATGTGGTTGCCGAAGGCGTAGATCTGGCGTTGAGGGTTCGCCCCTTGCCGCTTCAGGACTCCAATCTGGTCAGCCGCGTCATGTCGCAACGGCCACAGTGCCTGGTTGCCAGTCCAGCGCTTTTGAACCGTTTGGGCACACCCGACGGACCGGAAGATCTAGCGCGCTTTCCCAGCGTTCATCACGGCAGCCCACAACGCGATTACAGCTGGACGCTGTTCCATGAAGATGGCCGCGAATTCACCCTGCAACACCGACCGCAGCTCATTACCAAAGGCCTGCCGATGTTGCGTTGCGCGGCTATCGACAGCATCGGCGTCGCACAGATGCCCATGTCACTGGTACACGACTACATCGAACGCGGGGAACTGGCCGTGGTTTTGCCGCACTGGACACCCCGAACAGAAATGATTCACGCCGTATTTGCGACACGGCAAGGGATGCTGCCGTCAACGCGGTTACTGCTCGATTTCATGCTTGAGCAGTTTCGTCTGCTGGATGATCCGCTGCGAGGCATGAGAAACACGCCGCTGGCCTGAAATACCGCTCATTCACAGCCCCTGAAAAAAATCGAACGCTCGCCACAGTCCCTCCTCCAATGGTTACACCCACGGAGGTCAACGATATGAACAGTAACGACAACAAAACACCAAACGCCCCGCCTACCGATACGTCCGGTAAACCGGTGAACGTGGTCGAGCGCGATCTTCAGGATCGGGACGATGACACCAACGCGGTGGATGAGGTCATCACGCCGTCTTCCACCCGCGTCAAAGAGCAGGATGCCGAAACGTTACAGCGCAAGGTCGATGAGATTGAGCGCAAGGTGGCAGACGGAAATTAAGGCTTGTGCTGTCAGTTAGACTTAACCCCTCACCCCAGCCTTTTCTTTTGGCGAGAGGGTCGGGGTGACTCAACGGATACGGTGCAAAAACTCTAGTCGGCGATCAGGCCGGCGAGGCTCAACGCATTGCCAAGCGCAGCACCGCTGGCGGTATTGTCGAAGATGCACCAGGTCGCGGCACCTTCGGCAGCGGCGCTTCGCAACGCCTGAGCCAGTTGCTGCAGGTACGGCGATTCGTAGGCGCTGTGGTAGATACGCGCAGAACCGTGCAGGCGCCAATACTTCACTCCGTTCCAGCCACCCGGCAACGGATCGCTGCTGATACGCGAAGGATCGACCGCCGCATGGGTAATCTGCTGCGTGATCAGCAAAGGCTCGGCACTGATCCACGATTCATGGCGTGGTTCCAGCACCACGGCACCGGCGAAACGCAGAACGAACTGTTGATTTCAACGCTGTTGAATTGCGCGGCTTAGCGTTGCAGGTGCGTGCCGTCAGCCGGGAACGACGACCAATGTTCGCGCGCCAGATTCCAGCCTGCGCAGCCGATGTAAATCAAATCGATCCCCTCCAGATTTTGTGTCGCCCCCGTCCCCGTGCAGGAGCTGCCGTCAGTGGGTTTCGGGTTATTTTTTTCCGGGTAGAACGGAGCTCAGTACCTGCTTGGCGGTTTGCACAATGATTCCGGCTTCGTCCGGATCGCCCTTGAGCAACGTCGTGGTGAACTTCTTCGCTTGCTCAAGTTTGATGTGCGGAGGCAACGGCGCCACGTTCGGGTCGGTCTTGAACTCGATCAGCACCGGCACATCCGAAGCCAGTGCCTGCTCCCAGGCAGCGGCAACGTCTTCTTCGCGGTAGACGAAGATGCCTTTCAGGCCGATGGAGATGGCGAACAAGTGATAAGGCACGTCGGGGATGCTCTGCGACGCTTCGAATTTCGGATCGCCCTCCATCACTCGCTGCTCCCAGGTGACCTGATTGAGATCCTCGTTGTTGAACACCGCGCAGATCCATTTCGGACTCGCCCACTGCCGCCAGTATTTGGCGACGGTGATCAGTTCGGCCATGTTGTTCATCTGCATCGCGCCATCGCCCACCAAGGCGATCACCGAGCGCTCGGGATAAGCGAATTTGGCCGCGATGGCGTAAGGCACGGCGGCGCCCATCGAGGCGAGCCCGCCGGACAAGGAGCACTTCATGCCACGGCGAATCTTCAAGTCGCGGGCGTACCAGTTGGCGCACGAGCCCGAGTCACTGGTGATGATCGCCTGATCAGGCACGCGCGGCGACAACTCGTACACCACTCGCTGCGGATTGATCGGTTTGGCTTTGACCATGGCGCGTTTTTCCAGGGTTTTCTCCCAGCTGCCGCGCCAGCCTTCGACTTTCTTGCGCCATTTGCCCGAGGTTTTCTGTTCGAGCAGCGGCAGTAACGCCGCGAGTGTTTCAGCCGCGTCGCCCTGCAGATTGACCTCCATCGGGTAGCGCAGGCTGAGCATGTCGGGCTGCAGATCGATCTGCACACCACGCGCCTGGCCTTCCTTGGGCAAGAATTCGGAATATGGGAAACCCGAGCCGATCATCAGCAAGGTGTCGCACTCGCTCATCATCTTGTAACTCGGCTCAGTGCCGAGCAAGCCGATGCTGCCGGTGACCCAAGGCAGATCGTCGGGCAGCACGGCTTTACCGAGTAGTGCTTTGGCCACCCCGGCACCGAGTTTTTCCGCCACGGCGATCACTTCATCGGTCGCCTCCAGAGCACCGGCGCCGACGAGAATCGCGACCTTTTCCCCTGCGTTCAACACCTCGGCGGCGCGCTGCAAATCCGCCTCGTAGGGCAGCACTTTCGGCTTGCTGTAACCGACACCGGAATGCGCCGTGCCATGGGCTCGGGCCGGGGCTTCGTAAGGGAGATCCTGCAGGTCATTGGGCAGGATAATCGCGGTGACGCGACGTTCGCCGACTGCCGTGCGCACTGCGCGATCAAGCAAATGGCGGACCTGCGATGGCGCCGAAGCCTGCTGCACAAAAGCCCCGGCAACGTCCTTGAACATCGAGACCAGATCCAGCTCCTGCTGGTAATGACTGCCCAATGCCGTGCGCGCCTGCTGACCGACAATTGCCAGCACCGGCATGTGGTCCATCCGCGCATCGTAGAGCCCGGTGATCAGGTGCGACGCGCCTGGGCCTGAGGTGGCGATGCACACGCCCAGTTCGCCGGTGAATTTGGCATGGGCCGAGGCCATGAACGCCGCCATTTCTTCGTGGCGCGCCTGGATGAATTCGATCTTTCCCTTGGCCCGGTCGAGCGCGCCGAACACGCCGTTGATACCGTCACCCGGATAACCAAATATCCGCGTAACGCCCCATTGGCTGAGCCGCTCAACCAGAAAATCTCCCACTGTCATCGTCATCGTGTTCCTCGCCTTTCACCGGTGCATGGAGCCTTTCCGGCAGCGCATCTGCCGGAAGGTGTAAGGGTCTGGACAGTCAGGCGGATGACGAAGTGTCGATTGATTGCCGGCAGACAAGTCCCGGCGCAGCGTTTGCGCAGAACATCGCTGGCGCGGCACAATGCGCGCCTTCTACGTGACCGCAAGGGACGCATGAACATGGTGTTACCAGAGCAATGGCGCAAGCGGTTCGCCGACGCCCTCATCGAACAGCAAACGATCGGCGAATCCCGTGCCGACGTTCTGCGGATCACACCTGAAGGTTCAGTGCCGCTGTTTGTGAAGTCCGAGCAAGTGATGATCTGGGGCGAGTTGCCCGGGGAAGTGCAACGTTTGCGCTGGATGGCGAGCCAGGATCTGCCCGCGCCACGGGTACTGGAAACCGCCACCGAAGCGGATCGCAATTGGTTACTGATGACCGCCATACCGGGCCGGGACCTGGCCAGCAGCGCACACCTGGCGCCGCAGCAGATCGTCACTCTGGCCGCCAATGCCTTGCGATCGCTGCACGCGGTGGCCATCAATCGTTGCCCGTTCGATCATCGTCTTGATCAGAAAATCCCACTGGCTCGGGAGCACGTGCTCGCCGGGTTGATTGACGAACAGGATTTCGACGACGCGCGCATCGGCTGCACGGCCGAGAATGTGTTCCAGCAGATACTGGCCGAACGTCCTGATCATGAAGATCTGGTGGTGACCCATGGCGATGCCTGCCTGCCGAACCTGCTCGCTGAAAACGGCCAATTCAGCGGCTTTGTCGACTGCGGGCGGCTCGGCGTCGCCGATCGTTATCAGGATCTCGCCTTGGCCACACACAGCATTGGCTCCAACCTCGGCAAACAGTGGGTACCGATGTTTTTCGAGGTCTATGGCGTAGAACCCGATCAGCGATTGATCGCCTTTTATCAATTGCTCGACGAATTGTTTTGAGGCGCTCGGACGGTGCCCGCAATCAACGATGCGGATGCACCGTCAGCGCCACCAGTTTGATCACGATGGGCCGGACGACGAGGATGCACAGGAATGCCACCGGCATTGCCGTTTTGTAGGCGTGCAGCGCATTACTCAGGTAGTCGTTATCAATGCCGGAGTTGGCGGCGGTGATCACCAGCGACATCAGAAACGCCATGATCGTCGCCATGTACAACGCAAACACATAGGGTGTGGCACGTGCTGACAGCTTGCGGCGGCTGACATACAGAGCATCGGAACGGCTGGGTTGATTCATAGGGCTTTTCCATCCATCGACAGGGAGCGGGCACCTTAGCAAGGCGGATCCAGCTCAACTAGACGCCCCTTCGCTGGTGCTTTATAAAGAAAAACTTACGAATAACCTCCTACTCGGCAGGCCATGGATGAATCTGTTAGCGGCAATTGCCAGTTTTATCAAAGTGGTGGAGTCGGGCTCCATTGTCGGCGCCGCGAAAACCCTCGGCGTCAGTGCAGCGGCGGTCAGCCAGACGATCAATCGTCTGGAAGCGCACCTCGGCGTGCGGCTGCTGCAACGCACGACGCGGAGCATGGCGCTGACTGAAAACGGCGCGGTGTATTACGACAAGGTCAAGCGCATCGCAGCGGATCTGGAGTCGGCGCAGAGCTCGATCTGCAATGACGAAACCGAACTGCAAGGGCGGTTGAGCATCGCCTCGACTTCCGCCTTCGGCCGCCATGTCATCGCACCGCTGATCGCGGGTTTTGCGGCGCAACACCCGCGCCTGCTCCTTGAGCTGTCGACCACCAACGGCAAGATCAGCCATATCCAGGAGGGAATCGATGTAAGCCTGCGGATCGAACCGCAACTGGAGGATGGCATCATCGCGCGCAAGATCGTTTCCCTGCCCTTCGTCATGTGCGCCGCCCCTGTTTACCTGGAACGCGCCGGTTGGCCGCAATCGCCGGACGATTTGCAAAACCACGCGTGCCTGGCGTTTCGATACCCGTTGGACGGGCGTTTTCTGCGTTGGCGTTTTCTGCGTGACGGTCAGCGCTTTGATGCCAACCTCAACGTCACGGCCATCAGTAACGACATCGACGCACTGGCGCAGATGGCCGCCAGCGGTGCGGGTATTACGCGCCTGGCAGAGTTCGTCGCGGCGCCTTATCTGGCCAGCGGTCAACTGGTGCCGCTGTTTGCACAGCCCGACGGTGAGGCGCACGCAGTTGTCGAGCCGATGGACATTTATGCCTGCGTGCAGGAACGCTCGGCGATGACGCCGAAGGTCAAAGCCTTTCTGGATTACTTGGTCGAACACTTGAAAGTGCGCTGGCCACCCGCCTGTGCACCTGGTATCGATCAACACAGCGGAACTGGCAACGACACCTGACGTCAGCGCGATCGCCAACACAACGTTCACAACGGACTCGCTGAAACGCGCGGATTAAGGCAAAGTCCACTTCGCCAATCGGCACCCTCAAGGACGAAAACAACAATGAAAAAAGCTTTCGGCGCCCTTCTTCTGATCTGCCTGAGCACCCAGGTATTGGCTGACGACCATCCGATCGGTTTCCAGCGTTCGACGCTGCCGGACGCGAACAATGAGCGGCCGCTGGAGATGGTTGTCTGGTACCCCGCCCGGGCAAGCACTCGCCCAGCAACGTTGATTGCTGACAACCCGGCGTTTGTCGGCGTCATGGCCGTAGACAATGCACCACCGACCGAAGGCGAACATCCTTTGGTGGTGCTCTCTCACGGTTATCGCGGCAACTGGACTAACCAGGCATGGCTGGCCAGCGCACTGGCGCGCAAGGGCTACATCGTCGCAGCGGTCAATCACCCCGGCAGCACCACGCATGACCGTAGCCCCCAGGCGGCGGCACAGTTATGGCTGCGTCCTGCGGACATCGGCCGGGCTGTCGACGCGGTGACGGCACAGCCAAAACAATATGGCGCCGTCGCACCGCAGCGAGTGGCGGTGGTCGGCCATTCACTCGGCGGCTGGACGGCTTTGGAAATCGCCGGCGCGCGTTTCGACACCGAGCGGTTTGCCCGCGACTGCAGCGTTCATCTGAAGTTAGCCAGTTGTTCGGTTTACCAAACCATGAATCCCGCCAGTCACCCGGCAGCGAAAACCCGCCTGGGCGCCGATTTGCGCGACACGCGCGTCACGGCCGTGGTGGCGCTGGACCTGGGCCTGTCACGCGGTTTTACCGATACCGGTCTGGCGGCGTTGCCGGTACCGGTGCTGGTGATCGCAGCGGGCGTGCCGTCGCAAGATCTGCCCGCTGAACTGGAGTCCGCCGACCTGGCGAGGCGCCTGCCGAAAACGTCGAGTCAATATGTCGAGATCAAAGACGCCAGCCATTTCAGCTTTATGTCGCTGTGCAAGCCGGGAGCGATAGCCATGCTTGAAGAAGACGCGCCCGGCGACGGCATCATTTGCACAGATGGCGACGGCGGACGCCCGCGTGAGGTGATCCAGCAGCAGACGGTTTCGCTGATCAGCGAGTTTTTGCAGCGGTCATCTGACAAATGAAGAATAGAGATCAAACCGATATGCCCAGGTCGTTGGAATTGCACACCCTATGAACATCTCGAAAACCGCCGCATTGCCCGCTGTCGGGATCGCAGCCGCCGCCGTAATAACGCTGCAAGTGTTTCTGTACGACGGCGAAATCATCCTCGCCCAAGCGTCATCCGGCAGGACGCTCACTCAATTGGTCGCGCAATTGGTCATCACCATCGCGGTGCATCTGTTTGTCGTCCTGATGGTTCCGATGTTATTGATCGCGCGAAGGAAATTCCTCACTGGCTATGCTGCTCTTGCGTTGTCGCTGGCCGCCTACATCCAGATAACAACGGACCTGAGTCTGATCGGCGCGGCCGTCGCGCTCATTGCCTTTTCCGTGTTGGTTTTCTGTGGTGTCGTCAAGTTGATCGAATGGCTGCGCTATCTTCGCGCCGACTGACTGCAGCAGCCGTCGGTACTTCTGCCGGGACACTCGGTGATCACGGAATATCAAATAACCCGAGTTCCGTCTGGCACGCGAGGGGATTTTTCCTTACGGTGTCACTCTACTTTCAGCCAGTAACGATGAGGTCTTCATGAGCAATGCGTCTTACGTTCCGCCCAAGGTCTGGAAAAACGAAGCTGCGTCCGGCGGCCAGTTCGCCAGCATCAACCGCCCGATCGCCGGGCCGACGCATGACAAAACCTTGCCAGTCGGCAAGCATCCCTTGCAGCTCTACTCGCTGGCCACCCCCAATGGCGTGAAGGTCACCATCCTGCTTGAGGAGTTGCTGGCGCAGGGGCATACCGCTGCCGAATATGACGCGTGGTTGATCCGCATTGGTGAGGGCGATCAGTTCTCCAGCGGGTTTGTCGAGATCAATCCGAATTCGAAGATTCCTGCGTTGCTGGATCGCAGCGTCGAGCCGCCCCTTCGCGTATTCGAGTCGGGTTCGATCCTGCTTTATCTCGCCGAGAAGTTTGGCGCGTTCCTGCCCACCGATCCGGCGGGACGCACTGAGACCCTCAACTGGCTGTTCTGGCAGATGGGCTCGGCGCCCTATCTGGGCGGCGGTTTCGGGCATTTCTATGCCTATGCACCGGAAAAAATGGAGTACCCGATCAACCGCTTCACCATGGAAGCCAAGCGTCAGCTTGATGTGCTGGACCGACGCCTGGCCGAGAGCCGTTACCTGGCCGGCGACAGCTACACCATCGCCGACATCGCGGTGTGGCCGTGGTACGGGCAACTGGTGCGCAACAACGTGTATTCGGCGGCCGAGTTTCTGTCGGCGCAGGAATACACCCACGTGCAGCGCTGGGCCGAGGAGATCGCCAAGCGGCCGGCGGTGGTTCGCGGGATGCGCGTCAATCGCACATGGGGCGATGAGGAGAGCCAGGTCCCGGAGCGGCATCAGGCAGCCGATCTGGACTAACGTTTCAGTGCTTCAACCACGCGCTGGCAGCGTCGTCGATCAACGCCAATGATCGGCCGCTGCTGGCCATTCCTGCTCTGCGTTACCCGTTTTAATCCCGTTGATATCCAGACCTTCTGGAGAATCCCTCACGCCTCGGCCACCACCAAATATGAAAAATTCGTTAACTAACGGCTGAGTACGCCTTTCTTCAAGAGAATCAATCTGACAGACTAATGCGAATAATTCCTACACGCATATGCATCAGATTCTTTTTAGTAAACCTTGGGGAAGCAGATTGATGTCGTTTCAGACCATCCACCACCGTTCGAACCTCGCACCTAACCTGTTGGCACTGGCTATCTGCATGGCCAGCGTCGCACCGGCTGCGGCCGAAGACGCCACGCCAGAAAACACCGCCGCACCGGCGACGCTGGAGCTCGGCGCGACCGAAATCGGCGCCACACAGATGAGCAGCACCACCGAGGGTTCGCAGTCCTACACCACCGGCCCGATGCAGACCGCGACCAAGCTCTCTCTGACCATGCGCGAAACGCCCCAGGCGGTGACGGTGATCACCCGTCAGCGCATGGACGATCAAGGCATGACCAGCATCAACGATGTCGTGCGGGCCACGCCCGGTTTGTTTCTCAATCAGTCCAGCGGCCCCGGCCGGCAGGCTTATAGCGCTCGCGGTTTCGACATCGATAACATCATGTACGACGGCCTGCCCAGCTCTTACCAGCCGTACTCGATGGCGGTGCAACCGAATCTGGCCATGTTTGACCGGGTAGAAATCGTTCGCGGCGCGACCGGTCTTGTCACCGGTGCCGGCAACCCGTCGGCCGCCATCAACATGGTGCGCAAACGCCCGACCGCGACCCCGCAGGTGTCACTCACCGGTGCCGCTGGCAGCTGGGATGATTATCGCGGCGAGATCGACGCCTCCGGTCCGCTGAACGAAAACGGCACGTTGCGTGGCCGTGTGGTGGGCTCCTATCAGGGCGCCGACAGTTTCCGCGATAAAGAACAAAACGATCACGGCCTGTTCTACGCCATTGGTGAAGCTGACCTGAGCGAAGCAACTACCGCGACGCTGGGCTTCTCTCGTCAAAATGAGCAGACCAACTATTTCTGGGGCGGCTTGCCGATCGGTGCCGACGGCCACCACCTCGACCTGCCCCGCTCCACCTACCCCGGCAGCGACTGGGAAAACAAGAAACTGCAGATCGACACGGTCTTCGGTGAAGTCGAGCATCGCTTCGACAACGACTGGAAACTGCATGTCGCCGGTTCTTCATCGACACTCAACGGCGAGTTCTCCGGCACTTACCTGTCGCGTTACGCCGGCCCGCTGGAAACCACGGCTTACCAATCGCACAACACCGACAAGCAAACCGCAGTCGACGGTTTTGCCAGCGGCCCGTTCGAAGCCTTCGGCCGCACCCACGAACTGGTCGTCGGCGCCAGCAACCGTGTCTACGATGCTACGACCAAGGAATACGATCCCTACACCACCGCCTGGCCGATCGGTGCGCCCAAGCCCGACTTCGTGCGTGACGGCAAGACCCGCAACGTCACCACTCAGGATGCCGTCTACCTGACCACCCGCTTGAGCCTGACCGACCCGTTGACGCTGATCCTCGGCAGCCGTCTGGACTGGTACGACTACGATGACCGCACCGCCGATGGCGACTACAAGGTCACCCGCAACCTGACCCGTTACGCCGGCCTGATCTACAAGCTGGACGACCACCACTCCGTGTACGCCAGCTACACCGACATTTTCACCCCGCAAACCTCGAAGGACCTTTCCGGCAAAGTGCTGAAGCCGATCGTCGGTGAAAACTACGAGGTCGGCATCAAGGGCGAGTATTTCAACGGCGCGCTCAACACCAGCCTGGCCGTGTTCCAGATGGACCAGAGCAACCGCTCGACCCTGGCGCAAGATCAACGCGGTTGCCCGGTCATGACCTGCTACAACGCCTCCGGCAAAGTGCGCAGCCAAGGCGTTGACATGGAGCTGCAAGGCGCGCTGACCGAAAACTGGCAGCTCGGCGCTGGCTACACCTATACCCGCACGCACTACATCAAGGACGAAAACCCGGCCAACAATAATCAGCAATTCAAAACCGACACGCCTGAGCACCTGTTCAAGGTCTCGACCGTTTACCGCCTGCAGGGCCCGCTGGAAAAACTCCGCGTCGGCGGCAACGTTTATTGGCAGAGCCGCATGTACAACGACGTGGTACTCGCCAGCGGCGGCAGCTATCGCCTCCAGCAAGGCGGCTACGCAGTCACCGACCTGATGGCCGGCTACGAGGTCAACCAGCACCTGGACCTGCAGGTCAACGCAAACAATATCTTCGACCGCGTCTACTACTCCGCCATCGGCAGCAACGTGACCTGGGGTTCCAACGACAACTACGGCAACCCGCGCAGCTACATGCTCACCGCCAAATACAAGTTCTGACTGAGTGTTGTCGGCGTCATGGATGACGCCTTCGCCCCGTTTAACTCGCCTGGCGTCGCATCGTCAGAATCGCCGCACCCAAACCAATGAACGTCGTCGCTGATACCGTCCGGCAGCATCGGGCCCTTTTTGCACAACTGCTTGATACCGAGGTAGAACAAACAGGAAGCGATCCGGCTTAGCGCAACCGCCCGGCAACGCCGCCGCGAAAACCGGCAAAAACCGTTTCAGACCAACACCCCCAACAATTGCCACGGGGTCATTTTCGTCACCATCATCAGCACAATCACAAACATCCCCGAAAATCCGCAGACACCCAGCCAGAACCATTTGCGGTACAGCGACCGGTAGGTCTCATCCAGCGCCCTGCCCGCCTCGCTCGCGTTCAAAGCCAGAACCTGCAAGCGTTTCTGCAGCAACAGCACCGGTAGCCATAGAGCGCCCACACAGAAGAAGATCAGCAGCGACGTCAGCACCCACTCGGTGGTCAGCGCCAGGCCCGAGAGTCTCAGCAAAAAGTAACCCGACACGATCTGAATGAAACCCGCCGGTGTGGTGATCCAGGTGTCGAAGCGCACGACCATTCTGGCCACATGGGCAATCACTTGGGGATTACCCGAACGGCTGGCGGCGATCAGGTAAAGGTAGGAGCCCATGCCGAAGCCGAACAGAAAAATCGCCGCGATGACATGGATGTACTTGAGGCACAGATAGAGCATGTCAGCGTTGCCCGTCCGAAAACTTAACGGTCAGGCTGAGGTTACGCGGGTCGTTGATCGCAGCCATGTACTCAGCGACGCTGATTTCGCCCACACAAGGTCGGGCGCCGGCGGCGGGCACGTAGCCTTTGGTGACTTTCGCGGCGAGGGCAACGGCTGCACAGCTTGGAATCTGCGGACCTTTGTCATTAAGGGCGATCAACTGTGCCGTCATCGACAGTGGCTTACCGTCCACGCCGAGGCCTTGAATATCGATGTACATCGCACTTTTGCCATCGCCAAAACGCTCGAACCAGGTGCCCAGACGATGCAATCTTGCCGCCCAGCGAAGATGATCGCGGACCAGCCCGCTGCGCAACGCCTGAGCCAGCAGATAATTGGCGACACCGCCAAGCTTCAGGCCGGCCCCCGCTTTGAACCGCAGGGTTTGCGCGCCATAACGACTGGCGAAAATGTCCATATCCGGCACGTCGACATTGGCCAGCACTCGAAAGCCCAGATCCGGCATTTTGCGCAGCGTCAGGTCCTGCCAGCCGAGCACCTCATGTACGCGGCCGTTTCTGAGTTGTTTGATCGGTTTGCCGGCGTAGGCCAAGACGCCTTCGACGGTCGACAGCCCCGGCATTTTGGCCGAAGAAGAAATGCCGTGCTCGATCGAGTCAATGCGTGAAAAGCGCTGGCGCTGCTCATCGATGATGGCTGAGGACAGGGTCGGCACCGAACTGCAACCGCTGAGGATCACTACACCGGCCTGCTTCGCTCGGGCATCGAGTACGCCGATGCCGTTGACGAAGGTGCGGCAATCGGACAAGTCGCAATAGTTCACCCCGGCATCGATGCAGCTTTCGGCGACGGCATAGGATTGCCCCTGAAAGGGCCCGCCGGTGTGGATCACCCACTCAATGTTCATCGCCCGCAGCGCTGACGCGAGCCCGGCGCCCATGGCGTCGCCACACCAACTCCCGCAGTCAGTCGCCGATTGCTTTTTCAGCTCATCGACCTTGTGCCGCAGCTTGTGGGCGTCACGGCCCGAAATGAACAAATCGACGTCGCGCATCACTGCCAGATGCCGGCAGACAATGCTGCCAAAGTTTCCGTAACCGCCGACTACCAACACCCTTAACGTCATGCAATTCTTCCCTGGACCATGATCACGCACAATGGCGGCGAGCTTCCCTGATATCGCCAGGTCAGGCAAGTACGCTTGAGCCGACACGCGAACACTGGATTGAGCAAGGGGGGCCGATGGCAGTCATTGCGCTATCCGACAGGCAAAAAAAAGGTTCTTCACGGAATCCCGGGAAACACAGAAACAAGAACGCCGATTTGCTTGATGATGTTCGTGCGAGCAAACACATCTAACAAACCGGCGTTCTTATGCGCGATATTAATACTTTCCTTCCTTTTTGGGAGGGCTTTTCTGTCGTCACGATCAAGCCTGATGGTGATGCCCTCCAGATCGATCTGACGCCCCACGCCACCCGATTCCCTTCCTGTGGTGGGTGCCAA
>NZ_FYDT01000055.1:0-39457 GCF_900187585.1 Pseudomonas sp. Irchel 3E19
CTGGTCGATCAGCTCTTTTGGAATGGACGGAAGGTCACGCTTGGCCTCACGGGCCGGTTTCTTTTTGGTTGGCATACATGCACCTCTGCAGCATGTTATGCCCGAACACAAAATTAATGACACTCCCCAGAGAACTACCACTTCATCGCCGTCAAACGAATAGGTGGCAACTGTGTGCAGGTTGACGGACCGGTCCAAGATACCCGGCGCACCCGAAGATGCCCCGCACACAGTCACCATTGAGCAGTGCGTCGGGCACACGAGTGCACGCACACATTGGAGAGCAATGTGCATCTTGGACTTTCCGAGCCGTCAAACCCGATCACGAATGAGTCGTGAAAGGCGCGAGGATAGGGAGCGCGGGCAGGGCAGTCAACCGCCACAACCCTTGAGCCATTACCACCATCCCCTGTAGGAGTGAGCCTGCTCGCGAAAGCGGTGGGTCAGTCAGCAATGATGCTGAATGACACACCGCAAGAACGATTAAATAAATGCGCTCCCTTACTTCGCACGGCTCGGTATTTCACGTCAGCATAATTTCCATAACACGCCGACCAGCACTCCCACCCGATAAAATCGATCTAAAAAACTGTCAAACCTGACAGTTACATTCTCAATAGGCCACGTACACGATTGCCATTCCCCTTTGTAATCCAATGGCGCTGAACATGACTGGCAAAAGCATCATTACCCACATTGTATTTTTGCTCTCCCTCTGTACCGTGGCTTACGGACAGGCAGCAATAGCCTCATCAAGTACTACCGGCACCATTACGACCCTGGACTGCATCGGCGCGGCGCATACGGGTAGGTTGACCGCCGGCACCGGTGCTGTCGGCGTTTCATCTGCGATCTCTTACACCGGAGGAAACGGCGGAACACATCCGGGGCAGGTGGTCAGCTCCACAGGGGTAACGGGATTAACGGCTACGTTACGAGCAGGCGATTTAGCCGTGGGGCCGGGAACGGTTATCTATGGGATTACAGGCGATGCGTCTGAAGGAGGTCGGGCCAATTTTGCTATCCGCCTCAGTGGCCAGTCGTGCAATTTGGTAAGAATCGTAACGACGTTGTCGCCGGTTGTCGGTGCTCTTACCTGTCCTGCTGGCTGGGCCAATGGTAAAGCAGGGGGATCTTATTCCGAGACGCAAAAGCTGAGTTATACGGCAGGTAACGGTGCTCCGTACCCTGCACAGAAAATCGCTTCTACGGGTGTAACGGGACTTACCGCAGCTATTGCAGAGGGGGATCTTGCAAGTGGCAGCGGCACTATACCGGTTACCGTAACGGGAACACCGATCGCAGCAGGTACAGCACATTTTGCAGTGAGCTTTGGCGGGCAATCATGTGCGTTTAGCATTACGGTAAATCCTGCAATTCCTGTAGTGGTGCTTCCCGGTAATCCCGAGGCCTGGATGACACATAATTTAGGGGCTGATGAGAGTCTTGATCCTGATGTCCCTGTTCAGGGCATCCATGGGAGCTATTACCAGTGGGGGAGACCCGTTCCTGTAGCCGATGCCAGTACTCCTACAGGACCAATTCCGGGCTGGAATAACACCCCTGCTCGTGACGCTGCTTGGCAGGATGAAGCTAAAACAGCGAAGGATCCATGCCCTTCGGGTTTTCGCATCCCCACACTTATAAAATTTACAAATCTGATCAATAGTAATACATCAAGCAACATAGGAGCCTTCACAGAATCGGCGATTAACTTTGGATCTGCTAAGGTGCTTGTAGGTGGTGGTAATAAGATTACTTTACCTACCACAGGCGGTCGTGCTTACACGAATGGATCTCTTCTTGGTTTTCGTGGATACAGTGGAGCCTATTGGAGCAGTACTCAATACAACGCTGTCAATTCCTACTACTTGAATTTCGATATTAACATCGTGGGCGTGTACCCGGGCGACCGTACTTTTGGCTTTAACATTCGTTGCATTTCAGAATAGCCACTGGCGAACTTAATGTTTGTATAGTGAATGTGTGTTGCATGTCAGCGTAATTCACTAAAAACCTCGATTCGTCTTTTCATTCAGCGAAATTGATCTAAAAAACTGTCAAACCTGACAGTTACATTCCCAACACGCCACGTCCACGATTGCCGTTCCCCTTTGTAATTCAATGGCGCTGAACATGACTGGCAAAAGCATCATTACCCACATTGTATTTTTGCTCTCCTTCTGTACCGTGGCTTACGGACAGGTCGCAATAGCCTCATCGAACACTCCCGGCACCATTACGACCCTGGACTGCATCGGAGCGGCGCATACGGGGAGTTTGACCGCCGGCACCGGTGCTGTCGGCGTTTCGTCTGCGATCTCTTACACCGGAGGAAACGGCGGAACACATCCGGGGCAGGCGATTACTTCCACAGGGGTAACGGGACTAACGGCTACCTTACGAGCAGGCGATTTAGCCGTGGGGCCGGGAACGGTTATCTATGGGGTTACAGGCGCTGCGTCTGAAGGAGGTCGGGCCAATTTTGCTATCCGTCTCGGAGGACAGTCGTGCAATTTGGTGAGAATCGTAACGGCGTTATCGCCGGTTGTCGGTGCTCTTACCTGTCCTGCTGGCTGGGCCAACGGTAAAGCAGGGGGATCTTATTCCGAGACGCAAAACCTGAGTTATACGGCAGGTAACGGTGCTCCGTACCCTGCACAGAAAATCGCTTCTACAGGTGTAACGGGGCTTAGTGCAGCTATAGCAGAAGGTAAGCTTGCAAGTGGCAACGGCACTATACCGGTTACTGTTACAGGAACACCGATCGCTGCAGGTACAGCAAATTTTTCGGTGAGCTTGGGCGGGCAATCATGTGCGTTTAGCATTGCGGTAAATTCTGCATTTCCTGTGGTTGTTCTTCCCGGTAATCCCGAGGCCTGGATGAGGCATAATCTGGGGGCTAATTACAGCTATGATCCTGATGTACCAGTCAAGGAGATACATGGCAAGTATTACCAGTGGGGCAGGCTTGCCGCAGTAGCCGATACAGATAATTCTGATAGGCCGATTCCGGGGTGGAACACCACCCTTCCTTCTAACGGTGCATGGCAAGATAGTGTTAAAACAGCCAACGATCCATGTCCTCCCGGTTTTCGTGTTCCAACTGCTGTGCAACTTAATAATCTGATCAACAGTATCAAGCCAAGCAATATAGGAACATGGACAGGCGCTGGGGGCTCTCCTACCAACTTTAGTGCTGCTAAGGTATATGCCGATGGCGCTAACAGGATTACCTTGCCTACCCCAGGCGACCGCTACCACACGAATGGCACACTGTATGGTCGCGGCAACAACGGGTATTATTGGAGCAGTACTCATGACGCTACCATCAACGCTTCTTACTTGAGTTTTGACAGTACCAGAATATCTGTGAACAACTACCTCCGCACACACGGATTTAGTATTCGCTGTATTTCAGAGTAGATTTTGTTTGGGGTTTTTGTTTAACCGTTGCCCAGGTTGTTTGGTAAAAGGGGCTATCGTGACCGCCGTATGCCAAATTGCTGCAAAAGATCGCAGCCTTTGGCAGTCCCTACAGGAGACTGGTTCACCGCGACATCGTGACATTAACCTGTGCCGTGTAGGAACTGCCGAAGGATACGCTCTTTTGATCGTGGTTTTTGCGTGAGTTTGTTCGGTTCGGCATTAGCCTTATTTCCCCAAACAACTCAGCCGCTGTACTCATCCATCGAAATCAATCTAAAAAACTGTCAAACCTGACAGTTACATTCCCAATAGGCCACGTCCACGATTGCCATTCCCCTTTATAATTGAATGGCGCTGAATATGACTGGCAAAAGCATCATTACCCACATTGTATTTTTACTCTCCGTCTGCACCGTGGCTTTCGGCCAGGTCGCAATAGCCTCCTCGAACACTCCCGGTACTATTACGACCCTGGACTGCATCGGCGCAGCGCATACGGGGAGTTTGACCGCCGGCACCGGTGCTGTCGGCGTTTCATCTGCGATCTCTTACACCGGAGGAAACGGCGGAACACATCCGGGGCAGGTGGTCAGCTCCACAGGGGTAACGGGATTAACGGCTACCTTACTAGCTGGCGATTTAGCCGTGGGACCGGGAACGGTTATCTCTGGGATTACAGGCGCTGCGTCCGAAGGAGGTCGGGCCAATTTTGTTATCAGCCTCGGTGGCCAGTCATGTACGTTGGTAAGAATCGTAACGGCGCTGTCGCCGGTTGTCGGTGCTCTTACCTGTCCTGCTGGTTGGGCCAACGGTAAAGCAGGGGTGTCTTATTCCGAGACGAGAAACATCAGTTATACGGCAGGTAACGGCGCTCCATACCCTGCACAGAAAATCGCTTCTACAGGTGTAACGGGACTTACCGCAGCGATTGCAGAAGGTAAGCTTACAAGTGGCAGCGGCACTATACCGGTTACTGTTACAGGAACACCGATCGCAGCAGGTACAGCAAATTTTGCAGTGAACTTGGGCGGGCAAACATGTGCGTTTAGCATTACGGTGAATCCAGCATTTCCTGTGGTTGTTCTTCCCGGAAATCCCGAGGCTTGGATGAGGCATAACCTAGGGGCTGATTACCGCCTCGATCCTGATAAACCTGTTAAGGAGATCAATGGAAACTATTATCAGTCGGGAAGACTCGTTCCCGTAGCTCATGCCAATACGCCTGCGGGTCCGATTAGCGGCTGGAATCCTACCCCTGCTCCTGACAGCGCATGGCAGGATAGTACTAAAACGGCGAACGACCCTTGCCCTATTGGCTTCCGAGTTCCTCGGCACCTTCAATGGTTTCATTTAGTGAATAACAACACTGCAAGCAATCTGGGAACATGGGCTCCTCCCCATGGGGACCCTACCAATTTCGGATCTGCAAAGGTATTTGGTAGTGGAGCTAATAAATTGACATTTCCTATCGCCGGCCTTCGCGACTTCTATTCGAATGGCAGCCTTCTAAACCGTGGCTACAACGCGTACTACTGGAGCAGTAATCAGGGTTATTATCTCAACCTCTCTCGCGGCACTATAAGGACCGACATCAACACCCACCGCGGCTACGGCATGAGCGTTCGTTGTATTTCAGAGGATTCCTTTTGAGTCTTATCGGTAAATGAAGTGGGTGGGACGAATCTATTTGATCGCGTCTGGTATCCACCTATCGACTGCAAAAGATCGCAGCCAGCGGTAGTTCCTACACAGCATTGGTTCACACCAAGATGTCGCGGTTCTTAACCTTCGTGCAGCTGCTGAGGACTGCGATCTTTTGAACTTGATTTTTGCGTGAGTTTGTTCGGTTCGGCATTTGACATTAGCCTTATGTCCCCAAACACCTCAGCCACTGTACTCACCCATCGAAATCAATCTAAAAAACTGTCAAACCTGACAGTTACATTCCCAATAGGCCACGTACACGATTGCCGCTCCCCTTTGTAATTCAATGGCGCTGAACATGACTGGCAAAAGCATCATTACCCACATTTTATTTTTACTCTCCGTCTGCACCGTGGCTTTCGGCCAGGTCGCAATAGCCTCCTCGAATAATCCCGGTACTATTACGACCCTGGACTGCATCGGCGCGGCGCATACGGGTAGTTTGACCGCCGGAACCGTTGCTGCCGGCGTTTCGTCTGCGCTTTCTTACACTGGAGGAAACGGCGGAGCACATCCGGGGCAGGTGGTTACTTCCACAGGGGTAACGGGATTAACGGCTACGTTACGAGCTGGCGATTTAGCCGTGGGACCGGGAACGGTTAACTATGGGATTGCAGGCGCAGCGTCCGAAGGAGGTCGGGCCAATTTTGTTATCAGCCTCGGTGGTCAGTCGTGCAATCTGGTAAGAATCGTAACGGCGTTGTCGCCGGTTGTCGGTGCTCTTACCTGTCCTTCTGGCTGGGCCAACGGTAAAGCAGGGGGATCTTATTCCGAGACGCAAAACCTGAGTTATACGGCAGGTAACGGTACTCCGTACCCTGCACAGAAAATCGCTTCTACAGGTGTAACGGGACTTAATGCAGCTATAGCAGAAGGTAAGCTTGCAAGTGGCAGCGGCACTATACCGGTTACTGTTACAGGAACACCGATCGCAGCAGGTACAGCAAATTTTTCGGTGAACTTGGGCGGGCAAACATGTGCGTTTAGCATTACGGTAAATTCTGCATTTCCTGTGGTTGTTCTTCCCGGTAATCCCGAGGCCTGGATGAGGCATAATCTCGGGGCTAATTACAGCTCTGATCCAGATGTTCCTGTTAAAGCGATACATGGCAACTTATACCAGTGGGGAAGACCTGTTCCTGTAGCCAATGCTGATTCCCCAGAAACAATTGGCGATTGGAATACTATCCCTGCTCCCGGCTTCCCATGGCAGGATGCAATCAAGACGGCGGAAGACCCATGTCCTGCCGGCTTCCGCGTTCCTACAATCTCGCAATTGCAGAACCTGATCAACTTTACAAGTCAAAGTAAATTGGGATCCTTTACAAATAGTCCAACCAATTTTGGATCCGCCAAAGTATTTACTGGAGGAGGTAACAAACTGACATTGCCAAATGCTGGTAATCGCTATTATTTGAATGGCTACTTGTCTCTACGGGGTGGCTACGCGGATTACTGGAGCAGTACTGCGGCTGGACCCTACACTGCCTGGTGGCTGGACTCCTACGTATTCGGTACGTACATAGACCAACCTCAACGAACATTCGGGGCAAGCATTCGCTGTATTCAAGAATAGATCCTGGTGATTCGCCGGCGGCCCAGCCGCCGGTTTTTAACTAACTATTCTCTGGAAAAAACAAAGCGCGTTTTGTCGAACCATCAGCATGATTCGGCAATCCATGGTTTACGACATCAGAAATTATCGTATTTCTACATGCGCCACGCTCATCAAAGATAAATTAAGGTTCTGGGGCTACTCCATGAAGAAAACATTATTGCTTGCATTAATAGCTGGTAACCAGGATGGATTTACATGATCGCGGCTGCCTGCGTTAATCCAAGCAAAAAGATCGCAGCCTTCGGCAACTCCTACACAGGATCGGTTCACGCCGCGATGTCGCGGTTAATGATCCGTGCAAAAGCTGTCGAAAGCTGCGATCTTTTAATCGTGATTCTTTCTTGAATTTGAGTGCGCCTCAGAATTCCACGTTAGAATAATTTTCAAAACACCTAAACCAGTCCACCTATTCATCGAAATCGATCTAAAAAACTGTCAAACCTGACAGTTACATTTCCAACACGCCACGTCCACGATTGCCGTTCCCCTTTGTAATTCAATGGCGCTGAACATGACTGGCAAAAGCATCACCCCCCACATTTTATTTTTGCTCTCGCTCTGTGCCGTGTCTTACGGACAGGTCGCAATAGCCTCCTCGAATAATCCCGGTACTATTACGACCCTGGACTGCATCGGCGCGGCGCATACGGGGAGTTTGACCGCCGGAACCGCTGCTGTCGGCGTTTCGTCTGCGATCTCTTACTCCGGAGGAAACGGCGGAGCACATCCGGGGCAGGTGGTTACTTCCACAGGGGTAACGGGATTAACGGCTACGTTACGAGCTGGCGATTTAGCCGTGGGGCCGGGAACGGTTATCTATGGGATTACAGGCGATGCGTCTGAAGGAGGTCGGGCCAATTTTGCTATCCGCCTCAGTGGCCAGTCGTGCAATTTGGTAAGAATCGTAACGACGTTGTCGCCGATTGTCGGTGCTCTTACCTGTCCTGCTGGCTGGGCCAATGGTAAAGCAGGGGGATCTTATTCCGAGACGCAAAACCTGAGTTATACGGCAGGTAACGGTGCTCCGTACCCTGCACAGAAAATCGCTTCTACGGGTGTAACGGGACTTACCGCAGCTATTGCAGAGGGGGATCTTGCAAGTGGCAGCGGCACTATACCGGTTACCGTAACGGGAACACCGATCGCAGCAGGTACAGCACATTTTGCAGTGAGCTTTGGCGGGCAATCATGTGCGTTTAGCATTACGGTAAATCCTGCTATTCCTGTCGTTGTTCTTCCCGGAAATCCACAGGCCTGGATGAGGCATAATCTCGGGGCTAATTACAGCAATGATCCAGATGTTCCTGTTAAGGCGATACATGGCAACTTATACCAGTGGGGAAGACCTGTTCCTGTAGCCAATGCTGATTCCCCAGAAACAATTGGCGATTGGAATACTATCCCTGCTCCCGGCTTCCCATGGCAGGATGCAATCAAGACGACGGAAGACCCATGTCCTGCGGGCTTCCGCGTTCCTACAATCTCGCAATTGCAGAACCTGATCAACTTTACAAGTCAAAGTAAATTGGGATCCTTTACAAATAGTCCAACCAATTTTGGATCCGCCAAAGTATTTACTGGAGGAGGTAACAAACTGACATTGCCAAATGCTGGTAATCGCTATTATTTGAATGGCTACTTGTCTCTACGGGGTGGCTACGCGGATTACTGGAGCAGTACTGCGGCAGGACCTTACTCTGCCTGGTGGCTGGACTCCTACGATATCGGTACGTACATAGGCCAACCCCAACGAACGTTCGGGGCAAGCATTCGCTGTATTCAAGAATAGATCCTGGTGATTCGCCGGCGGCCCAGTCGCCGGTTTCTAACTAACTATTTTCTGAAAAAAAACAAAGCGCGTTCTGTCAAATCATCAGGATGTTTCGGCAATCCATGGTTTACGACATCAGAAATTATCGTATTTCTACATGCACCACGCTCATCAAAAATAAATTAAGGCTCTGGGGCTACGCCATGAAGAAAACATTGTTGCTTGCATAACAGCAGGTAAATAGGATGGATTTACATGATCGCGGTTGCCTGCGTTAATCCAAGCAAAAAGATCGCAGCCTTCGGCAACCCCTACAAAGGATCGGTTCACACCGCGAGGTCGCGGTTAATGACCCGTGCAAAAGCTGTCGAAAGCTGCGATCTTTTAATCTTGATTCTTTCTTGAATTTGAGTGCGCCTCAGAATTTCACGTTTGAATAATTTTCAAAACACCTAAACCAGTCCACCTATCCATCGAAATCGATCTAAAACACTGTCAAACCTGACAGTTACATTTCCAACACGCCACGTCCACGATTGCCATTCCATCTCGTAATTCAATGGCGCTGAACATGACTGGCAAAAGCATCATTACCCACATTGTATTTTTGTTATCCGTCTGTACCGTGGCTTTCGGCCAGGTCGCAATCGCCTCATCAAGTACTTCCGGCACCATTACGACCCTGGATTGCATCGGCGCGGCGCATACGGGGAGTTTGACCGCCGGCACCGCAGCTGCCGGCGTTTCGTCTGCGCTTTCTTACACTGGAGGAAACGGTGGTGCACATCCGGGGCAGGTGGTTACTTCCACAGGGGTAACGGGATTAACGGCTACGTTACGAGCTGGCGATTTAGCCGTGGGACCGGGAACGGTTAACTATGGGATTGCAGGCGCTGCGTCTGAAGGAGGTCGGGCCAATTTTGCTATCCGCCTCGGTGGTCAGTCGTGCAATTTGGTGAGAATCGTAACGGCGTTGTCGCCGGTTGTCGGTGCTCTTACCTGTCCTGCTGGCTGGGCCAATGGTGAAGCAGGGGGATCTTATTCCGACACGAAAAACCTCAGTTATACGGCAGGTAACGGCGCTCCATACCCTGCACAGAAAATCGCTTCTACAGGTGTAACGGGACTTACCGCAGCTATTGCAGAAGGTAAGCTTGCAAGTGGCAACGGCACTATACCGGTTACTGTTACGGGAACACCGATCGCTGCAGGTACTGCAAATTTTTCGGTGAACTTGGGCGAGCAATCATGTGCGTTTAGCATTACGGTGAATCCAGTATTTCCTGTGGTTGTTCTTCCCGGTAATCCCGAGGCCTGGATGAGGCATAACCTAGGGGCTGATTACAGCTATGACCCTGATGTTCCTGTTAAAGCGATACATGGCAATTTATACCAGTGGGGAAGACCTGTTCCGGTAGCCAATGCTGATTCCCCAGAATCAATTGTCGGTTGGAATACTATCCTTGCCCCCAACACCGCATGGCAGGATGCTATCAAAACGGCGGAAGACCCATGTCCTCCGGGCTTCCGCGTTCCTACAAGCTCGCAATTACAGAGCCTGATCAACTTTACAAGTCAAAGTAACTTGGGATCATTTACAAGTAGTCCAACTAATTTTGGATCCGCAAAAGTATTCACTGGCGGAGGTCACAAGCTGACGTTTCCTAATGCTGGCAACCGCTATTATACGTATGGCACCTTGCGCAGCCGAGGTGCTTACGCAGACTACTGGAGCAGTACTGCGTCTGGATCTAGCACTGCTGGGTGGATGGACTCCTACGGTATCGGCGTGAATTTAGACCAAGTCGTGCAGCGAACATTCGGGGCAAGCATTCGCTGTATTCAAGAATAGATCCTGGTGATTCGCCGGCGGCCCAGTCGCCGGTTTTTAACTAACTATTCTCTGGAAAAAACAAAGCGCGTTTGGTCGAACCATCAGCATGACTCGGCAATCCATGGTTTACGACATCAGAAATTATCGTATTTCTACACGTACCACGCTCATCAAAAATCAATTAAGGCTCTGGGGCTACTCCATGAAGAAAACATTACTGCTTGCATTAATAGCTGTCTGCATTGATTCCCATGCCCAAGAGATCCGTATGGACTTCCCTCATTTTAAAGGGAAGTCCTATGAGTTCATCCTTTTCCAAGGAGCGGGAGCGAAAATGGTCATTAAGGATACGATTCCTCAGGACGGAAAGTTCACCCTTACAATCCCCAAGGAATACACGCCATACACCGGAATGAGCCGCTGGCTGATCACCGGAACCCAAGAGGGTGGAGGACTGGATATGCTGATTCCGGGACACGATTTTTCGGTAAGCTGCACAGAAGCCAAGCCTGATGACAGCAACATTGTTTACGCCGGGAACCAGGAAATACCGGAGCTCAATTCACTTTACAAAGCGCAGCAGGCAATTTTTGCAAAGCATGATGCGATGATGCAGGCGACCAAAGCATTTCCTGAAACGGATCAAAACTATCCGGTTTTCAAAAAAGAGTATCAAAACCAGCTTGACGCGTATAAAAACTTTCAGACAACGCTCCGCACACATCCCGGTTATGCCAAGAAGTTTATTCAGATAGTGAATATCACACAGGGCATAGGAACAGAGATCTATCCTGCGGAAGAAGAGAAAGCCAAAAATATCGCAGAGTATATTGCCAGGGAGTTGGATTGGCAGACGTTGTATACCTCAGGACACTGGCACGGAGTGATTTCCTCATGGGTAGCGATCCATACCCAGGTTTTGAATGATCCCAAGGATTTTGCTACTGATTTTGCGGCGATCAGAAAAAAGCTTAAAGACCCGGAGCAGTACACCGATTTTTCCAAGATAGTGGCATCCGCTCTGAGTCAGGGTGGCAAGGATAACTTTATTGCGGTCATTTCACCGAGGGTAGGGGCATCCGATCAGATCAAAGCTGAGGATGTTACGCCAGGTTCTGTCCAATAGACCTTTAAACCCGCTCCACCGCACGTGAGTACTGACACTCGCTAGAACTCGCGCCCTTACGCTCTCGTCCCGTTACGCCTCAAGAACAGACCTCACCCGCGCTCTTTGACCAAGAACGCGGGTGAAGTAATTACTGTTCTTTCGTATTAGCTCGATGCGAGATGTTTACCTGCACGTGAGATGCGGCGATTCACTTTTTCATGCATATGACAGGCCGGGTCAACCGGATCGAGTGGGTCTCCTGTAGTGCGAACCCCTCCGTGTCAGGGGACTGTGGGAGCGCGTGAAGTGTCTGGCAATGATGATATGGCGGATCCTCGGGATCAGGCCCCGGCCCGGGGCCGGGCCCGATGTATTCGATAGAGGGAAAATCTGCTTCGGTCTGTGGATTTGACCGGGCGTATTTATCTCTGATGAAAGGGATGTGGATGTTCTGCATTGTGTCGGTCGAGATGACGGTTCCGCCGACCGACTGAGCCCACGCCGCGATCTGGGTGACGGGGACGGAATCGGTGTACAGATAGACGATGACGTTGGCGGTACTCACGATGAATTTCTTGGATTGTCCAGCGGAGTCACTGGCAGTAATAGTGGTCGAACCAATTCCCTCGCTTCTGACTTTGCCCAGGTTATCGACGGTTGCAATGCTTTCATCGTCAGACTCGTAGCGGTAGGGTGGCAAGCCACCCGTCGCTTCACGCTTTTCAGCGGTACCTGCGGGGTCGAAACCGGTTCTTACCCATGTCATCGGCGTACGTTTAATCGATATGTTAAACCCGTCGAGTCTGAGCGGGGTCGTATTCAAGATGAGCTCTGAGAGCGCCTTGACGGTATAACTGCGCACCGGAAACACCACTCTTGTCGCCCGATTCACCACCCCATCAAAATTCACCGCCACATACACTCTGATCGTCGAACCATCCGCCAGCTTATCCAGAAACTCACGCGACACCGGTCCGCCTTGGTTGTTGGTACTGCCGATCGGTACGCCGTTATGAATTTCCTCCGTCACGGTCGCGCCGTTCCTGTTGGTGCCTTCGCACCAGGCCCAGAACGGTTGCCCCACGGCAATCAAGCGCCACGGCGCCACGAGCATCCGGGTGCCACCGGCAAAGCTGCCCAGATTCAGAGTTCTGTCATCCTTCACGGCAATGATGGTCGGGGTCGGAAACCGTGGGTCTTCAGGTTTGATTGCGCTGACAGTCAGTATGAACTCCGGCGATTCGGCAATCACCTTGTCGTCGCGAATCAATTGCCAAATGATTCTGGAATCACTTCCAAGCCGCTCGGCGAGAAATTTCGCGTCAAGTCTGAAGTCGGCTTGTTTATTCGGGTTGAGCGTCACTGGCAGAAATGGCGTGGCACCGGCTACAACCAAAAGTGCCTTGTCGCGCGGCAAGGCTTGCAGGTACGTTGCTTGCACCGTGACGCCTGTTGAATTGTTCAGCGGATCAATCGGGTTGGTTGCCGGCGGGAGCAGTACGACCGGCGTCAGCTGGATCGGGGCCGCGCCTGTGACCGTTGCGTTCGCCGGGGTGGAATTGCCCACCAGATCCCCATTCGGCCTACGCAATTCATACGTCACCGTCACGGAAGCGCTGGCAGGGATCTTGTCGTTGGCCACCTTCACAATGCACGGCTTTTTCTGCCCGAACGCGTCGGCTTCGACAGTGCCGGTGAGGGGCACCACGACGTCGGGTTGTCCGGGGATTTTGGCGATGTAGGTAAAGTGAATGCTGTCGCCTGCTTCAAAGCGCTTGTCTGCCGTCACCACAATCACATGCAGGGGGCCGCCCGCGAGTTTCTCCAGTTCGATTGTTTTCTCGTCGTCGCCGGGAAAATCCGCCATTTGTTCCAGAAGAATCGCCCTCGGCAGGCGCGTGCCAGCCAGATCTTCGTCCACGGTTTGTCCACCCGACCAGATGGCGTCGGGGTCAACGGTGTTATGGAGTTGGTCCTTGACGGTGAAGCGAAATTCCAGTTTGTTGTCCAGCCGCTTTGCTTTGTCGAGAAAGGCGCGGTCGACGTCGAAGCACACTTTGGTGGGTACTGGCGAACCGGGATTCGGTGGCTGCGGTGCCAGGCTTTCGTCCACTGTGAAATGGATTGTTTCGCCGTTGCATTTGAGGGTAATGACGTCATGGGCCCGGCAATACGGGTAGGAAAAGCACACCGTTGCCTTGACGAAATCCGCGCCCACACCATTGGTGAGTTCGGGCGAAAGAACCATTATGAGTTCGGAGTGGCCATCGGGAACGGTCAGCCGATCCTTCAGGGCGGGACGGAAGCGGTTGAACAGCACTTTGAGCGGTGGTTCCGAGGTGGCGATGTTCGCGCTGTTGCGCTCGATTGTGTAGATCACCTCGTTGATTCTGGCGTGATCCAGACGACCGTTGGGCAGGCGCATCCAAATGACGGCATCCGGATCCACGACCGTGAAGAAGCTTAAAAAAGCGACCTCCCCAAGCAGCCATAGAAACACAACGTCGCCGCGATTCAGCGTGCCGCTGATGGGGGGATCAATGCGGACATGGGCGCCCAAACCATCGGTGATCAGTTGTGAGACCGTCAACGAGAGGCCGATGTCCGCGCCGCCCTTGACTCGTTCGGTTTGGCCCAATATCTGTGGCGGGTACAGTCTTAAGAGGGTGATGTCAGTCGAGGACGAGGTCGTCATGAAGGGAGCTCCTGCGTAGTGGAACGGGCAAGGGCTATCAGAGCGCTATATGGCGATTTACGCACCTGTCAGATCTGACAGGTGCGGGTGGTTTTCCGACGAATTGCACAGGCAACGCCACTAGGCAACCGCTCAGGCGTGAGGCGACGGTGATCGAAAACCGTGTAGGCGCTGCCGCAGGCTGCGATCTTTTGACTTTGCCTTTAAAAAGCAAGATCAAAAGATCGCAGCCTGCGGCAGCTCCTACATAGGGATCGTCAGGCGACGTCAGACGCGTGCGGCCACTGTTGCAGCGGGATCGGCAGTTTGCGTGATTCGCCGCGCCCCATCGGGAAGTACTGGAAGCCTTTGCGCGCCAAACGTTCGGCGTCGTACAGGTTGCGACCGTCGAAGATCACCGGGGTGTTGAGGCGTTGCTTGATCAGGTCGAAGTCCGGTGCCTTGAACTGCTGCCATTCGGTGCAGATGATCAAGGCGTCGGCGCCGGGCAGTACCGATTCCGGGGTGCCCATCAGCATCAGTTTCGATTCGTCCGGGTAGAGGTTCTGGGTTTCCTGCATGGCTTCGGGGTCGAATGCGCGCACGCTGGCGCCAGCGGCCCACAACTCCTCCAGCAGCACCCGGCTTGGCGCGTCGCGCATGTCGTCGGTGTTCGGTTTGAACGCCAGGCCCCACAGGGCGAATGTCTTGCCGCGCAGGTCACCCTTGTAGAACGCGTTGATGCGCTCGAACAGCTTGTGCTTCTGCCGTTGGTTGATCGCCTCGACGGCTTGCAGCAAGTCGCTGGAGCAATGCGCCTCTTCGGCGCTGTGGATCAAGGCGCGCATGTCTTTGGGGAAGCACGAGCCGCCATAACCGCAGCCCGGATAGATGAAGTGGTAACCGATGCGCGAGTCGGCACCGATGCCCTGACGTACCGATTCAATGTCGGCGCCCAGGTGTTCGGCGAGTTCGGCGATCTGGTTGATGAAGCTGATTTTGGTCGCCAGCATGCAGTTGGCGGCGTATTTGGTCAGCTCGGCACTGCGCAGGTCCATGAACATGATGCGGTCATGGTTGCGGTTGAACGGCGAATACAGGTCGTGCATCACGTCGCGCACCTCATCACCCGCGCAACCAATCACAATGCGATCCGGACGGCGGCAGTCAGCGACGGCCGAGCCTTCCTTGAGAAACTCCGGGTTGGAGACGATATCGAACTGCAGCAACCGGCCGACCTTGATCAGGGCCTTTTCGATGTGCGTGCGCAAGGTGTCGCCGGTACCCACCGGCACCGTAGATTTCTCCACGATAATCAGCGGCTGCTCACGATGCCGTGCGATGGCATCGCCGACCGAGAGCACGTAACGCAGGTCCGCCGAACCATCCTCACGGGACGGCGTGCCCACCGCAATAAACGCCACCCGACCGTGCTGCACCGCCAGTTGTTCATCGGTGGTGAACTGCAGGCGCTTCGAATCAAGACCCTCACGAACCAGGCTGGCCAACCCCGGTTCGAAGATGCTGACATGGCCTTGCTGGAGTAGATCGACCTTCTTCTGATCGACGTCCATGCACACGACATCATGGCCGACTTCGGCCAACACAGCAGCTTGCACCAAGCCAACATAACCGCTGCCAAAGACTGTGATTTTCATGGAGCTCTCCTGAATTCGGGCGCACGAGCCGGACGCGTGTTGATAGTGATGACCCCAAGCATGACCAGCGCCACGCCCAGTGATTTCGTGAAACTGAAGGATTCGTTGAACAGCGGCAGACTGGCCGCGAGCAGGTACACCAGCGCATAGCTGATGCTCAGCAGCGAATAGGCGCGGCCCAGCGGCAGGTCGCGCAGGGCGGCGAGCCAGCAAAGCATCGACAGGGCGTAGGCCAGAATCGCCGCGACGACGACCGCCAATGCGCGCAAGTCGATGCTGTCGATCGCCAGCCACTGCTCGGGCGTCGGCAAACGGGTCATGCTCCAGCGCATGCCCAGTTGCGCAGCGCTGACCAACGCCACGCTGCCGAGCGCGAAAGTAATGCCACGACGCCGGTTCATGTCTGTTGCCCCAGCAAAGCCACGCCGCCGATCACCAGCGCCACGCCCAGCCAATGCTGACCGTCGATGGGTTCACGGAAGACGAAACGGGCGATCAAGGTGATCAGCACAAAGTTGAGGCTGAGCATCGGGTAGGCGATGCCGACGGGCAGGCGCTGCAGCACCAGCAGCCAGACCAACAGCCCCAAGCCGAGGGCCAGCAACGCCAACCACAGCCACGGCGAACGCAGTTTTTCAGCCCAGGACGACTCGACACCGCGCCAACGCTCCACGGCGTATTTCTGCGCGACTTGGCCCAGGCACGTCAGCAGGCAGGCGACCAACAGCAGCAACAGACTCATGACGCCTCCTTGGGAAGAATCATGATCACCAGATTGCCCTGCTCAAAGCGGACGCCGTCCTTTGGCAGTCTGTCGATTTCGTCCAGTTCGTCCTGCCCCTTGACGCGCATCACCACGCCGACCGAACCGCTGCGGCGGGCCTCACGCATCCACTGTTGCACCTGGTCGGAATCGACCCGTTGTTGAATGCCGTCAGGATAGGCAAGGCCATATTTCAATTCGCCTATCGTGTTGTACAGCGCGACCTCTGGCCGTTGCAGGCGCCAGGACAGCGCCGAAGCCGCGCCCAGGTCGTTACTCAGCAAGTGCGTGGTCTGCGCCAGCTCCTTGACGTGATGGCGAATGAACTGGTCAGGCATCTTGTTGGTGACCACCGATTTGGGCAGCGCTGCCGGGAGTACGCCGACCAGCAGAAGGCTGCCCAGCGCTGGCGCCGCCCAGCATTGCAACGGTAGAAAGGCTTGCATCAGGTTGGCTATGACCCAGCCGATCAGGCCGATGAACAGCAGCACCAGGCTGTGCAGTTCGTGGTCGTAGAGTGGTTTTTTCAGTTGCAGATACACCAGCGCGATCAGCGTCACCAAACCCAGCAACACGTTCAGCAAACCGTTGATACTCAGTGCCCGGCCTTGCTCAAGACGCAAGCGGTCGGCCAGCGCGTTACCCAGCAACAACGCCATCGGCAGCAGGCACGGCAGGATGTAAGTCGGCAGCTTGCCGTTGCTCAGGCTGAAAAACAGCAGCGGCATCAGCAGCCACAGCAGCAGAAACACAACGTGCGGTTGAGCGCGGGTCTGCCACGCCTGCTTGAACGCGGTCGGCAACAAGCCAACCCACGGCAAACTGAACGCCACCAGCAATGGCAGATAAAACCACCACGGTGCATCGTGCTGGGCATCGTCACCGGCAAAGCGGCGAATGTGTTCGTGCCAGAAGAAGAAGCGCCAGTAGTCCGGTTCTTGCGCATGCACCGCCAACACCCACGGCAGGCTGACGAGGATGGCTATGACGATCGCCACCGGGCCGTACAGCAGCAGTTCACGCCAGCGTTTCTGCCAGAGCATCCACGGCAATGCGATCAACACCGGCAGCAGCCAGGCAAGAAAGCCCTTGGTCATGAAACCCATGCCGCAGGCCAGACCGAGCAGCGCCCACGCTGCCATGTGTTTGCCGCGGGTGCGGCTGTCGACGGCAAACCACAGCGCCACCAGGCTCAGGTTGACCCAGAAGGTGAATTGCGGATCGAGATTGGCGTAACCCGCCTGACCGGCCACGATGGTGAAGCTCATGTAGAGCAGGGCGCAGGCAAAGCTTTTGCGCGGCTCGTTCCACAAACGCCGGGCGATCAGGAAGCACAGCATCACGCTCAGTCCGGTACTCAATGCCGAAGCGAAACGCACGCCGAACAGGTTCTGCCCGAACACTTCTTGGCCCAACGCAATCATCCAATAGCCGGCAATCGGCTTCTCGAAATAGCGCAGGCTCATGAAGTGCGGCGACACCCAGTTGCCGCTCAGCAGCATGTTCTGGCTGATCTGTGCGTAGCGGGTTTCGTCGGGAATCCACAAGCCATGGCTGCCGAGCGGCAGCAAGTAAGCCAGCAGGCAGATACCCAACAACAGCAGCGGCAATGCCCAGCGTTTAGTCATGCGCCTTGCACTCCCAGCCAGCCTTCTCGGCCATCGAGCGCGCCACGTTGTACGCGACCCACGGGCAAGGTGTTGAAGAACTCGGGCAACAAGTCGCCCAGCGGTTTGAAGTCAATATTTTGCAGGCGCGCAGCGGCCAGCAATTGACGAAAGTCCTCAGCCATCAGAATCCCTTCCACTTCGGCATGAATGGTGTAGACGTTGAGTTGCTGCGGGCGAAAGTGGTCGAGGATGAAGGCGTTGAAGTCCCGCGCCGCGACGATGGGGCCGACGACTTCGTCGAAGGTCGGCAGGTCCACCGGGATCTGCGGCGTGCCCGGCGTGCCGTCGGCCAACAGCGGACGGAACAGCCGCGAGCCCCGGCAGTCGCTGTTGTAGCGAAAGCCAAAAGCTTGCTTGGCCTCGATCACACGCTCGTCGGCACGCCAACCGGCGGCGGCCGAGCATTCGACGTTGGCACCGAGAATGTCGCTTAAGGTGTCGACGCCCTGACGGATCTGCTCGATCAGTTGCGCATCACTCCAGCGCCCGGCATTGGCCTGCCAGCCGTGGTGATCCCAAGCATGCAGGCCCACCTCATGACCGGCGTCCCGGGCCTGACGCATCAGGTGCCCGAGTTCGCGGCCAATCGGCTTGCCGGGCCACGCGGTGCCGGCCAGCAGAATGTCCCAGCCATACAGGCCGGCCGCATTGGAACGGAGCATCTTCCAGAGGAACTGCGGGCGAATCAGGCGCCACAGATGCCGGCCCATGTTGTCGGGGCCGACACTGAAGAAGAACGTCGCCTTGATCTGCGCTTCATCAAGGATTTCCAGCAGGCGCGGCACACCTTCACGGGTGCCGCGAAAGGTGTCGACGTCGATGCGTAGGCCGGCCTGCATTAGCCAGCCTCTTTGTTAGAAAGCTCCGCGATTTCGAGCATCGCTTCACGCAGGAAGAAATCCAGGGTATTGCCGATGGTCTCGCGCATCTCAACGGTCGGCGTCCAGTCCAGCAGGCGCTTGGCGTTGGCAATGCTCGGTTTGCGGTGTTCCACGTCTTGGTAACCGGCGCCGTAAAACGCCTTGCTTTCGACATCGCGGAAACCGGCGAACGGCGGGAAGTTGTGGCGCAACGGATGCGCTTCGAACTGGCGCAGCAGCTCTTCGCCCAACTGGCGGATGCTCGCTTCGTTGTCCGGGTTGCCGATGTTGATGATCTGGCCGTTGCAGACGTCGTTGTCGTTATCGATGATCCGGGCCAGGGCTTCGACGCCGTCGGTGATGTCGGTAAAACAGCGTTTCTGCTCACCACCGTCGAACAGCCGGATCGGCGTGCCTTCCACCAGGTTGAGGATCAGTTGGGTGATGGCGCGCGAGCTGCCGATACGCGCCGAATCCAGACGATCAAGGCGCGGGCCCATCCAGTTGAAGGGGCGGAACAGGGTGAAATTCAGGCCCTTGGCGCCATAAGCCCAGATCACCCGGTCGAGCAACTGCTTGGACACCGAGTAGATCCAGCGCTGTTTGTTGATCGGGCCGACCACCAGGTTCGAGGTGTCTTCGTCGAAGTGCTTGTCCTGGCACATGCCATAGACTTCGGAGGTCGACGGGAAGATCACGCGCTTGTTGTACTTGACGCAGTAGCGCACCAGTTTCAGGTTTTCTTCGAAGTCGAGTTCGAACACGCGCAGCGGATTGCGCGTGTACTCGATCGGCGTGGCGATGGCCACCAGTGGCAGCACCACGTCGCACTTCTTGATGTGGTACTCGATCCACTCGGAGTGAATGCTGATGTCGCCTTCCACATAGTGGAAGTGCGGATGGCTGCGCAGACGGTCGATGGCGTCGGAACCGATGTCCAGGCCATAGACTTCGTAGCGGTCATCGCGCAGCAGGCGCTCGGACAAGTGGTTGCCGATAAAGCCGTTGACGCCAAGGATCAGCACGCGAGTACGCCGTGGCGCCCGGCCGGATTCGGCACCGCGCAGCAGCGAACCGTCGACTAGCCCCAACTCGTTGGCCAATTGCGGGCCGCTTAGGAACAGACCGTTGTCGTTGCGCTGACCCGACAAAATCACCAGCGAATCTTCGCCGCAGGCAATGCGCAGCGGATCGACGCTGATCACCCGGCCCGGGGCCTGGCCGTCGTTGCCCTTGACGACTTCGGCATTCCAGACGATGAGTTTGTGCTCGCCCACGGCGCAGAAGGCACCCGGATAGGGTTGGGTCACGGCGCGAATCAGATTGAACAGTTGCTCGGCCGGTTTCGCCCAGAGCAGTTTGCCGTCCGCCGGGGTGCGACGGCCGAACACTGTGGCTTTCGATTCGTCTTGCGGAGTTTCACTGACGTTGCCTTGCAACATGGCGGGCAGTGCGTCACGCAACAGATCGCTGGCAGCCGTGCGCAATTTGGCGTGCAGGGTCAGACCGGTATCGCTGCGTTCAATCGCCACGCGTTGCTGGGCGACGATGGCGCCGGCATCGGCACGTTTGACCATGCGGTGCAAGGTCACGCCGGTTTCGCTTTCACCGTTGACCAGCACCCAGTTCGCCGGGGCCCGGCCACGGTAGCGCGGCAACAACGAACCGTGCAGGTTGAACGCGCCTTTTTTGGCGAGGGCCAGCAACGGCTCGCTCAGCAGGTTGCGGTAGTAAAACGAGAACATGTATTCAGGGTCGAGTTTGCCAATGCGCTCGATCCACAACGGGTGGTTGACGTCTTCCGGGGCGTGTACCGGAATGCCTTTGTTGGCGCACAGTTGCGCAACCGAGCTGTAGAAAGTGTTTTCTTTCGGGTCATCGGCGTGAGTGAACACGGCTGCAATGTCATAGCCACTGTCGAGCAGGGCCTGAATGCCGGCGCAGCCAATATCGTGGTAAGCGAAGACAACAGTTTTTGCACTCATGAGAGAACCTGACCGGTAGTAGAAGTAGAGGAGGAGAGACCATCAACGGTGACCGCAGGCGCCGGGGTCACGGCGTGGCTGCGCAAGACTTTTTCAATGAAGAAACGCGGGCGGGCGCGCACGTCGCTGTACATGCGCCCCAGGTATTCGCCGAGCAGGCCCATGCCGATGAACTGGCCGCCGGTGAACACGAACAGCACGGCGAACAACACGAACATACCGTCGCCGGCCCAGCCGGAACCGAAAGCCAGGCGCATCAGGATCAGCGCGAAGGCAAACAGCAGGCCGAGCCCGGCCATGGTGAAACCGACGATGCTCAGCAAGCGCAGCGGGGTGGTGGTCATGCAGGTGATCAAGTCGAACATCAGGTTGATCAGGCGCATCGGGCTGTACTTCGAATCACCGTGTTCTCGTTCGGCGTGGGCGACGACGATTTCCGTGGTGTGGCGGGCGAAGCTGTTGGCCAGGATCGGGATGAACGTGCTGCGTTCGCGGCAGGCGAGCATCGCGTCGATGATCGTGCGGCGGTAAGCGCGCAGCATGCAGCCGTAGTCGCTCATGGCGACGCCGGTTGAGCGTTGCACGGCGAGGTTGATCAGCTTCGACGGATAGCGTCGCAGGGCCGAATCCTGACGGTTGCCGCGCACGGTGCCGACCACGTCGTAACCTTTTTCGGCTTCGGCGATCAGTCGCGGGATTTCTTCCGGCGGGTTCTGCAAATCGGCGTCGAGGGTGATCACCACGTCGCCTTTGCATTGCTCGAAACCGGCCATGATCGCCGCGTGCTGGCCGTAGTTGCGGTTGAGGATCACCGCCACGAACGGGCTGTCTTCACGGGTGGCGGCTTCTGCCAGCAGATGGGCAGACTCGTCGCGACTGCCGTCATCCACGAGGACGATTTCATAGTCATGACGCAGCAACCGGCAGGCCGCTTCGGTACGGCGCAGCAGTTCCGGCAGGCTCTCCTGTTCGTTGTAGACCGGGATGACGATCGACACGCAGCGAATTGGGTAAGGTTTCACGGGCGTTTGTCCATAAGGGTGGCGATGGCGCCGACCACACGATCAAGGTCTTGATCGGTCATGTCGGGGAACAACGGAATCGAGCACAGCCGCGCCGAGTTCCATTCGGTGTCGGGCAGATACAGATCAGGGTCACGCTGGCGATACCAGGTGTGCAGGTGAGTGGCGATGAAGTGGATACCGGTGCCGATGCCCTGATCCTGCAAACCTTTCATGAAGGCGTCGCGGTCCATGCCGCAGCGTTCGCTGTCGATGCGCAGGATGAACAGGTGCCAGGCGTGTTGCTGCGCGTAGTCGGGCAGGGCCAGTGGCTGCACCGGCAGGCCTTCGAGCTTTTGTAGATAAGCGCTGGCCAGCTCGGTGCGGCGGGCGTTGATCGCGTCGAGGCGTTCCAGTTGCACCAGCGCAGTCGCGGCGTTGATGTCGGCCAGGTTGTATTTGAAACCCGGCGCCATGACTTGTGCCTGCGGCTTGCGGCCTCCGGTCAGACGGTCGTAGGCGTCGACACCGAGGCCATGAAACTTGAGCATGCGCACGCGGCTGGCCAGGGCTTCGTTGTCGGTGACGAACATCGCGCCTTCGGCACAGGTCATGTTCTTGATGGCATGGAAAGAGAAAATCGCCGTGCCTTGTGAACCTATGTGGCGCCCCTTGTAGCGGGTGCCAGCGGCGTGGGCAGCGTCCTCGATCACCGCGATACCGTGCTTGTCGGCCAGGGCGTACAGCGGATCGAGATCGAACGCGGCCCCGGCGTAATGCACCGGGATAATTGCTTTGGTGCGCGGGGTGATGGCCGCTTCGATGCGCGCCGCGTCGGTCATCAGGGTGTCGCGGTCGACGTCGACAAACACCGGTTTGGCGCCGAGCAGCGAGATCATGTTGGCGGTCGACACCCAGGTTTGCGACGGCGTGATGACTTCATCGCCGGGGCCGATGCCGAGGGCCAGTAATGTGATGTGCATGCCGCCAGTGGCTGATGAAAGTGCTACGGCGTGGCGACAACCGACATAGTGGGCGAACTGTTCTTCAAGTGCCTGGCATTTAGCGCCGGTTGTTATCCAGCCGGAACGCAGTACTTGTTCGACGGCAGTTATTTCTTCGTCGCCGATACTCGGCCGGGAAAACGGCAGAAACGCTTGACTCATAAGAACCTCGAGGCGACAGCCATCCTTCAGCAAATTGTCTGAAAAACATGTGATTTCAATGGTTTGGGATACCGGTCGGTGAATGCCTGATTGACTTTTGTTCCCACGAACGGCAGGGTTGCAGGCCTTTCGGGGCAACCTGTTGTCATTAAGGTTATGCCCGCTTTTGTGAAAGGAACATCAAAAAACGGTCGGCTATTCGTCTATCTGTAAGTCATACAGCCGTCGTTCAGACTTCCTCCGTTTATCGGCGCTTTTAGTAGAAAAGTCTTACGGAAGAGTCGCTCTATATATAGTTTTCTTTGCACTTTTAGTTTGTTTCGTTGAACTGTTTTCTATTCAAGGCCGTTTCGTTTGATTGACTTGTCGAGTACTCCATCCTCACCGTCCAACACTAATCCACTGACGCTTTATCTGGCCCGACTGGCGCCCTCCAGCCAATTGACCATGCGCTACGTCTTGCAGGACGCCGCCGACCGTCTCGGTTTTGAAGATGTAGATATCGAGGAAATCCCCTGGCACGCCCTGCAACCCGAGGACGTGGTGGCATTGGTCGCCGCATTGCGCGCCGACGGTTATGCGCCGAATACCTCGTCGCTGTACGTCAACGCCGTGCGCGGCGTGATGAACGAAGCCTGGCGCATGAGCCTGATCAGTCAGGATCACCTGTTAAAGATGCGCTCGGTAAAAGGCATCGCCGGCACGCGCCTGTCGCAGGGGCGCAATCTCAAACGCACACTGATTCACGAATTGATGGAAGTCTGCGCTGCCGATCCACGCCCGCAGGGTCTGCGCGACGCTGCGGTCATCGCGTTGCTGTACGGCACCGGCATGCGCAAATCCGAGTCGGTGGATCTGGATCTGAATCAGGTCGACTTCACGGAGCGCAGCCTTACCGTGACCGGCAAAGGCAACAAGCAACTGATCAAATACGCACCGGCCTGGGCATTCGCCAAGCTCGATGCGTGGCTGAAGTTGCGCCGCTCGCAACTCAAGGAAGGCGAAAGCGACGATGCGTTTCTGTTCAATCGCATCCGCCGTGGCAGTCATATCACCCGTGAGCGCATCACCAAACACGCGATCTATTACATCGCCCGTCAGCGTGGCACGCAGGTCGGGGTAAAGATCATGCCCCACGATTTCCGGCGATCGTTCATCACCCGGGTGATCGAAGAGCATGATCTGTCGATCGCGCAGAAACTTGCGCACCACAGCAACATCCAGACCACCGCCAACTACGATGTGCGTGACGATAACGAGCGGCGGCGGGCGGTGGATCGCTTCGACTTGTAAGTCGAGTCAGGACGCGGAAGGGCAGGCGCGCGCGTTGCCTGCTGCCGCCCGACTGATCTGTTCGGCCAGACGTTTGACGTTGTTCTGCTGAGCGCTCACCAGGTCATCGATGCTCGGGCCCGAAGGGGTCTGCAGGGTCGAGCGGCAAGTCAGCAGGCCATTGTCAGTGGCGCCGACAGGGCGCAGACGCCATTTGGCGTCGATCAAACCGTATTGCCCGGGAATCGAATCGAAGCGTTGCACTTCGATGCGCACCGAGACGTTGCCTTGGCCGCTGGTATTGCTCAGTTGGTCGCTCAGCGCACCGCGCAATTCATCGGCCAGCGTCGCGCCCCACCAATCGGTATCCAGAATGGCGAGGCCGCTGTTGCCTTGGCGGATGACGATTTGCGCCCGGTCGACCTGCGGCGGCACGCTGATGCCTTCAATCGGAATTTGTCCACCCGCGCGGGTATTGGCCAATTGCATCGGCATCAGGGTGTGAAAGCTGATCGGGTCGCTGCGGCAGGCGCCGAGTAGCATGAATGCAGCGAGCACGGTGATCTTCAGCGGTACAGCCATTGGGTTAACTCCTGTGTTCAATTGCGTGGTGGTCCTTTCAGATCGATAGGTGCGGCATTGTCGGGGCGGCCACGGATCAGCGATTCCGGATGCCGGCCCAGGTAATCCGACAGTTCACGCAGCGAGCGCGACATGCGCCCGAGCTCATCGAGGGTCTCGGTGAGCTTCTCGCGCTGCGGCGAATCTTCGGCCAGGGTAGAGCTGGCGGACTGCAAAGTCTTGCTGACATCGGCGAGGGTGGTCTGCACGCCCGGCAAGGTCTTGGCGTTGAACTGGGCCAGACCTTTGCGCAGTTCGACCAGATTGCTGTCGAGGTTGTTGGCGATACGATCCACCGGCAACTTGTTGAGTTTGTCGACCACGGCTTCGAGTTTTTCCTGCAACTGTTCGAGGCTGCCGGGCACGGTCGGAATCACCACCGGGCGGGCCGTTGGGTCGAACGCGACTTTTTCGGCTTTCGGGAAGAAATCCAGCGCCACGTACAACTGGCCTGTCAGCAGGTTGCCACTGCGGGCCTGGGCGCGCAGGCCATTGTCGATGAAGGTACCCATCAGGCGGATGCCGGCGGCTTCGTCGTTGGGGTCGTGCTTGAACGCGGTGAGCATTTTTCCGTAGGCCATACCGAGCCGCTGCGGGTAAATGACGATGCCGACGTTCAGCGGGAAGCTGCGTTTTTTCGCATCGAAGTCCAGATTGATCGCCACCACCCGACCGATTTCCATGCCGAGGAATTCCACCGGTGCGCCGACTTTGAGCCCGCGCAGGGACTGGTCGAAGCGCAAACTCAGGTACTGCGACTTGCCGTTGGGTGGGGCGAGGGCGGTTTGCTGGTCTTCGAACAGTTCGAAGTTTTTGTCGTCGGCGGCGGCCACGTCGTTGGGGCTGTAATCCGGCGCACGGAAGGCGATGCCGCCCACCAGCATCGATGAAAGCGATTCGGTTTTGACCTGGAAACCGTTGGCGCCGACGCTGACGTCGATACCACTGGCGTTCCAGAACCGGGTGTTTTCGGTGACAAAGGCATCGTTGGGCGCATGAATGAACACTTCGATGTTCACGCCTTTACCGTCAGGTGCCAGCTCGTAGGTGACGACCTGGCCGACCGGAATTTTGCGGTAGTAAACCGGTGAGCCAATGTCCAGCGAGCCCAGATCCTGAGTGTGCAGCATGAAACGCTTGCCTGGTTCGCCGTAGGTGATTGGCGGCGGGTTTTCCAGGCCTTTGAAATGTTTGGCGCGGTTGTTGGCCTGACCGATATCGGCGCCGATGTAGTCGCCGGAGAGCAAGGTATCGATGCCCGACACACCGCCAGCGCCGATACGTGGGCGCACGACCCAGAACTGCGAATCTTCACGGGTAAAACTTTCCGCCTGCTTGGCCAGTTTGATGGTGGCGTTGACGCTCTTCTGATCGTTGCTCAATTCGACATCGGTGACCTGACCGATCACCACGTTGCGGTATTTGACCTCGGTCTTGTTCGCCACCAGACCGCTGCCGGTCTTGAAGTTGACGATAATGGCCGGGCCTTCCTGCATCAGGTTGTGTACCACCAGCGAAATGCCCACCAGCACCGCCACGATCGGCACGATCCACACCAGCGAGAGGCTGAAACGGCGGGTTTTGATTGGGGCCTGGCCGGGTGCTCGCGGCTCGTCGGGTGCTGACGACTTCATCCGTGTCCTCCTTCAATAATTGGGCACTGAGCGTCAGGAACGCCAAAGCACTTCATCAATATAGAAGTGCTTGGCGATAGAGCAAATTACTGACGATGTTGAAGGTGATCGTTCCCACGCTCCTGCGTGGGAACGCAGCCCGTGACGCTCCGCGTCACTGGACGCAGAGCGTCCCTTGAGGCATTACCACGCGGAGCGTGGGAACGATCAAAGATCGCAGCCTGCGGCAGCTCCTACAGGTGGCAGTGTTAGCCGAGCATTTCGCGCAGGCGGTACCAGAACATGCCCAACGCCAGCAGTGGCGAACGCAACGCCGGGCCGCCGGGGAAGGTCATGTGCGGCACGCCACTGAAGACGTCCATGCCCTGACTGTGACCCGCATGAATCGCTTCGCCGAGCAGCTTGGCGCACCAATGGGTGACGTTCAGGCCATGGCCGGAATAGCCTTGGGCGTAAAACACGTTTGGATGCAGCTTGAGCCGACCGACCTGCGGGAAGCGATTGGCGGTGATGCCGATCTTTCCGCCCCACTGGTAATCGATGCGCACGTCCGCCAGTTGCGGGAAGACCTTGAGCATCTTCGGGCGCATGTACGCTGCGATGTCCGCCGGATCACGGCCGGAATAATGACAGGCACCGCCGAACAGCAAGCGCCGGTCGGCCGAGAGACGGTAGTAGTCGAGGCCGACTTTCTGGTCGCACAGCGACAGATTCTGCGGGATCAGTTGCGCGGCGCGCTCCTGCGATAACGGTTCGGTGGCGATGATGTAACTGCCGGCCGGCAGCACTTTGCCGCTGAGTTGGGGTTCGAGTTCATCCAGATGCGCGTTGCAACCGAGCACCAGGCTGCCAGCGCGGACGGTTCCGCTGGCGCAGCGAACCTGCGCGGTGGCGCCATGGATGATTTCCAGCACCGGACTTTGCTCGAAGATGCGCACGCCGAGTGACGCCGCCAGGCGCGCTTCGCCTTGCACCAGATCCAGAGGGTGCAAATGCCCGGAGCCCATGTCGATCAAACCGCCGGCATAGCCATCGGCGTTAACCACCTGCTGGCGGATCTGCTCGGGGCCGACCAAGCGGGTTTCGTGGGCATAACCGAGTTCGGCGAGGCTGACTTGTTCTTCATTGAACGCTTCGAATTGCCCAGGCGTATTCGCCAGTTCGCAGAAGCCCCAGCGCAGATCGCAGTCGATGCCGTTATCGCCGATGCGCCGGCGTACCACGTCCACCGAATCGATCCCGGCACGCTGCAGATAGCGCACGCCTTCCTGGCCGACGTACTTGGCGAACCCTTCGACCTCATGACCGATGCCGCGAATCAACTGGCCGCCATTGCGACCGCTGGCGCCCCAGCCGATGCGCCGGGCTTCGATGAGGATCACCGAGAGCCCGCGCTGCGCCAGTTCGATGGCGGTGTTGACGCCGGTGAACCCGCCGCCGATCACGCACACGTCAGCCGTCAGATCACCGTCAAGCGCAGGGTAGGGAGTGCTCGCCCGAGCCGAGGCGGCGTAATAGGAACGGGCGTGTTCTTGGGTGTGCTGATTCATTTGTTCGACTTCACTTTGCTCCAGGACCGGGTCATCAGACGCATGATCGCCTGGGGCGGGGTAGAGGAGATGTAGAGCTTGTCGAGCACTGCCTGGGATGGGTAAACCTCAGGGTTGTTGACCAGCTCCTGATCCATGTATTGCTTGGCTGCCGGGTTCGGGTTGGCATAACCGACCGATGCACTGACCTTGGCGATCACTTGCGGATCGAGCAGGTAATTAATGAAGGCATGGGCCTCTTTCGGGTTGCCGGCGTCGGCCGGGATCGCCAACAGGTCGAACCACAGGTTGGCGCCTTCTTTCGGGATGGCGTAGGCAATGTTCACACCGTTCTTGGCTTCCTTGGCGCGGTTGGCGGCCTGGAACACGTCGCCGGAGTAACCGAAGGCCACGCAGATATCGCCGTTGGCCAGATCCGAGACGTATTTCGAGGAATGGAAGTAGGTGATGTAAGGGCGAATGCTCAGCAGTTTGGCTTCGGCTTTCTTGTAGTCTTCCGGGTTTTCGCTGCGTGGGTCCAGGCCCATGTAGTTGAGAATCGCCGGGAACACTTCGTCCGCCGAGTCCATCATCGACACGCCGCACTGGCTGAGTTTCTTGATGTTTTCCGGCTCGAACAGCACGGCCCAGGAGTCGATGTGATCGATGCCCAGCACTTGCTTGACCTTGTCGACGTTGTAGCCGATGCCGTTGGTGCCCCACAGGTACGGCACCGAGTGCTGGTTACCCGGGTCGTTTTTCTCCAGCAACTCCAGCAGTTTCGGGTCGAGGTTTTTCCAGTTCGGCAGTTGCGCACGATCCAGTTTGAGGAACGCGCCAGCCTTTACCTGCCGGGCGAGGAAGTGGTTGGACGGCACGACCACGTCATAGCCGGTACGGCCGGCGAGGAGCTTGCCTTCCAGGGTTTCGTTGGAGTCGAAAACGTCGTAGATCACCTTGGTCCCGGTGCTGCTCTGGAAGTCGGCGAGGGTGGTTTCGCCAATGTAGTCGGTCCAGTTGTAGACGCTGACCTGTGGCTGGGCTTGGGCTACGGCGCTGAACATCAGGCTCAGGCTGACCGGGATCAAGGATTTCAACAGACGCATATCGACACCTCTTCGAATTATTGGATTTTTCAGGTGGTTCGCTATTCCCCTTGAGGGAGGGGGCTTGCTCCCGAAAGCGTCGGCACTTTCAATATGGGTGTCGACTGACACACCGCTTTCGGGAGCAAGCCCCCTCCCACAGAGGATTTGTGGAATGGGCTTAAACGCTCATCATCAAGAACTCACGCTCCCACGAGCTGATCACGCGCTTGAAGTTTTCATGCTCGGCGCGTTTCACCGCGACGTAGCCGCGCACGAATTTGTCGCCCAGGTCAAGGATTTCAACAGACGCATATCGACACCTCTTCGAATTATTGGATTTTCAGGTGGTTCGCTATTCCCCTTGTGGGAGGGGGCTTGCTCCCGAAAGCGTCGGCACTTTCAATATAGGTGTCGACTGACACACCGCTTTCGGGAGCAAGCCCCCTCCCACAGAGGATGTGTGGAATGGGCTTAAACGCTCAGCATCAGGAACTCACGCTCCCACGAGCTGATCACGCGCTTGAAGTTTTCATGCTCGGCGCGTTTCACCGCGACGTAGCCGCGCACGAATTTGTCGCCCAGGTCAAGGATTTCAACAGACGCATATCGACACCTCTTCGAATTATTGGATTTTCAGGTGGTTCGCTATTCCCCTTGTGGGAGGGGGCTTGCTCCCGAAAGCGTCGGCACTTTCAATATGGGTGTCGACTGACACACCGCTTTCGGGAGCAAGCCCCCTCCCACAGAGGATGTGTGGAATGGGCTTAAACGCTCAGCATCAGGAACTCACGCTCCCACGAGCTGATCACGCGCTTGAAGTTTTCATGCTCGGCGCGTTTCACCGCGACGTAGCCGCGCACGAATTTGTCGCCCAGGTATTGCGCAACGGTCTCGCACTCTTCCATCTGCGTCAGGGCCTCTTCGATGGTGATCGGCAGGCGCAGGTTGCGGCGTTCGTAGGCGCGGCCTTGTACCGCAGCGCTCGGCTCGATGCCCTCGACCATGCCGATGTAACCGCACAGCAAGCTCGCGGCAATCGCCAGGTACGGGTTGGCATCGGCGCCCGGCAGGCGGTTTTCCACGCGCATCGACTCGGGACCGGAGGTCGGTACACGCAAACCAACGGTGCGGTTCTCTTCGCCCCATTCGACGTTTACCGGCGCCGAGGTGTCCGGCAGGAAGCGGCGGAACGAGTTCACGTTCGGCGCGAACATCGGCAGCACTTTCGGGATGCACTTCTGCAAACCGCCGATGTAATGCAGGAACAATTCGCTCATTTGCCCGTCGGCATTGGCGAAGATCGGCTTGCCCGTAGCGATGTCCACCACACTCTGGTGAATGTGCATGGCGCTGCCTGGCTCGTCACCAATCGGCTTAGCCATGAACGTCGCCGCGACGTTGTGCTTGAGCGCAGCCTCACGCATGGTCCGTTTGAACACGGTGATCTGGTCGGCCAGATCCAGCGCGTCGCCGTGACGGAAATTGATTTCCATCTGCGCCGGGCCGTCTTCGTGGATCAACGTGTCGAGATCCAGACCTTGCAGTTCGCACCAGTCGTAGACATCTTCGAACAGCGGATCGAATTCGTTGGCCGCATCAATGGAGAACGACTGCCGGCCACTTTCCGCGCGACCGGAGCGGCCCAGCGGTGCTTTCAGCGGCAAGTCCGGGTCTTCGCAGCGCTGGGTCAGGTAGAACTCCATTTCTGGCGCAACGATCGGCTTCCAGCCTTTGTCGGTGTACAGCTGCAAGACTTTCTTCAGCACGTTGCGCGGCGACAATTCGATCGGGTTGCCGAATTTGTCGAAGGTGTCGTGGATGACAATGGCGGTCGGCTCGATCGCCCATGGAATGACGTACACCGCATCGGCTACAGGCTTGCAGACCATGTCAATGTCGGCCGGGTCGAGCAGGTCGTAGTAGATGTCGTCGTCGACAAAATCCCCGGTTACCGTTTGCAGCAGCACACTCTCCGGCAGGCGCATGCCTCGCTCATGCAGGAACTTGTTGGTCGGTGCGATCTTGCCGCGGGCGATGCCGGTCAGGTCGCTGACCACACATTCAACTTCGGTAATCTTGTGATCTTTCAGCCACGTGAACAGCTGATCGAAAGGGGCATTCATAAAGACCTCGTTATTGGTTTTATAGACGCCGGGGAGGGCGGGTTTCATCTTCCGCCCCTTCCCCTGTGGCGCGTTGACGACTATCTTGGGCGAGCCTTGCAGTTCCATCTATCCACTTTAAGCAGCACCCAAGCGCACCAAAAGAGTGCGCAAGGTCACCCTATGACAACGTGCAATCCGCTACAGGTTCAGGCTTTCAATACCGCTGATGTCAGCGAACAGATCCGCGCCACGCCGGGTTGGGTCCAGCATTACCAACAGATGTCGCCGGGGCATTTCGCCGGGCAGATCCGTTATCTGGATTTGCAGGGTGTCGAGGTTTACGAAGAGCAGATGAACACCCGGGTCGAGCAGAATTTCAGCGCGCCATCGGGTGCTCTGGCGTTCTGTTTTGATCGCAGTGACAACGCGCTGTACCTGCTCAATGAAGACAGCCGCAACATCTGGATCACCCCGGAGAACTACCAGGAAATCGCTGTGGTTTTCGGTCCTGAATTCGTCCGTCAGCACGGTCTGGATGTGGCGAAACTCGAAGGTCTGTTCATGGCGCCGCTCAATGGTGGGCAGAACGCACTGTTCAGTCGCTGGTTAAGCTCAACTCTCACGAAGTTGACGCAAGCTGTTGATTTACCAAGTAAAGAATCTCTAACCCAGCAATTACTTGAAGATTGTTTGTTCATCCTCGATAACGCCCGAGTCGATCTCGACCGTGGCGGTTTGCAGCGGCGCAACGAAGAACGAATGATCATGAAACGGGTAGGTGAGTGGGCTGCCGACTCGCCGGAAGAAACGCTCAATCTGCTCGAGCTTTCTCACGTCGCCGGGGTTTCGCTGCGCCAGCTGCAACAGGCGTTCAAGGCCTATACCGGCATGACCCCCAGCCATTGGTTGCGCCTGCGCCGGTTGAACAGCGCACACCGCGAACTGCTTAAACGCAGACCGGCGGAAACCACCGTTGCAGAAGTCGCCATGCACTGGTCGTTCTGGCATCTGGGGCGATTTTCCAGCAGCTATCAGGCCCTGTTCAAAGAGCTGCCGAGCGAGACCCTCAAGCGCCCGCGAACGGCGTAGCGAAGAAAAAGCCCTTTGTGTCCCACGCGAAGTTAAATAGAATCAGTCTCATTTGAATCTAACTTCGCGCAGGGTCTCCTGGATGATTGAAGCAGCGCCGGCCTCGGAGCAGAACCTGCACGACTTGTACCGCGAGCATCGCGGCTGGCTGGAAACCTGGCTGCGTCGGCGCATGGGCAACGCGTGGGATGCGGCAGACCTGAGTCAGGACACCTTCCTGCGCGTGCTGTGCAGCGCTCAACCTGTTGCCGATATGCGCGAGCCACGGGCTTATTTGCTGACCGTGGGCAAACGCTTGCTGAGCAATTTCTACACGCGCCGCAGTCTGGAAAAAGCCTATCTGGAGGCCCTGGCGCAATTGCCAGAGGAGAGTGCGCCGTCGCCGGAGCAGCGCTGGTTGTTGCTGGAAACCCTGCAAGCGCTGGATGAATTGCTCGATGGTTTGCCGCGAACGGTGCGCCGGGCGTTTTTGTGGAGTCAGCTCGAGGGCCTCGGCTACCGCGAGATCGCCGAGCGTTTGCAGGTCTCTGAACGCACTGTAAAACGTTACATGGCGCAGGCTTACGAGCATTGCTTGATGTTGGATCTATGATGCGCGTGGCGCCCAATTCAGACGCACGCGAAGTGGCCCGTGCCGCCGCGCAATGGCTGGCGTTGCTGGAATCTGGCGAAGCGACGAATGACGATCACGCGCGCCTGCAAAACTGGCGCAGCAGCGATAGCCGCCATGAAAACGCCTGGCAGAAAATTCAGTTGTTGCGCCAACGTTTCAGCGATCTGCCGGCGGCCTTGGCCATGGCCACGCTGGATCGCCCGGATCAGGCGCGCCGGGCAGCGCTGAAACGCGCGCTCGGTCTGGCAGCGTTGGTGCCGGCAGCCTGGCTGATCAGTCGGCAATTGCCGCTGGACGTCTGGCGCGCCGATCTGCACACCAGCACCGGTGAACATAAACGTTTGCCTTTGGCGGATGGCAGTTCGCTGCAACTGAACACCAACAGTGCGGTAAACGTGGATCTGGCTGCCCGTCAGTTGACGCTGGTGCGCGGCGAAATGGCGCTCAATGTTCCCGGCAGTTCAGCGTTGATGATCGACGCTCATTACGGTCGGATCAGTGTCAGCCGCAGTGAGGTCTGTGTGCGACTCAACGAGCGTGATTGTACGGTTTGCGTGGTCAGCGGCACGGTGCAGTTGCAACCGCTGCACGGCCCGGCGCTGATGCTGAATAAAGGTCAACAAGTCAGACTGCAAGCCTCTGGCGCAGGGCCTGTTACAGCATTCGACGTCTTGATGCCGGGCTGGCGCGACGGTGTATTGATGGCGCAGAACCAGCCGCTGGGGGATTTTCTGCGCGAGTTGAGCCGTTATCGCTCAGGGCTGCTGCGCTGGGATCCTGCGCTTGAGGCGTTGCGCGTCACGGGCAGTTTCCGTCTCGACAATACCGACCAGGTACTTTCGCTGCTGGCAGCGAGCCTGCCGATTGAAGTGCATACACGCACCCGTTTCTGGGTTTCCCTCATGCCTCAGAAAAAAATTGGCTGAAGCCTGTCCCTTTTTTTCGCCTCGCTGGTCATTCCAGGCAAGTGAACAAAATCGAGAGCTTCTTCCAATGCCCGCAGTCTTCCCAAGCCGTTTGCGTCCGTTGTTGCAGTTGAGCCTGCTGCTGAGCCTGAGTGCCAGCCCTTTGATGATCCAGTCCAGTTGGGCCGATGACGCTGATCGGCGCAGTTATCAGGTGCCGGCCGGCAGCTTGAGTGCGGTGCTGACGCGTTTTGCAGGATTGGCCGGGGTCAACCTGTCGGTAGATCCGGCACTGGTCAGCGGCCAGAACAGCAAGGGTTTGAGCGGTGAGTACGGCGTGGAGGAGGGGTTCACCCGGTTGTTGCTCGGTTCCGGCCTGCAGCTGCAACCGGTGGGCGAGCATGCCTACACGCTGATTCCGGTGGCGCAGGGCGGTAGCCTACAACTGGCACCGACCTCGATTCTCGGCGCCACCGATTCTTCGGGAGCCGACGTATTTGCCGGCGGCCAGGTCGCACGTCGCGGTTCGCAAGGGCTGTTGGGGTCTAAAGACTTCATGGAAACCCCATTCAGCATGACCACCTACACCAGCGAGACGGTCAAGAACCAGCAGGCCCGAACGTTGGGCGATTTGATCGCCAGCGACCCTTCGGTGCGCGCGACCAATCCGGCGGGCGGGCGCTATGAACAGTTCACCATCCGTGGCTTCAGCCTGTTCAACAGTGACGTTGCCTACAACGGGCTTTACGGCGTGCTGCCGACGTACACCATCGACATGGAAATGGCCGATCGCGTCGACGTCCTTAAAGGCCCGAGCCAACTCATCAACGGTATTTCGCCGCGGGGCAGTGTAGGAGGGGGGATCAACGTCGTTCCGAAACGCGCGACAGACAAACCGATCACTTCATTGACCGCCAATTACGCCTCGAACAATCAGGTCGGTGGCGCCGTGGATGTCGGTCGGCGTTTTGGCGAGGACAATCAGTTCGGCCTGCGTTTCAACGGCGTAAAACAGTCTGGTGATACCGAGTGGGATCACCAGAGCGTCGATCGCGACATGGCGGTGCTGGGCCTGGATTTTCGCGGTGAGCGCCTGCGACTGTCGACTGATATGGGCCATACCGAGCGCGATACCGACGCACCGCAAGAGCGCGTGCAGGTTGCTGCAAACGCCAAGGTTCCGAACGCGAACAACGTGCGGGACAACTACGCGCAACCCTGGAGCCAGGCGCGTACCAAAGACACTTTCGGCACGGTCAACGCTGAGTTTGATGTCAGTGACTCGGTGATGTTGTACGGCGGCGTCGGCGCACGCAAAAGCAATCACGACTTCCTGCGCCATGCCGTTTCAGTCACCAACGATGCTGGCGATTTCAGCGTGCAGCCGCGCGATTTCACCCGAGACGAAAATGTCCGTACCGCCACGGCGGGCGTGCGCAACTGGTTCCACACGGGGCCCGTCAGCCATGAAGTCAACTTGGCTGCCAGCTACTTTTATATGGACTTCGAAAACGGCGGCGCCCGTTATGCGGCAGGGCGCAGCAACCTCTACGACCCGGTGGAAACCGCGAAACCCGGCTCGCCAACGCGGCAAGACGCCAAGGTCTACACCGAAAACCGCTTCAGTGGCGTCGCGTTGTCTGACACCTTGGGCTTCTTCGATGATCGCCTGTTGCTGACCCTTGGCGCCCGCTGGCAACGAGTGAAGGTCGATGACTGGAGCGATGATGTAAAGGGCGACACGGCCTACGACGAAGAAAAGGTTTCGCCATCGGGCGGCGTTCTGTTCAAGGCGACGGACAAGTTGTCCCTGTACGCCAACTACATGGAAGGCCTGAGCCAGGGCAAGATAGCGCCTTCGACGTCGGTGAACGAAGACGAAATCTTCCCGCCTTTTATCAGCCGTCAGGTTGAGGTCGGCGCCAAATACGATGCTGGGGCGTATGCGTTGACGGCGGCTGTGTTCCGCATCAAGCAGCCGGCTTATGAAACCAATGCAACGACGCGGGTGTTCGGCCCTAACGGCAAGCGAGAGAACAACGGCGTGGAACTGAGCGTGTTCGGTGAGCCGTTGAAAGGGCTGCGCTTGCTCGGAGGCGTGATGTATATGGCCAGTGAGTTGACGCATACCACCAACGGCACATTTGATGGCAATCGCGCGCCGGCGACGCCCAAGTACAACGTCAACCTCGGCGCGGAATGGGACGTGCCGAACGTGCAGGGGCTGACACTGACAGGGCGCGGCATCTACTCCAGTTCGCAGTATCTGGATCAGTCGAACGAGAAGGAGATCGACTCCTGGGAGCGTTTTGACGTAGGCACGGGTTATGCGTTTAAAGTCGACGACAAGACCGTCACTTTGCGCGCCAATGTCGAGAACGTGCTGGACAAGCGTTATTGGAGTTCGGCCGGGGCTTCTGATGACAGCGAGCCGGGATTGACGTTGTCAACGCCGCGAACGTATCTGCTTTCAGCGACGGTGGATTTCTAGTGAAGGAGGGAATATCGGCGATAATCGTCGATATTCCGTTAACTACACTAAATGACCGTTTAGTTGAGCTAATAAAAACACTTTAAAAATCAACGGAGCAGGCCATGACTCAGCACACGCTAACCGCACAAGATCTGATTTGCGCGCTGAATCTGGAGCCACACGCTGAAGGCGGCTATTTTCGCAGAACCTATCAAGCCGACCATCGCGATTTGCTCCAAACCAGTAACGGCCCGCGTTACCTGATGACATCGATTTACTATCTGCTGACCGAGCAATCGCCATTGGGCCAGTTTCATTTCAACCAGTCCGACATCCTGCATTATTTCCAGCTTGGCGACGCCATCGAGTACAGCCTGATTCTGGCGGACGGCTCATTGCAGACACTGGTGATGGGCAGCGATGTTTTGGCAGGACAGCATCTGCAATTGCACGTACCGGGCGGGATTTGGAAAGCTTCGCGACTGTTGGAGGGATCGAACGGATTTGGCTTGATCAGCGAAGCCGTTTCGCCTGGGTTTGATTTCGCGGATATGGAGATGGGGAATCGACAGAAACTCACGGCGCAGTTTCCGCAGCATCGAGCGCTGATTGAAAAGCTGACGCGGGATGAGGATTGAGAGAGGCAGATTTCAAGAGTTGACCAGGCTTTACGGAAAGCGACCTCAGAGGAAATGCCGGAGATTCAAATCCTGTGTGCGTCGGTGCAAAGCTAGAAACATCTTGTTACGTGTAATGTATATTATGTTAAACGACAGGTCATGTCGCTGATGTTCATGAGCCGCCTACTTGCTACTCTCCAATTTCAAAACTATTCGCGATTGCAGCTGCCTTGAAACCCAAAAAATCGCACAGTTTCGAACTTTGCGGTTGAGATTCGATAATTCCAAAACTTTTGTGATGTACATTGCAATAGATACACAATAGGTTCGAGCGCCTAGAATCAGTGATATTCGTACAGCTCTTGGTAAGCGATCATGAGGCAGATGCTCACGCATTACTGTGAACACTGGCATGGAGAATTGCCAGTGTCGACGTTGACATTGAAGAGATACATCTTGTCGATGGCTGGTCAGGTAGACGTCAAATTGATTCAGTCTCGCGTGTACGCGATTGGCAAATGGCATCGAGACAATTTATTTCCCGATCCAAGCGCTGATATTTTCCTGCGCGAGATGCTACGTGGTGTGGTTAAGGCTCATCGCTATGATGATATACCCACCCAAGAGACCCGAGCGCTGACTTTCGAAGAGCTAAGCAAAATTTGTCATGATCTCGAAAGTCGTCGTAACAATGCTCTCGATGCACACAGCTATGATTTTCTCAGCGCCCATCGTGATCTCGCGATCTACCTTCTGGGTTACTGGGGAGGCTTAACAGGTCGCGATCTTGAGACACTGACCTCGGATAACATCAATTTTCCTGATGAGGGAGGACTTGATATAGTTCTATCAATAACTGACGTTAAAGGTGAACAGAGAAAGGATTACTTGATTCATCACCTGCAAGCATTGAGAAAGCTTTGTCCTGTTGAAGCATTGAAAAATTGGTTACATGTTTCACAAATATCACGAGGGCCGGTATTTCGCTCTATCAATAGATGGGGGGGGATTAGCGAGAACAGGCTATCCCAATCAGGTATTAATTTTACATTGCAACGCGCTGATTCAAGCGCCGGGGCTCGCGCACCGCTTTCATCGAGGTCTTTACCACGAGGATTTGCAGATTGGGCTAACGAAAATGGGTGGACCGACCTGGACATCCGGGATTATCTGGGTGTTACCTCCGAGAGGAGTATCTATAGCCTTCATCCGTTGCGTAGTAAGGCTTTTGCATTCCGGACGGTACTGTTGTGTGATGCGCGTCCACAACTAGATCCCTCCTCGGACATGTGATAGCTGCTATCGATAATCCGACGGATTGTTCGTACTTGATGCTCAACAAGACCGTGTCGTCACGCGCCTCTACCCCTGCTCGCTATTTTCTGAATCGCGGCTATATCGATACCCTGCGCGGAGGGACGGACGCTGCTCCGCCCTCTCCTTCCCGATACTGCTCACAAACATAGCCACGTCAGGATTTCAGCGATATCTGACTCTCAGCGAGGCCAAAAGGCTGCCGCTGAGCGCACCAGCGCTCGTTCTAGTCGCCCTACACCCTTCAAAATTACACATTCAGGGATGGCGACCATGCCATTTGGATAAAATCGAGCTAGGCTAGGCTGATCCGTCACCGCCAAAGTGAGTTACATGGCTTATCGTATTGCCCATACAGCTGTCTCGAAGCCTCTGGTTCGTAAACCTACGGAATATCTTACTCATGTAGGAATCCAGGAGCTTAACGAGCTCAATATTTTCTTGCTCGCGAAGGAAGGCTTTGCAGTGAAAGACGCCGAAGCAATGGTCTCGCTTTCCGAGCTTTATTTGTCATTCAGGGTAATTGAACGGATCGTTGGCAAGCCAGGCCGACCGAAGAAAGGCAAAGGCGACGAATTTGACACCGATCGACTTAGTGTGCTCCAGAGCGCGATAGCATTTCAATACGCTAAGGTTCTCGAAGACGCAATGAGTGTTTTTGGCACTCTGAGACTTGCCGAGGAATGGCTTGCCAAACCCTGCAGGCATTTGGCCGGCAATATTCCTCTTGATCTGGTAAGTAACCCGCTTGGGTTTCAAGTCGTCGAAAATTACCTAGAACGGCTCGAGCTGGGGGTCTATCAATAACCTACCGTTTTGGTCTAGATGTAGTGGTCAACTAATCCCGGACACGACGTTAAGTTTTTTCTCGGCCTGAGCTGGGGCCAGTCCGTTGTTGAATTGGTGCGGTCTAATCCAGTTGTACCGATGCATCAGGTAATGACTGATGTCGC
>NZ_FYDT01000051.1:0-44952 GCF_900187585.1 Pseudomonas sp. Irchel 3E19
CACCACGCAGGCGTTGGTGATGCTGGCTCGCAAACTTGCTCGGGTGGTATTCGCCTTGCTGAAAGGGCAAAGCGAATATCAGACAAAAGTCAGTTGAGGGCTTCCCCTCAACCATAGAATCTCCCACAGGTTCAGTGTTCGGCTGGCCGGCGGCGGTGGTGCACACGCCAGCCGATCAGGATCAACAACACCAGACCCAACCCACCCGCACTCAGCCACAACACCTGATCATCACTGATCAACGGCTTCTCGATCCGCAGATACCCCGGTTGCAGCAACAACTCACGCATGGCCTTGTTCGCGGCGTCCAGCGTCACGCCGTGCAGCTCGCGGGCGGGGTTGGCGAAGCGGCCGTCCTCGTAGTCGCCCAGCGCGCTCCAGTAGTAATCGGCCAACGCGCTGTTGCCTTGCACTGCCCACGCCTGATGGGCGATGGCGGCTTGTTTGATGCGGGCGAAGGTGTCCGGGTCGAGGCCGTTTTTCAGCAGGTCGGCCTTGAGGGTTTCCAGCACCTGCTGCGCTTCGGCGACATCATCGCGGTCCAGATCGGCGTTCAGGCTCATGAAACCGACGCCACCAAACACTTCGCGCTCGGCCCACGGGCCATAGGACAGACCGTGGTTCAGGCGAATCTGCCGGTACAGCGCCCAGTCGAGGTAGTCCTTGAGGATGTCGAAGGTCTGGTCGTACTGATCGTCCAGCACCGGCTCCGGCACCAGCCAGTGCAGCTTGGCGCTGTCGCCGATAAAGCCACGGGTGAGGGTGCGTTCGTGAGCGGCGCTGGTGCGGATGTCCGGCAGTGGCCGATGTTCGCTGGGTTCGACCGCTTCGAGCGTGCCCCAGGTGCGTTCCAGATAAGCCGGCAGCAGTTTGTCGAGTTCGCCAACGACGATCAGGCTCATGTTGTTCGGCGCATACCAGGCCTTGCGCACCTTCTCCAGTTGCTCCTGGGTCAAGTGATCGACCTCTGCGCGTTGCGGGCATTTCAGGCCCAGCTCCACTGCCAGTTGGTTGCTCGCGGTGTGGCCCAGATCCTGACGGTCGAGAAAGCGCTGCAGCTTGGTGTAATGGCCACCGTCCTCACGCTCGACCACGCGTTTGGCGGCGTTGATCGCGTTGTCGTCGATGCGCGTCTGAGTCAACAGCGCGAGCAGCAGGTCGAGCACCTTGCGCTGGTTTTTCGCCGGGGCTTCGATGACGAACGTGGTGTCGGCGTTGCTGGTGAAGGCGTTCCACTCGCCACCGAGCGCTTGCATGCGTTCTTCGAGGCCGCCTTCGCCCGTGGCGTCGATGCCACTGAAGAGCAGGTGTTCGAGCAGGTGCGGCAGCTCTTTTTCGTCGCAGTCAAAATCGTCGAGACCGACGCCCACCACCAGCCGGATCGCCACATGCCCGCGTTCGGTGCCGGGCTTGAGCAGCAACTGCAAACCGTTGGGCAGCGCATAGCCTTCGACCTGAAAACGATCCAGGGCGAAGGAGGGGAATGAACCGAGCAACAGACAGGCGAACAACAGGCAACGCATAACAGGCTTCCATACGGCTGATTTGGAGATCCGTGTCGCTATTCAGGCCGCCCTTCGCGAGCAGGCTCGCTCCCACATTTGACGCATTTCCCTGTGGGAGCGAGCCTGCTCGCGAATCTTGAGGCTGAATCAAAGTTACTGACTGACCTAAGCCCCAGACGTTCAAGGCGAATGCGTAATGTCGCTCATATCATCCGCCGCCAGCGCTCCGGTATCTGCCGTTTCCAGCACCACATACGCGCTGCCGCAAAACAGCGAATTGAGCCGTCTCATGTCGGCAATCAACTCCAGGTGCAGCGAACTGGTTTCAATACTCTGCACGATCTTGCGTTGCAAACGGCTGACATGCGCATGGGCCAAACGCCGTTCCTGCGCGCGAAAGCGCCGTTTCTCGCGCAGCAACTGCCGAGCGCTTTCGCGGTCGCTGCTGAGAAATACCGAAAGGCCCAACCGCAGGTTGGCGATAAGTTGCTGATGCAGGACGGCCAAATCCTCCAGCCCCTCTTCGGAAAACGAGCGACGCTGGGAAGTCTTCTGCTGCTGAATCTTGCGCAGCATGCGTTCGACCAGATCACTGGCCAGTTTCAGATTGATCACCAGTTCAATGATCTCCGCCCAGCGCCGGCTGTCGTGCTCGCCGAGGTCCTCGCGGGGCATCTGTGCCAGATACAGCTTGATCGCGCTGCACAGCGACTCGATGTCATCGGTCAGCCGACGGATTTCCTGGGTGACGGCGGTTTGCTTGCCGCGCAGCACGTCTAGAGTGGCGTCGAGCATGTTGTCGAGCAGATCGCCCATGCGCAGGGTTTCCCGCGCGGCGTTGGCCAGCGCAAGGCTTGGCGTGACCAGTGCGGTCGCGTCGAGATGACGCGGTTTGGCGGTGCCGTTGACCTCCGGCCGTTCAGGCAGCAGCCAGGCACACAGCCGCGCCATCGGCCCGACACTCGGCAGCAGGATCAGGCAGCGCGCGGTGTTGTAGAGCAGATGGAAGCCGATGACCATCTCCTGCGGGCTGAAATCGAGACTGTCGATCCAGTGCACCAGCGGATCGAGCACCGGAATGATCAATAAAAGACCGATCAGTTTGTACAGCAGGCTGCCCAGTGCCACCTGCCGGCCCGCCGCGTTCTGCATGCTGGTGCTCATGAACGCGAGAATGCCGCTGCCGATATTGGCACCGATCACCAGACCGATCGCCACCGGCAGACTGATCACCGCAGCACCGGCCAGCGTCGCGGTGAGCAGCACGGCAGCGAGGCTGGAGTAGGAAATCATTGCGAACAGCGCGCCGACCAGGGCATCGAGGAGGATGTCGCCGGTGAGCGAAGCAAAAATCACCTTCACGCCTTGGGCGTGGGTGATCGGCGCAGCGGCCTCGACGATCAGTTGCAGCGCAAGAATGATCAGCCCCAGACCGATGCTGACCCGGCCCATCTGCCCGAGCCGCGTCTGTTTGCGCGACAGAAAGAAAATCACCCCGAGGAAAATCAGCAGCGGCGACAACCACGAGAGATCAAACGTCAGCACCCGCGCCATCAGCGCCGTACCGACGTCAGCGCCCAGCATGGTCGCCAATGCCGGCGTCAGCGCCATCAGGCCTTGGCCGACGAAGGAGGTAACGAGCATGGCGGTGGCGTTGCTGCTTTGCACCATCGCCGTGACGACGATGCCGGCGACAAACGCGAGCCAGCGTTTGGACATGTTCTGGCCAATCACATGGCGCAGATTGGTGCCGTACACCCGCAGGATGCCGGTTCGGACGATGTGCGTACCCCAGATCAGCAGGGCGACGGCAGAAAGCAGATTGAGCAGGGTGAGCATGCAGACCCCCTGTATTAGCAGCGCCCCAGAGGAGCAAGTTGACGGTGCCGCGCGGTTTCTACGTTGTGATACTTAAGCTGTAGTTGGCTAACGGTCTGGGCGCCAGCATTGCACAGCTAAAGTGCTGATTGAAACAAAAGTGTCATGAAAATGGGTTCATGCGTCCACTTGAATCCAACATGTTTCCCGAATGTTGCCCAAAACAAATGTGGGAGCGAGCCTGCTCGCGAAAGCGGTGGATCAGCCAACATTGTTGTCGACTGACACTCCGTTTTCGCGAGCAGGCTCGCTCCCACAGGGGGTATTGCGTGCGCCTGGACTACCGGGTTATTGGCCCGGAATATCCTTGCGCAGTTTCACCGGATCCTGCTTTTTCTTCTTGGCCATCGCGCCGCGCAGCTTGATGTTGATCGCTTCAACCGCCAGCGAGAACGCCATCGCGAAGTAGACGTAGCCTTTTGGCACATGCACGTCGAACGACTCGGCGATCAGTACGGTACCCACCACCAGCAGGAACGACAGCGCCAGCATTTTCAGCGACGGGTGCTTGTCGATGAATTCGCTGATCGTGCCCGCCGCGAGCATCATCACCAGCACCGCAACGATGATCGCTGCAACCATGACCGGTACGTGCGAGACCATGCCGACAGCGGTGATCACCGAGTCCAGCGAGAACACGATGTCGATGATCGCGATCTGGATGATGGTGTAGAGGAAGTTGCCGCCCTTGCCGCCAGGCGTTTCTTCGCTTTCGTCTTCGCCTTCCAGCGCGTGGTACATCTCTTGCGAGCTCTTCCACAGCAGGAACAGACCACCGAAGAACAGGATCAGGTCGCGGCCGGAGATGCCTTGGCCGAAGACCACGAACAGGTCCGCGGTGAGGCGCATGACCCAGGTGATCGACAGCAGCAACAGGATCCGCGTGACCATGGCCAGCGCCAGACCGAAGATCCGGGTGCGCTGCTGCATGTGTTTAGGCATGCGGCTGACCAGGATCGAAATCATGATGATGTTATCGATGCCCAGAACGATTTCCAGGGCGGTCAGGGTAAAGAAGGCAACCCAGATCTCAGGGTTGGTCAGCCATTCCATGTGTATTCCTTTGAGCGATTGTTAAACCGAAAAAGGTCCGGGCTTCAAACAGCGAAGCCAGGACCCGCAACGGTGAGTCTTGGGCTTATAGAGTACTGAACACCGGGAAAGTCCCCAACAGCAGCGCAGCAATCAGAATGCAGATACAAACCAGGATCGCCCATTTCAGGGTGAAACGCTGGTGGTCACCAAAATCAATACCGGCCAGAGCCACCAACAGATAGGTCGATGGCACCAACGGGCTCAGCAAGTGGACGGGTTGCCCGACGATCGAGGCACGAGCCATTTCCACCGCGGTGATCCCGTAGTGGCTGGCAGCCTCGGCCAACACCGGCAACACGCCATAGTAGAACGCATCATTGGACATGAAGAAGGTGAACGGCATGCTCACCAGCGCCGTGATCACGGCCAGGTACGGGCCAAGGAAATCAGGGATCACCGCCAACAGGCTCTTCGACATCGCATCGACCATGCCGGTGCCCGACAGGATACCGGTGAAGATACCCGCCGCAAAGATCAGCCCGACCACTGCCAGCACACTACCGGCGTGAGCCGCGACGCGATCCTTCTGCATTTGCAGGCAAGGATAGTTGACGATCATTGCAATACTGAACGCCACCATGAACAACACCGGCAGCGGCAGCAGGCCGGCGATCAAGGTGCACATGAGACCGAAGGTCAGCGCGCCGTTGAACCAGATCAATTTCGGACGACGGGCATCCGGGAACTGCGACACGCTGATTTCGCTGTGATCGATATCGTCGCCCACCAGGTGCAACTCACCCAGACGCGCACGTTCACGCTTGCCGTAGAAGTAGGCAATGATCAGGATCGCCACCACACCGGCGGCCATGGCCGGAATCATCGGTACAAAGATGTCCGAAGGGTCGACGTGCAGCGCACTGGCGGCACGGGCGGTCGGGCCGCCCCACGGGGTCATGTTCATCACGCCACCGGCGAGGATGATCAGACCGGCCATGATGCGCGGGCTCATGCCGATACGGCTGTACAGCGGCAGCATGGCGGCCACGCAGATCATGTAAGTGGTCGCGCCGTCACCATCGAGGGAAACGACGAGCGCCAGTACGGCGGTACCGACCGAAACTTTCAGCGGGTCGCCCTTGACCAGTTTGAGGATCTTGCGCACGGCCGGGTCGAACAGGCCGGAGTCGATCATCAGTGCGAAATACAAAATGGCGAACATCAGCATCACGCCGGTTGGCGCAAGCTTGGTGATGCCTTCGAGCATCATCGGGCCGATCTTCGGCGCAAAACCACCGAACAGGGCGAACAGGATCGGGATGATGATCAGAGCGATCAGCGCGGACAGGCGCTTGGTCATGATCAGGAACATGAACGTGATGACCATGGCGAAGCCAAGGAAAGTCAGCATGGGAATACTCCAGGCGTAGCGCGGCTAGTGGAATGAGCAGATCGTGGGGATCAGCGCAGAACGGGAAGCACGAGACGTACGGGTGGAGTGACAGCGCGGAGGCGGGCTACAGAGGACATCAGAATCACCATTGTTGTTGTTAATTGGGCCGCGCGGGCGAGCTATCACGCGCATTGGCCAACCGGTCTGTTGCCGGAAGTGAGGCGATCCTAATGGGGCAACCTTTCAGCCAGCTTTCGCTGATGAAAGCTTTGAATGAACGGTCAACCGGCCGTCGGAAGCGGCTGGAGTCAATGAAAACGGGGAGCGGAACGAAAAATCAGGCGAAGACGCTGTGATCGCAGACACATACGCTTTCAGTTCGGCGCGGCACCGCCCATTGTCACGAACAAGCGCTGCTGATCAAAAAACAGCCAGATTCAGCGGCCGCATGGCGCCCATCCAGATCGCATGGTCGGTGTGGTCGAGCAAATCATCGCCGGTGTCCGGATGCAGAAACACCACCAGACCCTGGCGATTGAGCGCCAGCCACGGCAGCACGTCGCCAATCAGCTCCGGGCCGAAGGCCAACTGGCAGCTCCAGTCCGGGTGTGGGCCGACCGGGCGTTCGTGGACGCGGCCCATTTTCACGGGGAACAACTGTGCGGCACGCTCGCACAAGTCCCGCGCCTGATCAATCGTGCTGGCGTCGAAATAGACGTGGGCGTGGTAGCCCTTGATCGCTTGCATCTGAAAGCCTCAAAAATCGGTTCGAACCCTCGGCGTTGCGCGTATGTCACACGCCTTACAAGGGAAAACAAAAGGGATCAGCCATGAAAAATGCCGAAACCCCGGTGGTAAAAGTGGTGCTCTATGGTGCCATGAGTAGCCTGGGCGGCGCGTTGATGGCTGAGTTGCTGCGCCGACAGCACGAAGTCATCGCCATTCTCGACGACCTCACGGCGCTCGCGCCACGTCCGGGCTTGCGCACCAAAAGCGGTGATCTGTTTGATATCGAACGGGTCAATCAAAGCGTAGCGGGGAGTTCGGCGGTGATCTGCCTGTTGGATGCGCCGGGTTTGCCGTTCAGCAGTGATCACGTGGAAAAGTCAGTGGTACTGGGACCGGTCGAACAGGTCCTGGCCGTAGACGCACTGGTCGATGGCCTGCAACTGGCCAATGTTTCGCGGCTGTTTCTGGTGGGTGATTTTGCCGTGCTCGACGAGCCGGAACAGGAAGATCGCCTGCAACGCCACGCCGCCGAAGAGATCCGCGAAGCCCTGCAAAGCAGCCCGCTGCACTGGACGCTGATCAATGCACCCCATGGTGTAGCCGGATTGACGATCGAGCATTTCAGCCAGGTCGGCGGCAATCTCGAGCCGGGTCTGGCCGAACCGCTGGAGCGCCTGAATCGTGTGGCGGTGGGGATTGCCGATGAGCTGCGGCTGAATCTGCATGTGGGCCAGCATGTGAATTTTGTCGCGGCCACAGGCTCGTAAAAGATCACAGCCTTCGGCAGTTCCTACAGGGGACCGCATTTCAACTGTAGGAGCTGCCGCTGGCTGCGATCTTTTGATCTTCAAAGCGCAATCGACGGCAGCTCCAACCCGGTCAGCGACTCAGCACTACTGGCCTGCTCCGCCATCAACCATTCGACGAACCGTTGAATCAACGCACCGCGCCGTTTGCGCTGCGGCAGCACCACGTAATAACCCAGCCGCGACAGGGTGGTTTCGGCAATCGGCCGGCACAACAAACCCTGGGTCAGCAAGTTATCCACAAGGTGACGCCAGCCGATGGCCACACCTTGGCCGCCAATCGCCGCCTGGATCAACAGCGTGTAATTGTCGAAGCGAAGCTGCCCCGGCGCCGGCGGGGTGCTGATGCCCAGCTCACGGAACAGACCGCTCCAGTCAAACCAGTTACTGCTGTTCTCACCGCGCAGGTGCAACAGGGGAAACTCCAGCAAGGCCTGAGCCGGCAAGGGCAGGGGCAGGGGCAGGGGCAGGGGCAGGGGACGGTGCTGCAACAGTTGCGGGCTGCATACCGGGAACACTTCCTCGCTGAACAACCAGTGACTTTCACCCTGCTTGAAACGCCCATCGCCAAACAGGATCGCCACATCAATGTCGGTGCGCAGCATGTTGTGGTTGCGTTCGCTGGTGACCAGGCTGACGTCGACCTGCGGATTGGCTTCGTGGAATCGATGCAGACGCGGCATCAACCAATAGGCGGCGAAGGCAAAATCGGTCGCGACTTGCAGCACCTCGTGCTGCTGTTGTGCGCTGATTGCGCTCAATCCTGCGTCGATATTTTGCAAACCGAGCTGAACCTGCTCGAAAAGGATCGTACCGACCTCGGTCAGTTCGATACCGCGATAGATACGGTCAAACAACCGCGTGCCGAGCTGATCTTCCAGCCGTTTGATCTGCTGGCTGATCGCCGGTTGCGTGGTGCCAAGCTCTACCGCTGCGGCAGTGAACCTGCGATGCCGGGCCGCCGCCTCAAATGCACGCAGCAGGTCGAGCGACAGATCACCAAGGGCTTCATACATAAGCTGTGCTTATCCTAGTCATTGCCCGGCGCGGGCTTTACCCGGTAGAGCATGGACTCCATGCTCAATCGCAGCAATGTCGCATAAATATTCACTATGGAATGCCGCGATCACATGAAGCGCAAGAATATTCTTTTCATCATGGCCGATCAGATGGCCGCGCCAATGTTGCCGATCTACGGCCCCTCGCCGATCAAACTGCCGAATCTTTCACGCCTCGCCGCCCAAGGCGTGGTGTTCGATGCCGCTTACTGCAACAGCCCGTTATGCGCACCGTCGCGCTTCACCCTGGTCAGCGGCCAGTTGCCGAGCAAGATCGGCGCCTACGACAACGCCGCCGATTTCCCTGCCGATGTTCCGACCTACGCCCACTATCTGCGCCGCCTCGGCTATCGCACGGCGCTGTCGGGCAAGATGCATTTCTGCGGCCCGGACCAGTTGCACGGCTACGAAGAGCGCCTGACCAGTGACATTTATCCGGCCGACTATGGCTGGGCGGTGAACTGGGATGAGCCGGATGTGCGACCGACCTGGTATCACAACATGTCCTCGGTGCTGCAAGCCGGGCCATGCGTGCGCACCAACCAACTCGACTTCGACGAAGAGGTGGTGTTCAAGGCGCAACAATACTTGTTCGACCACATCCGCGAGGACGGCGACCAGCCGTTCTGCCTGACCGTGTCGATGACTCACCCGCACGACCCGTACACGATTCCCAAGGCGTTCTGGGATTTGTACGACGATGGCGAAATCCCGTTGCCGACAACGCCGAATCAACACGAACTCGATCCGCACTCGCAGCGCCTGCTGAAGGTTTACGATCTATGGGACAAGCCACTGCCTGTGGATAAGATTCGCGATGCGCGTCGCGCCTACTTTGGTGCTTGCAGCTATATCGATGCCAACGTCGGCAAACTTCTGCAAACCCTCGAAGAAACCGGGCTGATCGACGACACCATCATTGTGTTCTCCGGCGACCATGGCGACATGCTCGGCGAGAAAGGCCTCTGGTACAAAATGCACTGGTACGAGATGGCGGCTCGCGTGCCCCTGTTGATAAGTGCTCCTGGCCAGTTCAATGCAGGCCGCGTGAGCGCCGCCGTATCGACCGCCGACCTGTTGCCGACCTTCGTTGAACTGGCCGGCGGCACGCTGGAGCCGGGGCTGCCGCTGGACGGTCGGTCACTGGTGTCGCATCTGCAAAGGCAGGGCGGGCACGACGAAGTGTTCGGCGAGTACATGGCCGAAGGCACGATCAGTCCGCTGATGATGATCCGTCGTGGCGCGTACAAATTTATCTACAGTGAAAGCGACCCTTGCCTACTCTTTGACGTAACCAACGACCCGCGCGAACAGGAAGAACTCAGCCAATCACCGCAACATCGCCAGCTGTTCGACGATTTTCTCGCCGAAGCACGGGCCAAGTGGGACATTCCAGCGATCCACCGGGAAGTGCTCGCCAGCCAGCGCCGCCGTCGTTTTGTCGCCGATGCGCTGACCATCGGCAAGCTGAAGAGCTGGGATCACCAGCCGCTGGTGGACGCCAGTCAGCAGTACATGCGCAACCACATCGATCTCGACGATCTGGAGCGCAAGGCCCGTTATCCACAACCCTGCCAAAACCAATAATGTGAAGGGGAAGTCCATGCGCAAGTTATCCACAGTAGTGACGGTCAGCCTGCTGGCTCTGGGCAGCGCCTCGGCATTTGCCGAACAAAGCTGCGAAACGGTGAAGATGGCCGACCCCGGCTGGAGCGACATCGCCGCGACCAACGCCATTACCGGGTTTCTGCTGGACGGCATGGGCTACAAGGCCAAAATCGACACCCTCGCGGTGCCGATCACCTTTGGCGGGCTGAAGGATGGCCAGGTGGACGTGTTCCTCGGCAACTGGATGCCGGCGCAGCAGGGCTTCTACGACAAGTTCGTCGCCACCGGTGACGTCACGCAACTGGCGAAGAACCTCGACGGCACCGAGTTCACCCTGGCTGTGCCCGACTACGTGTGGGATGCGGGTGTGCATAACTTTGCCGACCTGAACAAATACGCCGATAAATTCGACAAGAAAATCTACGGCATCGGCTCGGGTGCGCCGGCCAACATCTCGCTGCAAGAGATCATCAAGAAGAACGACTTCGACCTCGGCCAGTGGAAGCTGATCGAGTCCAGCGAACAGGCGATGCTTGCCGAAGTCTCGCGGGCAGTGAAGAAGCAGAAATTCGTCACCTTCCTTGGCTGGACCCCGCACCCGATGAACGTGCAGTTGAAAATGCATTACCTCAAGGGTGGCGAGAAGTACTTTGGCGATACCGGCAGCGTGTTCACTCTGACGCGCAAGGGTTACGCCGAGGCGTGTCCGAACGTGGGTAAATTGCTGACCAATCTTTCGTTCACTCAGGAGATGGAGAACAGCATCATGGCCGAAGTGGTGAACAAGAAGGTCACGAATGCCGAGGCGGCGAAGGCCTGGATCAAGGCGAATCCGGCGGTGTTGGACAAGTGGCTGGAGGGCGTCAAAACCGTGGATGGCAAGGATGCGTTGGCTGCGGTGAAGGCGAAGCTTTAATTTAGCGCGCACAGATCGTTCCCACGACGAGGCGTCGAACCGTCCGCCTGGGAATGCCTCAACGGACGCTCCGCGTTCGGCTTTGAATGGGACGCGGAGCGTCCCGAGCTGCATTCCCACGCAGAGCGTGGGAACGATCGGCGTAAGGGCTGATACCCTTGTTTAAAATTTCAACTGCGAGGACCCATGGCCTTCCCCAGTCGCCGCTCACTGCTTCCCTTCCTCACCTGGCTCCCTCGGCAAACCCGCGCCAGCGTCGGACGGGATCTGATCGTCGGCCTCAGCGGGGCGATTCTCGCGTTACCGCAGTCGATTGCCTACGCGCTGATCGCCGGTCTCCCACCTGAATACGGTCTCTATGCCGCTATCATCCCGGTATTGATCGCCTGCCTGTGGGGCTCGTCGTGGCATCTGATCTGCGGCCCTACCGCCGCCATCTCGATCGTCCTCTACGCCAGCGTGAGTCCGCTGGCCGTCCCGGCATCACAGGACTACATCACCCTGATCCTGCTGCTGACCTTCCTTGCCGGGATTTTCCAGTGGTTGTTGGGTTTGCTGCGCTTCGGTGCGCTGGTGAATTTCGTCTCGCATTCGGTGGTGCTCGGTTTCACTTTGGGTGCGGCGGTGGTGATTGCCATCGGCCAGTTGCCCAATTTGTTGGGCCTGGATTTGCCGGCCAAAGCCACAGCGTTGGACAGTCTTATGGATCTGTTGCAGCACCTTAGGGCTGTGGATAAACCCTCCGTGCTGCTCGGCATCGCCACGGTGGTGGTTGGTGTGGTGCTGAAACAGTTGCTGCCACGCTGGCCGACCCTGTTGATAACGCTCGTGCTGGCCAGTCTGATCGTGTGGATGTGGCCGGCGATGTTCGGCCATGTGCATCTGGTCAGCGCGTTTGTCGGGCGCTTGCCGCCGTTCAGCGGTTTGCCGCTGGATCTGGACTTGATCCTGCGCCTGCTGCCCAGCGCAGTGGCGGTGGGCATGCTCGGGCTGGTCACCAGCCTGTCGATTGCCCGCTCGATTGCCGCGCGCTCGCAGCAGTTGCTCGATGCCAATCAGGAAGTCCGCGCGCAGGGCTTGTCGAATATGCTCGGGGCATTTTTTTCCGGATCCTTGTCGGCCGGTTCGTTTACTCGTTCGGGCCTGAGTTACGAGGCAGGCGCGTGTTCACCGCTGGCCGGGGTGTTTTCGGCGATCTGGGTCGCGCTCTTCGCGATTTTTGGTGCCGGGCTGATCGCGCACATTCCGATTCCGGCGATGGCTGGCAGCATTCTGTTGATTGCCTGGGGGTTGGTGGATCATCGCGGCATTCGCGCGTTGCTGCGGGTCAGCCGCGCCGAGTTCGTGGTCATGGCGCTGACCTGCCTGGCCACGCTATTACTGGAGTTGCAGACCGCGATCTACGCTGGCGTACTGGCGTCGCTGTTCTTCTACCTCAAGCGCACATCGCAACCGCGTGTGCAGCATTGGCGCGATGGCGAAGACGATGTGCTGCGGGTCGGTGGCTCGATCTTTTTCGGCGCCAGCCATTACCTGCAAGTGCGCCTGCAACGGATGCACGGCGCACGGGTAGTGATCGAGGCGCAACAGATCAACTTCATCGACTATTCGGGAGTCGAGATGCTGCATCAGGAAGCGCGGCGCTTGTTGCGCCAGGATCGCAGCCTGACTTTGCGTGGGGCGCGCCCGCAGGTGGTCGAGGAATTGAGAAAGCTGGAAGGGCCGGAGAAGTGTCCGATCCGGTTTGAGGACTGATTGGCGATCAAGGTAATCCTTGTGGGAGCGAGCCTGCTCGCGAAGACTGCGGCACATCCAGCATTGATGTGTCAGACAGACCGCTTTCGCGAGCAGGCTCGCTCCCACATGGCTATTTATTGGGCCAACTGGCGGCGTAGTTCGGCGAGCACAGGCGCGGTGTCCGGGCGTACCCCACGCCACAAAAAGAACGCTTCAGCCGCCTGCTCTGCCAACATCCCCAAACCGTCCATCGACACCGCCGCGCCATGCTCGCTGGCCCAGCGACAGAACGCCGTCGGCTCCTTGCCGTACATCATGTCGTAGCACAGGGTTCTGCCCGGCTCGATCAGGCTCGGCGCAATCGGCGGCACATCGCCGGTGAGGCTGGCGGAGGTGGCATTGATGATTACGTCCACCGGCTCCTGTAACCAGTCGAAACCACTGGCCGACACCGGCCCCAGATCGCAGAACAACTCGGCCAGCAATTCGGCCTTGTCCACCGTGCGATTGGCGATGATCACCGACGCCGGTTTTTCCGCCAGCAACGGCTCCAGTGCCCCGCGCACCGCGCCACCGGCACCAAGCAGCAGAATGCGTTTACCGGTCAGGCTGAATCCGGCATTCACGGTCAGATCGCGCACCAGACCGGCGCCATCGGTGTTGTCGCCGAGCAGCGAGCCGTCAGCCAGTTTGCTCAAGGTATTCACCGCGCCAGCGCGTTGTGCCCGGGCTGTCAGGCTGTTGGCCAGACGATAGGCGTCTTCTTTGAACGGTACGGTGACATTGGCGCCGCGACCTTCCTGGAAAAACGCCGTGGCGCAGCCGAAAAAGTCCTCGAGGGGCGCCAGCAACGTGCTGTAGTCGAGGCTCTGCCCGGTCTGTTCGGCGAACAGCTTGTGAATCATCGGCGACTTGCTGTGGCCGATCGGGTTACCGAAAACGACGTAACGATCCATCAGAAGTCCTCAGGCCTGGGCCAGCCAGTCGCGGTCTTGCAGGAAGTATTCGGTCAGACGCGCTTCTTCGCTGCCGGGCTCGGCCTTCCAGTCATAGCCCCAGCGCACTTGCGGCGGCAGCGACATGAGGATCGACTCGGTACGCCCACCCGATTGCAGACCAAACAGCGTGCCACGGTCGTAAACCAGGTTGAACTCGACGTAGCGGCCACGGCGGAATTCCTGGAACTCACGTTGCTGCGCAGTGAACGCGTCGTTCTTGCGTCGCTGCACGATGGGCAGGTAAGCATCGATGTAGGCATCACCGATGGCGCGCATGAAGGCGAAACTGGTGTCGAAATCCCACTCGTTCAGGTCATCGAAGAACAGACCGCCGATGCCGCGCGGTTCGTGACGATGCTTGATGTGGAAGTAGCTGTCGCACCATGCCTTGTAGCGCGAATAGACGTCCGGGCCGAACGGCGCGCAGGCCTGTTCGGCGACGCGGTGCCAATGGATGCAGTCTTCTTCGTTGCCGTAATAAGGCGTCAGGTCGAAGCCGCCGCCGAACCACCAGACTGGCTCTTCACCTTCTTTTTCGGCAATGAAAAAGCGCACGTTGGCGTGGGAGGTCGGCACATGCGGGTTGTGCGGGTGAATCACCAGCGACACGCCGAGCGCTTCAAAGCCGCGACCTGCCAGTTCCGGGCGGTGGGCGCTGGCCGACGGCGGCAGACCGCTGCCGAAGACGTGGGAAAAGTTGACGCCGCCCTTTTCGATCAGCGTGCCGTTTTCGATCACACGCGTGCGACCGCCACCCCCAGCAGGCCGGGCCCAGGCGTCTTCGACGAAGCGCGTGCCGCCGTCCTCGTTTTCGAGTGCGGCGCAGATACGGTCTTGCAGGTCGAGCAGATAGGCCTTTACGGCGTCGGTGCGGGTCGTCATGGCTTCACCTTGAATCGGGGCATAACTACGCGGCGCCCCGCAGGCGGGGGACGGCGCAAATGGGCGCGTAGCATACCACCGCAGACCCGCGCGCCGCAGTTGACGAAGATCAAGCATGGGAGTTGGATAGGGGGCTCACAAAAGACCCAAGGAGAGCAGGCAGATGGCAAAGCGTATCCAGTTCCGCGCCCACGGCGGTCCCGAAGTGCTCGAATATGTTGACTACTCACCGGCGGCACCCGGCCCCAATCAGGTACGGGTCGCCAACAAGGCGATCGGCCTGAATTTCATCGACACCTACTACCGCAGCGGCCTCTATGCACCGCCTGCTTTGCCATCTGGTCTGGGCGCGGAAGGCGCGGGCATCGTCGACGCGGTGGGCAGCGAAGTCACCCGGTTCAAGGTGGGTGATCGCGTCGCTTACGGCAGCGGCCCGCTGGGCGCCTACAGTCAACTGCACGTTTTGCCTGAAGCCAATCTGGTGCATCTGCCGGACGCCATCAGCTTCGAGACGGCTGCCGGGGTGATGCTCAAGGGCCTGACCGTGCAGTACCTGCTGCGCCAGACCTATGAGCTCAAGGGTGGCGAAACCATTCTGTTCCACGCCGCTGCCGGGGGCGTCGGTTCGCTGGCCTGCCAATGGGCCAAGGCATTGGGTGTGAACCTGATCGGCACCGTCAGTTCGAAAGAAAAGGCCGAACTGGCCAAGGCCAACGGCGCTTGGGCGACCATCGATTACAGCCACGAAAATGTTGCTGAACGCGTGCTCGAACTGACCGACGGCAAGAAAGTCCCGGTGGTCTACGACGGCGTTGGCAAGGACACCTGGCTGACTTCGCTGGACAGCGTGTCGCCGCGTGGTCTGGTGGTCAGCTTCGGCAATGCGTCCGGTGCAGTGGACGGGGTCAATCTGGGTATTCTCGCCGCCAAGGGCTCGCTGTACGTGACCCGGCCGACCCTGGCGACCTACGCCAATAACGCCGAAAACCTTCAGCGAATGGCCGATGAGCTGTTCGAGATGATCATCAGCGGCAAGCTCAAGGTCGACATCAGCCAGCGTTATCCGCTGGCCGATGCGGCGAAGGCACAGACCGAGCTTTCGGCTCGGCGTACTACCGGCTCCACCATCCTGCAGCCCTGACAACAAGCGTCCCCGGTGAATCTTCATCGCGTCATAGGGGGGCGCCCAACTCGAAAAAAAACGGCGTCTTGCCGGCCAGGGTTGTTTCAAACTCATGCCGTTCAAGGCGCTGCACCTGCAATCCCAGGACTCCGGGCAACCCGAGCAATGCGCAGGCCTGCTTATCTCTTTGTAGTTCCCGCTCGATGGCGCTTTCTGCGCCGGCAGGCAACTTGTCCCGGGCGATGACCACAAGCAGGCGGGCACCGCCAGCCTGTCTCTCAATCTGCATCTGCAGATCGACAGCGTGCAGATCGGGCAACGCTTGCCTGAGTACGCCGAGAACCTGCCGCTGAGTAATGATCGCGCCGCCCAGCTTGATCGAAGTCTCGACTCGTCCTTCCAGTTCGAGCACGGGGAACGGGCTGCCACAAGCGCAATTCGACCCTTGCCGCAGGATCTGCCCCCGATCACCAATCCGATAACGTAACAGCGGCACATGATCGGGTAGCAGGGGCGTCAACAGAAACTCGCCAGCCTCACCTTCGGCCACGGCTTGCAGGGTCAGCGGATCAACCACCTCAAGCAGCATTGCGTCGGCATGCAGATGATAGAAACCGTGCTCAAGGTGTTGGCACTGATAGCCAATGGGACCGGTCTCCGTCGAGCTGTAACCCAGCGACCGAATCTTGATGGCCGGCCAGTCCCTGGCCAATTGCTCGCGCAGCTGTTTACTGCAGGGTTCCCCGATGTAGTAGAGCCATCTCAGACTGGCCAACTGCTCGACGTCGATGTCTTGATGGTTAAACAGCGCCGCGGCAAATGACGGCGTGCAGATCAGCGCATCGACGGTTTGTGCATGAATCAGCTCGGCAATCCTCACAAGCCCCATCAGTGAACCGGCGGGCAACAGGCGTGCGCCAATACGCTCGACGAGCGCAGCCGCGTATTGAAAGGCCCCTTGCATTTCGCCGGCGGTCAGGCAATTGATGACAACTGCAGGACGCTCATCTGCGGTGCCAAACACCCGCGCGCCGAGCGACACGATACGGGCGTTGAACGCCCAGGAGTGGGTAATGTGTTTGCGCTGCCCGGTGCTACCTCCCGACGTCAGGGTCAGCCCACCGCCAGGCGCACAGTGGGAGGCCTGGGCCATTGCGCAAAACAACACACCGCCCAGATCGTCCTCGACCGCCTGCATCGGCAGTCGATGTAAATCTTGTGGACTCTGTACGTGGAGGATTTGCGGGCAAAGTGCGCGATACCAGGGCAAAGAACGCGCATAAGCCAGTTGACGGGCAAGGGCTTCACTCACTGTCAGGGGATCCCAGTCTGCAACCGCGCGGATTTCATCGTTCATCGCCATGTCCTCCCTGACGAATACCCAACTCATCGAAGCCGCCACTGATGGCACTGGCCAGTCGTTGTAGTTGGTCCTGGCCATGATTCGCGCTGATGGCCAGACGCAAAATCGCCTCACCTTTAGCCACCACGGGAAACAGTGCGGTGGTCACCGCGAAAGTCTCTCGACGCAGGTGCAGCGCCAGACGGATCGCATCTCGTTCGCCCCCGACGCGGACGAAACGAATAGGCGAGGCGACTTCATGATTGCCTAGCACCGGTCCGAGCAGACCGTCGATCAGCGCCAAATTTCGCCACAGGGCCGCCTGCAATTGCCCAAGCTCCGGCGAAAGGTGGATAGCCCCCGAGGCGACCGCCGCGCCAACACCGCCCATCGACAGAGGCCCGCCGAAGGTATAGGTCGACGCATGGCGTCGTATCAGTTCTGCATCAGCGGCCGAAAGCACGGTGATCGCTCCTCCGGTTGCCCCGAACGCCTTGGACAACGATGACAGGAGGATCAGGCGATGCCGCAGTCGCTCATCGGCCGCCATAAGGGCGTAACCGCCCCCGGCCACGCCATGGATCGAGGTGCCATGGGCGTCATCCGCATACAAATATCCTTCGAAGCGCTCTGCCAGTTGCAGCAAGCGGTTGATCGGATACAGACCGCGCATTGAACCGATGCTGTCGGTGAGGATGATCGGCGTGTTGCCAGCCGCTGCGGCTGTCGAACACAACTGCTCGACTTGTTGCACATCGCTGCAATCGCACCTTTGTACGGTGCCGAATTGCCACAGAATACCTTGCAGCACTTGCATCGAGGCATGGGCAGCCCGATCAACGATCCAGCAGGGACCACGACGCAAGGGGTAGGACGGCAGCTCACCGGATCCCAACAGCGGCAGACATCCCAGATGCGCGCTGCCCACCGAGTTGAAGGTGACGGTATGCCCCTGAAATATCTGGCTCAATTGCTCATCCAATGCACGCATCGGCGGCAGAAGTGCCCGGGTACGCGCTGCGGCGAATTGCACACCGAAGCACTCCACTGCATCCACCGCCCCCTGAATCAGGCGCGGGTCGCACTCCAGCCCGAGATATGAGCATGAGAGAAACTCGGTCAGTCGCTCGCCGTTGCTCAACTCGATGTCCTTGCCCTCGCGCCGCGCCAGCTCCAGGCCATTGAGTCCGGCATCGAACAATTGCTGCTGATCGTCGCGCGCCTGGCGGACACGATTTTTCAGCCAATTGACAGTCGGTTGCTGAGTGTTCATCGAGATACCTGCGAAGTTGTCGTCCGGCGATAGACCTGTACACGCCAGAGCTGGGTTTTTTCGCGTGCGATAGCGGCCTGGTGATCGCCACTGACATCGCAGAAGCCTGCACAATCGGGCTGAATAACGTGCAAATGTCCGCGTATGACCGTCAAAGCGTTCTCCGCCATGGACGGACGCAGTCGCTGCAAGACAGCAGCACCCGCGACGTCGGGCAGAAAGGAAGGCACGTCCGAGAGCGAGACGAAATCGACGTTTCTGTGCATGGCCACGCAGTCGAGAATGTCTGCCTGCACTACCCGCATCTCGCACTGTTGTTGTGCCTCACAGGCACGCTTGAAAATCTTCGGATCGCACTCCAGCGGGAAGCCCTGGGGATAGCGCAACTCACCGAAAAACAGCATTTGCAGGAAGAAACTCTTGCGCACGATTTGCGTAGTGAACAAGGCATGGAAAATCTGTAGATACGCATCCCTGGTACTGATACCGAGGTTGTTGGCTGGAAAAGCACCTTTGTAGAGCAGCGAATTGAGCACAGCTGCATTGCCAAGCAACGCAATCACGACCCTCCAGCGTTTGCGGGGAAAGCGGGTTCGGTAATAATCCGTTTGCTCGCCGAGGTGGCTGTACTGAAAAATTGCTCGACCGGCCTGGCCGGTAAACAGTCCATTGATTTTCGCCAACCGCTGCAACGTCTGTTCAAAAGCCCCCATGTAAATCGGTGCTTGCCAGCGCCGCGCCTGAAACAGGTCTGCCAACCAGCGGCGATCTTCCCGCGGCAGATCCAGGTGTTGAAAGATGGCTTGGCGTCGTGTCGTCAACGTCCCCGTCCGATACCCCATAAAGTCCATGAACGACTCGTGATCGGTCTGTCTCAGCAGGGCAAAGCGCAACCGCGTAAACGCCAGTTGCGGTGCACTGATATCGGTGCAGGTCATTCTTGCCGGTTTACGGGCCAGCAGTGGCAAAAGCCTTCCACCACTCCCTGCGACCCCCACAACATGCCCGGCACGCTTGGGCAGGATCGCGTATTCAAGCGCCGCGTCTTCATCTCCCAGCGCGTAATTCAAACGCTCGAAATAGTCAGCCATGCCTGCCTCCGTCCACCAAACCTGAAAATCGACGTGATGGCTTCATGATTTATCCACGGCGTGAAGGAAGTCGTAGCGGGGCGCGAGGCCGTTTTGCCAAGACTCATACTGTTCGTAAACGGCCTCAAGCATGTCGCCGGTCAGGCGCAAGCTGGTTTCCATCACCGTGTTAATGGCCTCCCAGTCGGCTTGACACTTACATGTGCGGCGCAGAATGAGCTTGATTTCATTGAAGTGTTCTATATCGATATCCGAGTGAGCGATAAAGAACGTCAGCTGGGCGGGGCTTAGTGCAAGTATTTCGCTTAGTTTACTGATGAGTGGCGTGATGAACTGGTAGGCGTTTTCTGCCCAGTAACTGTATCCAAGCCGTTGCAGCGGATTACCAGTAAAGGATATCCAGTACAAATAAGCGATCAGTACTTCGGTTTCCGGTAACGCTGGAGGAATATCAAACAGCTCATTTTTCAAGCCAAGACTCATGACATCGTGCAAGGCCATTTTTTCATGCCCTACTTCTTGCGCTGCATGTTCAAAACAGAATTTTGCATAGACCGGATTATCGGCATGGCGCACACCCACCAATCCCTGATTACGTGCATTGTGCGCGGTGTAGTGAAAGGTTTCGATCATGTAGATTGCATACAGCGCTTTGGAAACAGTCCCTTCGCGTATGGCTTTTACCAAGCGCGAGTTATCGAGAATATCGGACCAGGTCTTTTCGATGCGTTGATCAAGCAGGCTCAATTGTTGTTCAAAACTGACGGGCGCATTCATCGTGGTTCTCCAGTGGGTTGGCGGTGGCATGAACGGGTTGCTGAACAGCGGCGAGGATTTGCCCCCATTCAGCCGACAGCAACCAGTAGTCGCCGCGTGCACGTTGGTCGAGATGAAGAGCGTCGGCGCTGATCGGTGTCAGGCCAAAACGCTGAAACAGGCGCCGCTGTGGCGATCTGCAGAGGGCAGTGACGCCTCGATAACCGCGCTGGATCGCCCACTCGGTGGCAGCTGCCAGGAGTCCGTTGACCCAAACGGGTTGCTGGTTTTGCGAATGCGTGATCAGCCGGCTGAACTCGACATGGCGCGACAGCGCCACGGTAGGCGACAAATGCCGTTGCGCCAGCGATGCCCATTCAAAGGGCGATGGGGTCACCCTTAATACCGCCACCAGTTGATCGCATTGATAGAGCAGAAAGTGGGTACTGCGCGCGGGGATTGCCAGTTTGGTTTCCAGCAACCGGGCTCTGGACGTCAGCATGTAATGTTGCAGTCGAAGGCGAAATTGCCGCCCCATGAATCGATCAGGTTCTCGTGTGTCGGATCCCGCTTCAAGAATAACAATACGACAATTGTCATGATGACTGTTTACTGTCGCCTGAAGCACCTGCAGATAATCCGTGAGTTGTAAATCCGTAGTGTCCATTCCTTCTCCGCAGACGTTAACTTATCAAAGTTTTCTGAACGCATTGAAAGGATGGATGCTTTTAGAAATACCGCCACTGCGCTACTTCTGATAATGACGTGGGAAAAGTTACAGAGCTTTATCAATGGGTAACTTATCTGACACACGAAACAGGCAAAACTTAAACAAACCGTTGTAAGTTTAGAGTTCTATGGAGGATAAATCGCAGACAGAAGTAGTACTCCTCACCAATAAGGCTGAGGAGTACTCGATAGAGTGTTTTCGGGAAATACGTCAGTCGGGACGAATGACCTTACCGGAAGCCAGATCTCGAATGACGCTGGGGTTCTTGCGCCCGCCCAGTTGCCCGCCCAGTACCAGGTCGATTTGTCCCCGGAAGTACTGCTCGACGCGCAACCGCGTGCGCGCCGCCGGCCGGCCTTGCGGGTTGGCCGATGTCGAAATCAACGGCCCTACCATCGAGCATAAGTCCCGCACCTGCGGATGATCGCTGACGCGTAGCGCCACCGTGTCATGCACCCCGGTGACCCATTCCGGCAGCAGATTCTGGTGTGGCACCAGCCAGGTGTTCGGCCCCGGCCAAGTGCTGGCCATGCGGTCGATCCAGTCTTGCGGGAAGTCTTCGAACAGGAAGTCGAACTGGCGAATGTTGTCGGCGACCAAAATCAGGCCCTTGTCGACCGAGCGATTCTTGATCGCCAGCAGCCGATCCACCGCTTCTTCGTTCCACGGGTCGCAACCCAGCCCCCAGACGGCTTCGGTTGGATAGGCAATGACCGCCCCAGCGCGAATCTCTCGTGCGGCTTGTTGCACACGCCAACTGTTAACCATGAAAAAATCTCCGCAAACAGGTTTCGCGCAGTTTACCGATCTTCCTTGTAAAACCTAGCTCGTCCTCGCCAGCCAGCGACCGTTTTCACACACGGCGCGGCCATCCATTTCCAGTTCGGTCAGCGCCGCCAGCACTTTGGGTAACGCCCAGCCGCAGCTTTGCGCCAACGCTTCGCTGGTATGCGGTGCGGCGTGTAGCAGGCTCAGCAAGGGGTGATCCGTATCGGCCGGGTCTGTGGATAACGGCAAATGCTGCCAGCCCCGCAAAGCTTCGAGGATGTGTTCGATGGTTTCCACCAACACCGCGCCATCGCGGATCAACTGGTGACAGCCGCGCGCACCGGGGTGATGGATCGAGCCCGGGATCGCATAGACTTCGCGCCCCTGTTCCGCCGCCAGCCGCGCGGTGATCAGCGAACCACTGGCGACACTCGCCTCGACCACAAGCACGCCAAGGGATAAACCACTGATGATCCGGTTGCGTCGCGGGAAGTTGCTCGCGGTGGGGCCAGCATCCAGCGGAAACTCCGAAAGCACCGCGCTGCCCGAGGCAATCATCGCGTCAGCCAGTCTCCGATTGCGCTGTGGATAAAAATTTTCCAACCCCGTACCCAACACCCCGACCGTTTGCCCACCGACATCCAGCGCTGCCTGATGCGCAGCGGCATCAATGCCCAGCGCCAAGCCACTGGTGATGACAAAACCGGCCCCGGCCAGGCTGCGGGAAAACGCTGCGGCGGTGTCCATTCCCGGGCGCGACGCACGGCGGCTACCGACCATCGCCAGTTGCGGCCTCTCCAGAATCAGTGGGTCACCCGCCACGAACAACAGGGGCGGCGGATCGGGGATTTGCGCCAGCAAGGCCGGATAGTCCGGCTGGTCCCACATCAGCAAATGCTGACCCGGCCGCTCTAGCCAGCGCATTGCATGGCTGGCGCCGTCGCGCACGTCGGGACAGCGTCGCGCCTCGGCACACGCCGTCGGCAAACCCAGCGAGCGCCAGGCACTGGCCGGCGCGCTGATGGCTTTGGACGCCGAACCAAAGGCTTCGAGCAATTTGAGAAAGCGCTTCGGGCCGATTTCCGGCAAGCGGTGCAGGCGCAGGCGCGCTTCCAGTTCCGCAGGGGAAACTGGCGTGTAGACAGGCAGGGGCATGGATCATCCTTGATCGTTATAAGTCCCGAACCATTCGGAACAAGCTGTGGATAACTCTGTTGGTAACTTGTTAAGCAAGCTTATGGATTTCGCACTTTATCGAGCACCGCCAGCGAGCGCGATGCATTCAGCACCAGGCCGTAGCTGAGCTTGTCGTAAGTGCGGAACACCATCAGTAACCCGGCCCGTTCGTCGGGGATTTTCAGCGGTTGACCGGTGACGCGGTCGCGAACGGTTTCGCCGGTTTTCATCACGACCAATACGTTGCCTTCGGCCAGACCATCGCGCTTGCCTTTGTTCAGTGTGACGACGTCCATCACGCCGATCTGCGTGACGCCGCGCGGCACGTCGATGATCACGCCATTGATGTCGGTGGTCGGAGCACTGGGCATGAAGGTCGAATTGATCGAGCGCTCTTCGCCACTGAACAAGCGATCACCCAGGCGCACTTCCTGGGTGGTGCGTTGCAGGGCGAGGGTGGCGACGTCGCCTTCGGTGGCCACAATCTCACCGCCACCGATGTCGTCGGCGTTGATCCCGAGGAATTCCTTGGTTTGCGGATCGGTATAGACCTTGCCCTGACGGAAGATCCCGTAAACCGGTTGATTCGGATCGAAATGGCCACGGGCAAAGATCCGGTCGCCAGTGCCGCTGAGCACGCGCTCCGCGTCACCGGCGACGATGTACGGCGCCTTGTCGAAATCCTCGACCTTGTCGACGATGCGGTTGCTCAGCAGGAAGCTGTTGATCGATTTCAGCGGAATGCTCGGAATCGCCTCGGCCACCGGGCTGGTGCGAATGCGCGGTGACAGCTTGATGGTGCCGCGCGACTCGCCGCGATTGAGGGTCAGACGCGGCTGGCCGTTGACGTAGCTGAGCGTCAGCGTGTCGCCGGGATAGATCAGATCAGGGTTTTCGATTTGCGGGTTGGCCCGCCACAGTTGTGGCCATTGCCAGGGCTCGCGCAGGTATTTGCCGGAAATGTCCCAGAGCGTATCCCCCGAAACCACCGTGTATTGCTGTGGAAAACCATCCCTGAGTTGCACTTGCCCTTGCGCCGCGCCAGCCGAAGCCAACAGCAGCAGGGCGAGTAGTGTTTTCCTCATGCAGTGAATCCCTTTATCATGTGCGCTCGCGTGAACCGTCAGAGCCCCCGTGGCTCGCTTCTGCCAAATGCAGAAGCTACGCTTCACAACGGTAGCCTGCATCTTCGGACCTGCCAGGCCATCGACCCGACTTTACTCAATACGTGCAGCAATCAGCCTATGGCCATTTTAAACATCCTCGAATTCCCGGACCCGCGTCTGCGTACTATCGCCAAGCCTGTGGCCGTAGTGGACGACGAAGTGCGTCAGTTGGTCGATGACATGTTTGAAACAATGTATGAAGCGCCGGGCATCGGCCTTGCCGCGACCCAGGTCAACGTGCACAAACGTATCGTCGTGATGGATCTTTCCGAAGACCGTACCGAACCTCGGGTGTTCATCAATCCCGAGTTCGAATCGCTGACTGACGAAATGGATCAGTACCAGGAAGGCTGCCTCTCGGTGCCGGGCTTCTACGAAAACGTCGACCGCCCGCAGAAGGTCAGGATCAAAGCGCTGGACCGCGACGGCAAGCCCTATGAGCTGATCGCCGAAGGCCTGCTCGCGGTCTGCATCCAGCACGAATGCGACCACCTCAACGGCAAATTGTTCGTCGACTACCTGTCCACGCTCAAACGCGACCGGATCAAGAAGAAACTGGAAAAGCTGCATCGCCAGAACGCTTGATGCCCTCCTTCAAAGGCTTGCTGCGGCAAGCCTTTTTCTTTTTATGAGACCCCTTCATGACTGAGCCACTGCGCATCGTTTTTGCCGGCACCCCGGAATTCGCCGCCGAACACCTCAAGGCCCTGCTGAGCAGCCCTTACGAGATCGTTGCGGTCTACACCCAACCGGATCGTCCGGCCGGTCGCGGACAAAAACTGATGCCGAGCCCGGTTAAACAACTGGCGCTGGAAAATAATATCCAGGTGTTGCAGCCGCCGACGTTGCGCAACGCTGACGCTCAGGCTGAACTCGCCGCACTGAAGCCGGATTTGATGGTGGTGGTCGCCTACGGCTTGATCCTGCCGCAAGTGGTGCTGGATATTCCGCGTCTGGGCTGCATTAACAGCCACGCGTCGTTGCTGCCTCGCTGGCGCGGTGCGGCGCCGATCCAGCGTGCCGTGGAAGCGGGCGACGCCGAAAGCGGCGTGACCGTGATGCGCATGGAAGCGGGCCTCGATACCGGGCCGATGCTGCTCAAAGTCGTTACGCCGATCACTGCCGAAGACACCGGAGGCACTCTCCACGATCGCCTCGCCGAAATGGGCCCGCCAGCCGTGGTGCAAGCGATTGCCGGTCTGGCGACCGGAACGCTGGAAGGCGAAGTGCAGAACGATGAGCTCGCCACCTACGCGCACAAATTGAACAAAGATGAAGCACGCATCGACTGGAGCCGTCCGGCAGTTGAGCTGGAGCGACTGGTGCGCGCCTTCAACCCATGGCCGATCACCCACAGCACCCTCAACGGTGAAGCATTGAAAGTGCTGGCGGCGACACTCGCCGACGGCAACGGCGCCCCGGGTGAAATCCTCAGCGCCAGCAAGGACGGCCTGGTCGTCGCGTGCGGCGAACAAGCGCTGTGCCTGACCCGCCTGCAATTGCCCGGCGGCAAAGCACTGAATTTCAGCGACCTGTTCAACAGCCGTCGTGAGAAGTTCGCTGTCGGCACGGTGCTCGGCGCAGCGGTGGACGCGCAATGAACCCGCGTCTGGCCGCCGCCAAGGCACTCGCTGCCGTGCTCAGCGGCAAAGCCTCGCTGAACAGCTCTTTGCCGACACAACTGGACAAGGTCGAGGATCGCGATCGCGGTTTTACCCAGGATCTGGCCTTTGGCACCGCGCGCTGGCAGCCACGCCTGTCGGCGCTGGCGGAAAAGCTGCTGCAAAAGCCGTTCAAAGCCGCCGATGCTGACGTCGAAGCGCTGCTGCTGGTTGGCCTCTATCAACTGCTCTACACCCGCGTGCCGGCCCACGCCGCCATCGGCGAAACCGTCGGTTGCGCCGACAAGTTGAAAAAACCTTGGGCCAAGGGCTTGCTCAACGCAGTGCTGCGCAACGCACAGCGCGAAAGCGAAACGATTTTCGCCGAGCTGGAACGCGATCCGGTGGTGCGCACCGCCCACCCGCGCTGGCTGCAAAAATCCCTGAAGGCGTTCTGGCCTGAGCAATGGGAAGCGATCTGCGCGGCCAACAACGCGCATCCGCCGATGATCCTGCGAGTCAACCGCCGCCATCACAGCCGCGACGCCTACCTCGGTCTGCTGACCGACGCCGGCATCGCCGCAACCCCGTGTGTCTATAGCCGCGACGGCATCATTCTTGAAGCCGCCGCCGACGTGCGCAGCCTGCCGGGTTTCGCCGAAGGCTGGATCAGCGTGCAGGACGAAGCCGCGCAACTGGCTGCCGATCTGCTCGATCTGGCGCCAGGCCAACGGGTGCTCGACGCTTGCTGCGCACCGGGTGGCAAGACCTGTCACATCCTCGAAGCCGAACCGGCGCTGGCCGGCGTGGTGGCAGTGGATCTGGAAGCCAAGCGTCTGGTGCGCGTGAAGGAAAACCTCGAACGCCTCGGCTTGAACGCCGAGCTGATCGCCGCCGATGGTCGCGACATCGACAAATGGTGGGACGGCAAGCCGTTCCAGCGCATCCTGCTCGACGCGCCGTGCTCGGCCACGGGCGTAATCCGTCGCCATCCGGACATCAAGCTGACCCGTCAACCCGACGACATCGCCGCCCTCGCTTTGCTCCAAGGCGAGCTGCTCGACGCGATGTGGAAAACCCTCGAAGTCGGCGGCATCCTGCTTTACGCCACCTGCTCGACTTTACCGACCGAGAACACCGAAGTCATCGCCGCGTTCCTTGAACGCACAACCGGCGCCCGCGAGCTGGACCTGGCCACGACTGCCGGGATCAAACAGCCCCATGGTCGCCAATTGCTGGCCCAGCAGGGCGGGCACGACGGGTTCTACTACGCCAAGCTGATCAAGATCGCTGCTGCGCGCAGCTAAACGGATTCAACGGAGTGACTGGATGAAAATCATCATCCTCGGTGCAGGGCAGGTCGGCGGTTCGCTGGCCGAACACCTGGCGAGCGAAGCCAACGACATCACGGTGGTCGACACCGACGGCGAGCGCCTGCGCGACCTCGGCGACCGCCTCGACATCCGCACCATTCAGGGCCGTGGTTCGCTGCCGTCGGTGCTGCGCCAGGCCGGCGCCGACGACGCTGACATGCTGGTGGCGGTGACCAACAGCGACGAGACCAACATGGTCGCCTGCCAGGTCGCCCACACGCTGTTCCACACTCCGACCAAAATCGCCCGGGTACGCGAAGCGTCCTACCTCAACCGCGAAGAGCAGCTGTTCCAGAACGAAGCGATTCCGGTCGACGTGCTGATCAGTCCCGAGCAGGTGGTGACCAACTACATCAAGCGCCTGATCCAGCATCCCGGCGCCTTGCAGGTGATCGACTTCGCTGACGGTGCGGCGCAACTGGTCGCGGTACGCGCTTACTACGGCGGGCCATTGGTGGGTCAGCAACTTCGTCAGTTGCGTGAACACATGCCGAATGTCGAGACTCGCGTAGCAGCGATTTTCCGCCGTGACCGGCCGATCCTGCCCCAGGGCGACACCGTGATCGAGGCCGATGACGAAGTCTTCTTCATCGCCGCCCGTGAGGACATTCGCGCGGTGATGAGCGAAATGCGCCGTCTCGACGAAACCTACAAACGCATCGTCATCGCTGGCGGCGGGCAGATCGGCGAACGTCTGGCCGAGGCTATCGAAAGCCGTTATCAGGTGAAGATCATCGAGATGAACCCGGCGCGCTGCCGCTATCTCTCCGACACCCTCGACAGCACCGTGGTGTTGCAGGGCAGTGCCTCGGATCGCGATTTGCTCCTGGAAGAGAACATCGCCGACGCCGACATCTTCCTCGCGCTCACCAACGATGACGAAGCCAATATCATGTCGTCGCTGCTGGCCAAACGGCTGGGGGCGAAGAAGGTGATGACCATCATCAACAATCCGGCTTACGTCGACCTGATTCAGGGCGGCGACATCGACATCGCCATCAGCCCGCAACTGGCAACCATCGGCACCTTGCTGGCCCACGTGCGCCGAGGCGATATCGTCAGCGTGCACTCACTGCGTCGCGGTGCGGCGGAAGCCATTGAGGCGATTGCCCACGGTGATGCGAAGTCGAGCAAAGTCATCGGCAAGCCGATCGAGAAAATCGGCCTGCCGCCGGGCACCACCATCGGCGCGGTGATTCGCAATGAACAAGTGATCATCGCCCACGACGACACGGTGATCGAAGCGGGCGACCATGTGATTCTGTTCCTTGTGGATAAAAAGCATATTCGCGACGTGGAGAAGCTGTTTCATGTGGGGTTGAGCTTCTTCTGATCCTAAATCTGCGTTGTTTGAGATGGCCTCTTCGCGAGCAAGCCCGCTCCCACATTTGGAATGCATTCCTCCTGTGGGAACGGGCTTGCTCGCGAAGACGGCCTCACTAAACCCCGTCAACACCTGACACTCCCACGAAAGGAATCCACCCATGCTCGAATCCCTGGAAAAAATGCTCGCCAAGGGTGTGGATAACTCATTGCTGCGCTTCGGCCTGGGCAAGGGTTACCTGGACTTGGGTGAAAACGCCAAGGCTGCCGAGCATTTCCAGCGCTGTGTCGGCTTCGATCCGAAGTACTCGGCGGCCTGGAAACTGTTAGGCAAGGCGCAACTGGCGCTGGGCGATCACGCCGCCGCGCGGCAGGCATGGGAACAAGGTCTGGAAGCAGCCCGCGCCCACGGCGACAAGCAGGCCGAGAAGGAAATGACCGTATTTCTGAAGAAGCTTGATCGTCAGGCGCAATAACCTACAGGTAGCGCAGGCCGATACCTTCGGCATCCACGGTCACCACTTCCATCCGCACGCGCGGCGCGCCTGTGGGTAAACCCTGCACCTGCCCATAAACCACAGCGCCCTTGGGCAATGACGCCAGACCCGGATGCTGCACAAACACCCCGGTGGGCGTCAGATTGCGCGTCTGCCCGAGGCATTCGCCGAAGCTGTCGTGGGTAATCTTGATACGAAACGACTTGCGGTGTTCGGACATCTGCTGCGCCCTTGTATGAACGGTTGTGGATAACCTCGACGATGAGGTTATCCACAGACCATGCCAATCACATCTCTAAACGTCTCAGTACCAGCGTGCTTCGCCCGGCGGACGTTTTTTGAAGCGCTTCATGCTCCACATGTACTGGCTTGGATAAGCGGCGACGTAGCGCTCGACGACTTTGCTCATCGCGGCGCAGGATTCTGCCGTATCGGTGCTGTACATCGCTTCCGGCGCGGCTTCAAGGATCACCTTGTAGCCGGAACCGTCGGGCAGGCGCAGCGCATGCAGAAACACGCCAACGGCTTTGCCACCGGCCAACATGTTCGGCACGAATTTGCTGGTCAGCGCCTGCGTGGCGAAGAAGGGTACGAAAATCCCCGCGGATTCGGCCGGTTCCGGGTCAGCGGGGATGCCCACTGCACCACCTTTGCGCACTTCCTTGATGACGCTGAGGATGCCTTCCTTGGTCGACGCGGCGACTTTGTTGCCCAGTTGCACGCGTTGCTTGCGCAGCAATTCATCCACAGCCTTCAACTTTGGCGGACGGTAGAAAATGATCGGTTTGCACTGGCTGCAATAGAAGTGGTTGAGCACTTCCCAGTTGCCCAGATGGCTGGTGATGCCGACTACGCCTTTGCCCGAAGCCAATGCATCCTTGAGGACGTCGAGGCCTTCGACTTCGCGCACCAGGTCGATGGAACGTTGCGCCGGCCAGATCCACGCGCAGGCGCTTTCGGTCAGGGACTTGCCGATGTCTTTCAGGCTCTGGCCGACCAGACGCTCACGTTCGGCCGGATCCATCTGTGGAAAACATTTGGCCAGGTTGATCCGCACCACGTCGCGGGAACGGTTGGGGGTTTTCCACATGATCCAGCCAATCGCCGAACCCACGGCCTGTACGGCTCGCCATGGCAGCAGGGCAAACAGCCGCAGAGCGCCTACCAGCAAGGCGCCTTTAAACTTTTCCACAGGTCACTCCTGATCTTTGTGCTGTGCGCGAGGCGGGCATTCTAACCGCCGTTGACGAGCTGCGCGTAGCGGTCGCAATCCTGCGTGTGATCCATGACCATGCCCGAGGCCTGCATCAACGCGTAGCAAATGGTCGGGCCGACGAACGTGAATCCGGCCTTTTTCAAGGCTTTGCTCATCGCCAGCGCTTCGGGGGTGATCGCCGGGACTTCGCTGCGATCCTTGAAATGATTGATGATCGGTCGGTCGCCGACGAACGACCAGAGCAACGCCACCGGGTCCTCCAGCGCCAGCCAGGCCTGGGCATTGCGCCGGGCGGCGTTGAGTTTGAGGCGGTTGCGGATGATGCCGGGATCAAGCATCAATTCGTCGATTTCAGCGTCGCTCATCTGCGCCACGCGCTGCACGTCGAAGCCGAACAACACCTCGCGATAGCGCTCGCGTTTGCGCAGCACGGTGATCCACGACAACCCGGCCTGGAACCCTTCGAGCGAAAGCAACTCGAACAAACCCTGCGCATCGCGTAGCGGCGTGCCCCACTCCTGATCGTGATAAGCCATGTACAGCGGATCTTCGGTACACCAAAAGCAGCGTGGCATAAGGCTCCAGGGGGCGTGCGCAGCAACGAATCGGGTATACTCCCGCTCTTTAAATCGCAGCCCAAGAAACAGGTGAATTTCGTGAGCCAGCCTACGCCAGCCGTGCGTACCTTCCAAGACTTGATCCTCGCGCTCCAGCAATACTGGGCCGAGCAAGGTTGTGTGGTACTTCAGCCCTACGATATGGAAGTAGGCGCCGGCACTTTCCACACCGCGACCTTCCTGCGCGCCATCGGCCCGGAAACCTGGAACGCCGCTTACGTGCAGCCAAGCCGCCGTCCGACTGACGGCCGTTACGGCGAAAACCCGAACCGTCTGCAGCACTACTATCAATTCCAGGTAGTTCTGAAGCCGAACCCGGACAACTTCCAGGAACTGTACCTGGGCTCCCTCAAGCATGTCGGTCTGGACCCGCTGGTCCACGACATTCGCTTCGTCGAAGACAACTGGGAATCGCCGACCCTCGGCGCCTGGGGTCTGGGCTGGGAAGTCTGGCTCAACGGTATGGAAGTCACTCAGTTCACTTACTTCCAGCAGGCGGGCGGCATCGAGTGCTACCCGGTGACCGGCGAGATCACCTACGGTCTCGAGCGTCTGGCCATGTACCTGCAAGGCGTGGATTCGGTCTACGACCTGGTCTGGGCCGACGGCCCGATGGGCAAAGTGACCTACGGCGACGTGTTCCACCAGAACGAAGTGGAGCAGTCCACCTACAACTTCGAACACGCCAACGTCGACAAGCTGTTCGAACTGTTCGACTTCTATGAAGGCGAAGCCAAGCGCCTGATCGAACTCGACCAGCCGCTGCCGTTGCCGAGCTACGAAATGGTGTTGAAGGCCTCGCACACCTTCAACCTGCTGGATGCGCGCCGGGCGATCTCGGTGACCGCGCGTCAACAATACATTCTGCGCGTTCGCACCCTGGCGCGTTCCGTCGCCCAAGCCTACCTGCTGGCCCGCGCCAAGCTGGGCTTCCCGATGGCGACCCCGGACCTGCGTGACGAAGTACTGGCCAAGCTGGAGGCTGCACAATGAGTGCGCAAGATTTTCTGGTTGAACTGGGCACCGAAGAACTGCCACCCAAAGCCCTGAACACTTTGGCTGACGCTTTCCTCGCCGGTATCGACAAAGGCCTGCAAGCCGCCGGCCTGAGCTACGAGAGCAAAACCGTCTACGCCGCGCCGCGTCGTCTGGCTGTGCTGATCACAGCGTTGGCCACCCAGCAACCGGACCGCAGCATCAACCTCGACGGCCCGCCACGTCAGGCGGCGTTCGACGCTGAAGGCAATCCGACTCAGGCTGCCTTGGGTTTTGCCAAGAAGTGCGGCGTCGAGCTGAGCGAAATCGACCAGAGCGGTCCGAAACTGCGCTACAGCCAGAGCATCGCCGGCAAGCCGACCGCGAGCCTGCTGCCGACCATCGTTGAAGACTCGCTGAATGACCTGCCGATCCCGAAACGCATGCGTTGGGGTGCGCGCAAAGAAGAGTTCGTGCGTCCGACCCAATGGCTGGTGATGCTGCTCGGTGACCAGGTCATCGACTGCACGATCCTCGCGCAGAAGGCTGGTCGTGATTCCCGTGGTCACCGCTTCCATCACCCGGAAAGTGTGCGCATCGGTTCGCCGTCGAGCTACCTGGCCGACCTGCGTGCTGCCTACGTTCTGGCTGACGCCAACGAGCGTCGCGAGATCATCAGCAAGCGCACCGAAGAACTGGCCACCCGTCAGGAAGGCACGGCAATCGTTCCACCGGCGCTGCTCGACGAAGTGACCGCGCTGGTTGAATGGCCAGTGCCGCTGGTGTGCTCGTTCGAGGAACGCTTCCTCGACGTGCCGCAAGAAGCGCTGATCACCACCATGCAGGACAACCAGAAGTACTTCTGCCTGCTGGATGCCGACGGCAAGCTGCTGCCACGTTTCATCACTGTGGCCAACATCGAAAGCAAAGACCCGCAGCAGATCATCGCCGGTAACGAGAAAGTGGTTCGCCCACGTCTGACCGACGCCGAGTTCTTCTTCAAGCAAGACAAGAAGCAGAAACTCGAAGTGTTCAACGATCGCCTGAAGAACGTGGTGTTCCAGGAAAAACTCGGCAGCGTCTACGACAAGGCCGAGCGCGTATCGAAACTGGCGGCGTACATCGCTGCACGCATCGGCGGCAACGCATCGTGGGCTGCCCGCGCAGGCCTGCTGTCGAAGTGCGACCTGGCCACCGAAATGGTCGGCGAGTTCCCGGAGATGCAAGGTGTCGCCGGTTACTACTACGCGCTCAATGACGGCGAGCCGGAAGATGTCGCGCTGGCACTGAACGAGCAGTACATGCCTCGCGGTGCCGGTGCTGAGCTGCCGGCGACCCTGACCGGTGCAGCCGTCGCTATCGCCGACAAGCTCGACACCCTGGTCGGCATCTTCGGTATCGGCATGCTGCCAACCGGCAGCAAAGACCCGTATGCCCTGCGCCGTGCGGCACTGGGCGTGCTGCGCATCCTGATCGAGAAACAACTGGATCTGGACCTGAACGACGCCGTGGCCTTCGCCGTGAACGGGTTCGGTGCCAAGGTCAAGGCTGCCGGCCTGAACGAGTCGGTGCTGGAATTCATCTTCGACCGTCTGCGTGCGCGTTACGAAGACGAAGGCGTCGATGTCGCCACTTACCTGTCGGTACGTGCCCTGAAGCCGGGTTCGGCGCTGGACTTCGACCAGCGTGTGCAAGCGGTGCAGGCCTTCCGCAAACTGCCGGAAGCGGCAGCACTGGCGGCGGTGAACAAGCGTGTTTCCAACCTGTTGAGTAAGGTTGAAGGCTCGGTGCCGACCGTGGTCGAAGCCAAGTACTTCGACAACGCCAACGAGTTCTCGCTGTACTCGGCGATCCAACAGGCTGACCAAGCTGTGCAGCCAATGGCAGCGGCGCGTCAGTACAACGAATCGCTGGCACGCCTGGCGGCACTGCGTGAACCGGTCGACGCGTTCTTCGACGCGGTGATGGTCAATGCCGAAGACGCCAAGGTTCGAGCCAACCGTTACGCGCTGCTGGCGCGTCTGCGCGGCTTGTTCCTGGGTGTTGCTGACATCTCGCTGCTGGGTTGAGGGATTGCTGTTGAAACTGCTGATTCTCGATCGGGACGGGGTGATCAATTACGACTCCGACGCTTACATCAAGTCGGTGGCGGAGTGGATTCCTTTGCCCGGCTCGATCGAGGCGATTGCGCAGTTGAGCAAGGCCGGCTGGACGGTGGCGGTCGCCACCAACCAGTCGGGCATTGCTCGCGGCTATTACGACCTCGCCACCCTAGACGCCATGCACGCGCGCCTGCGCGAGTTGGTGGCCGAGCAGGGCGGTGACGTCGGGCTGATCGTGTATTGCCCGCATGGGCCGGATGAAGGCTGCGATTGCCGCAAGCCGAAACCGGGGATGTTGAAGACCATCGCGCAGCATTACAACGTAGCGCTGACCAATGTCTGGTTCGTTGGCGACAGCCTTGGTGACCTGGAGGCCGCCAAAGCCGTCGATTCACAGCCAGTTTTGGTAAAGACCGGGAAAGGCGAAAAGACTCAGGGCAAAACCCTGCCGGTTGGCACTCTGATTTTTGACGATCTGGCGGCGATTGCCGCAGAACTTATCCACAACTAGAGTACTTCTGAAATTCCTGACCAGGGATTGATCGGGAGTGCGCTTGAACAGTCGGGCATTGCCCGTAACGGTAAACGTCGCCATGTCGATACTGCGGGCCTTCAGAATCTTCCTTTTTTACCTGCTGCTGGGCACCACGTCCTTGCTGTGGTGCAGCCTGAGCTTTTTCATCGCGCCCTTTTTGCCATTCAAGGCGCGCTATCGTTTTATCAACGTGTACTGGTGCCGTTGCGCCTTGTGGTTGACCAAGGTGTTCCTCGGTATCCGCTATGAAATCAAAGGCGCGGAAAATGTGCCTGACCGGCCCTGCGTGATTCAGTCGAACCACCAGAGCACCTGGGAGACGTTTTTTCTCTCCGCTTATTTCTCGCCGTTGAGTCAGGTGCTCAAGCGCGAATTGCTCTACGTGCCGTTCTTCGGCTGGGCCATGGCCATGCTGCGGCCGATCGCCATTGACCGCGACAACCCGAAAGCTGCGCTCAAACAAGTGGCGGCTAAAGGTCATGAACTGCTCAAGGACAACGTCTGGGTGCTGATCTTCCCGGAAGGCACACGTGTTCCTTTTGGCACTGTCGGCAAGTTCTCCCGCAGTGGCAGCGCATTGGCGGTAAATGCGGCGCTTCCGGTCCTGCCGATTGCACACAATGCCGGCAAGTTCTGGCCGAAAATCGGCTGGGGCAAGAAGTCCGGTGTGATCACGGTGGTCATCGGTGAACCGATGTACGCCGAAGGCACGGGTCCTCGCGCCATCGCCGAGCTCAACGACCGGGTACAAGCCTGGAACGAGAAGACTCAGCGGGAAATGGGTTCGCTGCCACCGGGCCCGCAAACCTCGGCTGCAAACGATCAGATTGCTGTCTGAGATTTTGTGGATAACCTGTGTACGGTTTTGTTGAAAAGGCTTGAATATTGAAATTAAGTAATTGATTTACTTACATATTTCTCAAGCTCATAAAAATCCGTAAAAGGTGCATAAGTTTTTTTCGGAAGTAAAAAAACCGGCTGATATAGCCGGTTTTTTTGTGCCTGATCACTCAGGGATCAGCGGCAATTCGAGCAAAAACGTGGTGCCCCGATCAACCACGCTGCGGCACTCGATTCGGCCACCATGGTGATCAACCACGGCTTTGACCATCGACAGACCCAGGCCTACGCCATCGATCCCTTGGGCTGAGGAAAAGCGCCGGTATTGAATGAACAGATCGGGCAACTCTTCGGCGGCGATACCTTTGCCTTGATCCGTCAGCTCGCAGCGCAACCATTCATTATTGCAACTGACACGCAACTGAATCGTGGTGTCGGCCGGGCTGTACTTGATGGCGTTTTCCAGCAGATTGAACAGCGCGCGTGTCAGCAGCCCCTGGTCGGCCGACACCAGCCGTTCCTGGGATTGCTCATCCATCTCGTGCAGCAGTTCGATGTGTTTTTGCTGGGCGATCGGCAACGCCTGATCGAGCACATCGAGTACCAGCATGGCGAACAGGCTCGGCTGGAACTGATAGGTCTCGGATTCGGCCCGAGCCAGCAACACGAAGCCGTCAGTCAGATCTAAAGCGCGGCGGACCTGACGCTCGATCTGCTCAAACAACGGTGCATCAACCCCAGCCTGATGACGGTGGACATCGAGCAGAGCAAGGATCGCCGAATGAGGCGCCCGCAGATCGTGGGAGAGGAATCGCAGCAAGACGCCGCGTTGCTCCTCGGCTTCACGCTCGGCACTCAGATCCGTCAAGCTCAGCAGCCATCCGATTGGCGTGTCGCCGTCCACCGGCAGCAACGCGGCACGCTCCAGGCGCAAGCTGCGTTCCTTGTGATCGCGAAACTCCAGTAGCGGCAGGGCGGACAACAGTGGACGCGACGCTGTGGACAACTCCGGGTAACCAAGCTGCGCCAATTGATCGAGAACGTCATCTCCCACCAAAGAATGATCGAACAGATGGCGAGCCTTGCGATTGCCCAACAGAATCTGCCCCTTGGGGTCGCTGATCAATGTGGCAACGGGCAAGTACTCCAGCCCGTCAGCGATGAACCGCCGCGTATCGCGAGTACGGCTCATGGCTTGCTCGAGCGCCATGATCTGGCCCTGCAAGCGATCAGCGCTGGTGAACTGTGCACGGCGGCGCTCGGGAAAGACTTTCGGTTCGCTGTCGAGGCGCGCCAGTTCCCAACCGAAATACGTGAGCACCACACTCAGGCGCCGCCAGTTCCAGATCAGATAACCGAACAGCATGCCCAGCGCGGAGGGCGTGGGCGACCAAAAGCGTTTGAATTCCGCCAGACCGGCGCTGGTCGCCAATACGCACGCGATGCCGACCAGCGTGACCCATAACGCCAGTCGCGGCCGCCACAGCAACAGCCCCAGCACGCATGCCACAAACACCACTGACACCAACGCGCTCAACCCCGGCGTTACGTCGTGCAGATTGACCTGCGCTCGATACGAAAGCAGCGCAGTCAGCGGTAACAGCACTAGACTTATCCACAACCATTCGCGCACCAACTGGCGAAACAGTCGCTGGACCTGGCTCGGCTCGCGGCTTTCATGCCGTCGGCGGTCATTCATGAGGAAAAAGGGCAGGGCGGGTGAATGGTTTCATAGGCCACAGGTCTGAGACATGACTCGAAGAATCATAGCGGACGTCGACCACCGGCGGCCGCTTACTTTCATAGCGTTGGCTGAGCGACCAAAGTTGACGGCCAATGCCCAGCAACAAGGAACCATCGCGTATGCGCGTTGCGATACTGGACGATGAACCCGCCGAACTGCGCCGGGTTGAGCAGACCCTGCAGCAAATGGCCGATGCTGGCGAACAGCCTTGGTCGCTACACAGCTTCGAACGCGGCGAGGATCTGCTGCGACAGCTGCGCCGTGAAACCTTCGACCTGTTGATCCTTGACTGGCAACTGCCCGACCTCACGGGGCTGATGCTGCTGCGCTGGACTCGCGAACATATGGAGGCACCACCCGCAGCAATCATGCTCACCAGCCGCGACGGCGAAAGCGATATCGTCCAGGCCCTCAACGCCGGCGCCGACGACTACGTCAGCAAGCCGTTCCGGCCCAATGAGTTAAAGGCGCGGGTAGCGGCGGTATTACGTCGGCATCACCAGCAACGTAGCGCCGCCGCCGAAGTGCTGAGCTTCAATGACCTGACCTTCGATGACGCCGAACTGACGGTGACCCGCGAGGGCAAATCCATTGTCATGACCGAACGCGAGTACCGCCTGGCGCGCTGCCTGTTCAGCAACCTCGGGCGACCGTTGTCGCGGGATTATCTGTACGAACGCTTCTGGCCCCACGAAGAAATCGCCTCGTCACGGCCGCTCGATACGCACATCTACCGGCTGCGTAACAAGCTGGGGCTGACGGCAGATCGTGGGTGGCAGTTGCTGACGATTTACGGGTATGGGTATCGGTTGGAGAGTGTGACGACGGCGGGCGAGTGAATCGCGGGTAATAAAAAAGGCCAACGCAATGCGTTGGCCTTTTTCGTTGGAGCCGACCGGGATGTAGGTTCACTGTTGGCGCTGGTGCGACTTTAACCCAGACTGTCGGAATTCATTGACCCACCCGAATACTCAGTAAACGATGGCCTTGCGCGGGATTTCAGCTGCTGAATATGGGTCAGTCAAAATCAGCAGCTTGGGTCAAAGTCGCACCAGCGCCAACACAGTGGTCATTCACAGCATCTCACCCGCCAACAAGGCCCGGGTCTGGAGGAAACAAGGTCAAGGCTTCAACGAGAGGGCGACAAAAAGCCACCTCTCAGAGGCACGCATCAAAAAAAACCGGATTAGCTGACGACAGCCCCTTTCGGGCCACTGGCAATCAACGCGGCCCCGCAGGCGGTTTTCATACCGTCGAGCGCGATGGGGGTGCCATCGACGGTGTAGGTGCTGCTGCCTTCGGCAATCGGGAATATCCCTTTGCACAACGGGCAACTGACCTTGTGACCGACCCCGGCGATCGGCTTGCCGTTGAGGTCGGTCTGGTGGAAGGCTTCGAGGACTTTTCCACCGTGGGTGGTGGAGTCGCCCAAGCGAATTGCGTCTTTCATTTCGTCCCTCCTTTGACTATTGGTCGCTAGCTCACACTCATTCGGGCTCAGTCCGCGTTTATCGAGCACGGCAACTCCATTCAACCCTCTCGTCGTGATCAACTGCAAAGACGACGGAACACAGGTGCTGCAGACAACTAGTTAGTCCGAGAGAAGAGCGGCAAATTTTCGATGTACTTCTGCAAGTTCCAAAGCTTCTGATTCAAATAACTCGACCGGGTCGTCGTGTTCAGTAATTGCCTTGATCTGGATAGATATTTTCACCAAGCACTAACTTACATCAACTCGTGCACAGGTGATTTTCTTCAGAGACCGGTTTAGGGCTAAATCGCATGACGACGCTCCCATTTCTCACTGCTAGCGCGCCAAACGCTAACCCCATCAATTTTTGGTTCATCACGCTCTACGATCATGGTGTATCGATAACGTTGTTTCAGCCCTTTTTTTCTGACTGCCTGAATATTCGTTTCCTTATCTAGCTGTTCTTCGGTATCAGCTAAAATGGTCTGTTCATACTCCGGAGGCTGTCCAGTACCTAATGTATCGAGCCTTGCTGATCCAAGAGCAATTGAAGCTTTCACACTCAGATTTTCAGAGAATATCGCTTCCAACCTTGATTTTGCTGCTTCATTCGCCTTAGTCCGATACCCCGAATCAGTCTTGTATGCGTCGCATCGCTTCTCGGCATGAAATCCCACCTCCCACTCATGCATCTGCGAAAGAAAATTTTGTAATCGCTCACTAGGTGACATAAAACGCTCCTATCAACAATCGCACGAACAAGGGTTGTGGAATAGCCGACTTTCAGTATTCCCGTCAACTCTCGCCTGGTACAAAACAGAATGAGGTCGAGTGGCACCTTCATCGTACTGAGGGGTGACACGTACTATTACGTTACTACCGCCTTTAACAGCTTCGGCAATATCTCCCTCAAAGTCACGGAACTCACCACGGTTAACACTAGGGGCTTGAGGAAAAATGTTCCCCTTACCACCGCTTCCACCCAGTCGATTTCCGATGGCATGGCCAGCGTCGTCCGTATTACAGCCTAAGTTACGCGCAAACCCCCGTGAACTGGTGTTGGTATCTGTCCCAGTTCCCAAATCTTCAGGTCGAATTTTCGCGGTTACCTGTTTGCGCCATATCCTTGCCCTTCTCCAACATGTCCCAACTCTTGCTCGGCAATACTTTGGCGACCATCGCCTGCACCTGACTCGGCACCTCTTCAGGCCCCGGCGGGTTCAACGGCCATTCCGGTTTACCGATGTAGCTGCCATCGCTCCAGGTGTGCGCCGGGTCTTTGCCGAACAGCACACGCGCCGGGCCCATCAAGAAAACTCCTAAGACTCTTATCGTTCCTGGATCCGCGAGAACTGATATTTCGTCAAGCTTGATATTCTGATCACAATCGACTGCAGTGCCATGAAGGGTGAAGCATCTTAGACTCTTCATAATTTGAACCCCAGGGTTCACGTTTTATAAACATCAAAAAACGGTGCACCCTGAAGGATTCTAGAAGTGTTATTGCGCCTTGACCCACGCGGAAATCATTTTCTTTATTTCATCCATCAAGGATAGTTTTCCGAATATAACAAGCTCACATCCCGCTTCCTTGTCGTTGTACGAGGAAACCTCATCGACCTCCTCGTCTAATACTATTCTAAGAATTTGACCATTTACCTCATTTCTTGCAGAAAAAATTGGATTTCCGTCCATGAACGGCGTGCCGTTTGAAAAGAATGTATTGTAAAAAGGCGCCTTGAATACTTCACTAGCGACTTCGTTTTTCTGAACCTCTAGATAAAAGAATTTATAAAGATCCTGCTCTAGCTGGAAATAGCTGTCTTTGTTGCTCAGGTAGTCATCAAACATTTTTTCTACTCCACAAATGCTTTGCCAGTAATTACTTCGATATCAACGCGCTCACCTTTGGTATCGTTTACCTTGAACGTCTTACTGATATACGCATCCGCTCCGCCGCACTTAGCCGAATTATCGATATATTTGTCCGCCTTCTTGAAAGCATCCTGTCGGGCTGCTAGGTCTTTTTTATTGAGTTTTCCTTTCAACTCCTCAAGCTTTTTCTTAGCATCGCTAGCGGTCAGAGGCGTATCTTGGTTCCATGCGACAGACTCTTCAAGCTTGGCACCTTGAGCTTGAATACGTCCTCTATGGGCTGCCAATCCTAAAGGATCGACCCACCCCATAGGATTCGGGGCATACTGATAAATATTTATGCCACCCTCATAACTTATTGGGTCCTTACTAATAAACCGCCCTACCCCCGGATCATAGTACCGATACCGGTTGTAATGCAGCCCCGTCTCATGATCGTGATACTGCCCCTGGAACCGTATCGGGTTCATAACGCCATGCTGCCGCGCCCACTCCGAACGCTGCTCCGTCACCTGCCCCCACGCCTTGTACTGCGCGGTCCACGCCATGTTGCCTTGCGAGTCCGTCAGTTCCTGCGGCGTACCGAGGTGATCGCATTGATACCAGGCCAACGCGTCAAACACTAATGCCGTGGCCTTGTGATTCCACAACGGGTCCTCATCCAGACTGTATTCACCACTGTAATCCGGCAGTCCGATCAGATCGATTGGCGCATGCCGTACAGCCTGAGCGATCGGGACGAAGGTGCCCGGTTCGAAGACGTAGTGCACCGTGCGACCCGGTTCGCCATCGCTTTGCGCTGGGCTGCTTTCCCAAGCGAGGTTGTCGCCATCCCAGCCGTACAAGGTGAAGCCGCAGCCGAGTTCGCGTTGTTTGCGGGCGTGTTCGTTTCTGTTCCAGAGGGAACCTGCTTCCGGGCGCTGTTTGTAGTGGGCACGGGAATTTTTGTGCAGGCGGCGTCCCAACGCGTCGTAGGCGAAATCCACGCTCAGGCGCGAGTCTTCGAAATGCACCAGTCGATCAAACAAATCCCACTGCAGATCACTGCGTTGACCGTTGTGCCAGCGCTGGATCTGATTACCGCGCTCGTCGTAATCGTAGTGGGTGCCGGCGTATTCGCGCAGCAAGTTGTCGACCAGTTTGCTGCGCGGTGGGGTCAGGTCCAGTGGGCGGCGAATTTCCGTTGCCTTGTCGTCCAGCAAGTTGCCGGCCGGGTCGAAGGCGAAGGTTTCCACGCCTTGACGTGTGGTAGCGCTGAGCAGTCGGCCGACGGGATCGTAACGATAGGCGAGCGGGCCACGACGACTGTCGTTGATGTCGGTCAGTTGGCCGGCAGCGTCGTAGGTGTATTCGCGTTTGAGCAGTGTGGATTTGTCGTCGCTGCAGCCCAGCAGTTGCTCTTGGAGGCGACCGGCAGGGTCCCAGCTTTGAGTTTGCAGCAGGTGGTTGCCTTGATGGCGGGCGACTTCGCGGTGCAGGTCGTCGCGCTCGTAACCGATCAGTTCGTGGTCGTCCAGGCGCAGACCGAGCAGGTGGCCGCTGCCGTAGGTCAACCAACTGACGCGGTGGCCGTCCGGGCGCACGGTAGCAACACGCTGATTCAGCACGTCGTACTCGTGCTGCCAGATTGCGACGGTGGGCTTTTCCAGTCCTAGGTAATGTTGGTGCTCGCGCAGCAGATTGCCGGCCGGGTCGTGGAACCATTGCAGGCGGCTGTCGGCGTTGTCGGCCAGCACCAGGTTGCCGTTGCCATCGTAGGCGAAAGTTTCGCTTTGCGACTGGTCGCCCAAGGTGGCGCGACGCTCGGTCAAGCGGCCCATCGGGTCGAAGCTCAACGAGATGACGCGTTGGCCATTTATCGATTGCGCGAGGCGCCCGGTGAGTGGGTCGTACTGATAGCGCGTGCTGCGTCCATCGAAACCGCGTTCTTCGAGCAAACGACCGACCGGGTCGTAGTGGAACTGCGCACGCTGTTCGTTTTCGTTTTCCAGCGCCGTTAACCGCCCGAGACGGTCCCAGCGATAGCGCAGGGTTTGCTCGGCAGCGTCGATGCGTTCGGCGATCAAGCCGGCAGCGGTATAACTCCAGGTGGTGCAGCGATCCAGACCATCTACATGCGCCAACAATCGACCTTCGGCGTCGCGCTCAAAGCGTTCCTCGGTCTTGTCCGGGTGCTTGATCAGCACCAGTTGGCCAGCCTTGTATTCGTATTCGATGGCGTTGCCGGCGGCGTCGGTGAAGCAGATCATTTGCCCCAGTTCGTTGTACTCCCACGCGCTGGTTTTGCCCGAGCAATCGACGTATTCGACCAGTTGCCCGGCGTCGTTGTAGTCCAACGTCTTTTCGTTGCCGTTGGCGTCCTTGATCGCGGTGGGCTGGCCGGATTTGTTGTAGGCGTATTCGGTTTTGTTACCCAGCGGATCGAGCGCTTCGACCAGATTGCCTTGGTCGTCATAGGCGCGCTGCCACTGACCGCCCTCAGCATCGCTGATCTTGATCAGCAGATCCTGATCATCGTAGGCGTAATGCATCACCGTGTGATCGGCGCGGATGTGTTCGAGCAGGTTGCTGCGTTCATCGTAGCTGTAGCGATCGGTGCTGCCGTCGGCATTCACACGGCGCACGATGTTCTTCGCCTCGTCGCGGAAGAACCATTCCGAACGCTCATCGGCGTAGCGAATGCGATAGGTGTAGCCAAGGATGTCGTAGTAGTGCCAGGTCTCGTTGCCGAGAGCATCGGTGACGTAGGTCAGACGGATGTTTTCGTCCCACTCCAGACGTGTGTCGAAGCTGCCGTCGTCCGCCCATTCGCGGATGGCTTTGGCCTTGGCACTTGAACCGTCCCACTGCAAATTCATGCCGCGCCCGGTGCGGTCGGTGTAGCGAGTGATCAGGTGATGCTGGAACTGATACGACCAGACGGCGCCGTTCTCGTCCTGCGCCTGAATCAGGTCGCCATAGGCGTCGTACTGGTACGCACAAAGCTGTCGCAGCGGCTCGCCGTCGACGATCTGCCAGAGGCCGATAAACCGGCCGTGATCGTCGATCATCGTGCCGAGGTGCGAGTGCACCTTGCTGGTGTCGTTTTCCTGGTAGGTGATCAGGTCGGAGAGCACCGAGTGTTCGCCGTGACGATGCTCGTAATGCAGCATGATCCCCGTGCCATTGCGCAGCGAGATATTGCTCAGCACATAGCGCTGGCCACGGCGGACGTAGGTTTCCTTGCGTTCGAAACCACGGCACAGCAGCAGTTGATCTTCGCCACTGCGAACAAGGGTGATGTTTTCGATGGCGTCATAATGGAACAGACCGAGTTTGGGCAGCGGATAGCCGTGGTCTCGGCCATCGGCGCCGTAGAACGTCAGGCCCTCGTCCACGCAGTCGAAACGCGTGGTGAACTCGCTGATCCAGCGGGCACCGAGTTCGCTCTGATCGTAGGCGTCGAGGCGCGAGTTATAGGTGCGCGTCCACTCGACCGGGAATGGGCCGGGCAAGCTGAAATCGGTATGGCTGAGGCTTTCTGAACCCAGAGCAAAATTGATGCTGTGTCGGGTGCTGGAGCAGGCGCAGTTTTTCTTCGGCTGGGGGGCGTGAGTTGCCGGGGCCTGTTGACTGTTTGCACCCAGGCCACCCTCAGAGGCCGTGTGCTTGGCCTGACTGGTCTTGTTAGGTTTGACACCAGCACTTTGGCCATGGGCGTTGCGTTTGCGCCAGAGGGTGACGGCGCTCGACAGGATCAGCAGCAACCAACCGATGGAGTTCTGCACTGACTCATCGTCAAGCTTACTCAACTGGGTGCGCAGTTCCGGGCCCATCGCGCGCAGCTTGGCAGTCTCGGCGGACACCCTTTTTTTCACGTCATCGGGCAGTAAATTGTCGGCCGCGCTATTGGCCAAACCTTTGCCGGCGGCCTTCAAGGTGTTGTTGGCAGCCGAGAAAATATTGCCGATTGACGCAAGCGGATCATTCTTGAATTGATCGACCGCCGCACTCGTTTGTGCGCTGGCCGCACTCAGATTGCCCTTGGCATCAAGCTTGCCATTGGCGACCGCTTCAAGGCCTTTGGCTATCTCTTTGATCGCGTCCTCACCCAGCTTGCCGGCGTCCGCCAGAATGCCGGGCAGCTTGCCTTTGGCTTGTTGAACAAAGTCGTCCAGCGTGCCGATGATAGAAGCGTTCAGGTGACCAACCAGAACCTCGATCACGGATGCACTTAGCAGCATCTTGCTGGTGGCCTTCATCTCTTGTCGCACCAGAAACAAGGTCGGACGCAAAGTCATGCGTGCCGCCGCCATGGCCGGTGGCAGTGGCAACACACCGATCAGGTTGATGCCCAGACTGGCCCACGCCAGTAGGTCGCGTTTCTGCGCGTTGGACAGGGTAACGATGTCACCCAGCGCATCGACCAACGCCATGATGTTGCCGACCACCGGCAAGGCGCCGGCGACGTTCTTGATCCGGTCGAGGGTGACCACACCACCACTGGCCGATTGCAGCCATGCATCGAAGGTCGCCGCGCTCCTGGCAACGTCCTTGATGTCGATGGCGTTCAGTGGAACGATGGCAACCTGAGCTTCACGCTTTACGATTTCAGTGGTCATGACAGCATCTCACCCGCCAACAGGCCCGGGGTTTTCAAGGAAGGTTTTGGCAGCGTTGGTGCGGGAAGCGTCGGCAATCGGCCGCCCTTGCTCGCGGCGCCGAGGATGCTCGACGCACTCGGCATCGCCGCGCTCGCCAGTTTCGGCAGTCCGGCTACTCCGCCCTGCACTGCGCCTTTCACCTGCTGAGCCGTTTGCATTGCGCCCTGCGC
>NZ_FYDT01000056.1:0-39055 GCF_900187585.1 Pseudomonas sp. Irchel 3E19
CGACGACGCCGCTCCTGGCCCAAAAGCTCACCACTCTTATCGTTGCTATTAGTCATAAACATAACCGTTTGCCTATCCCTTATCGTAAGGGGGAAACGGTGTCCTGTCTTTCATGGGGCTCGTTCATGAGAGTTTCATTCGGTTGAGTCTAGTGACTACAAGCACAGGATTTTCATGATTTCGAAGAAAGTGTTTACGGGTCTATCGAGTGTTTGAGGCGTAGCAAATTCGTTACGCTGGATTTATCACTCATTATCCTACGAAGCCAAACCATGCCATTTAAAAAGCTTTCCGATAACCTCAAAAGCGTTGAATCTGCCCTCGCACAAATATGGAATTTGCATCTGCGGGGTGGGTCTGTCTCCGCTGGAACATGGGGATCGTCTGCGCCGACTTCATCGAGCAGGCTCGAGAGCCTGGAGGTGACGCCATGAATGCTGTCCGTTCCTTGTTGTGCGGATTGGCGATAGCCGTCTTACTTGGTGGGTGTAAAAATCTATCGGATGAAGCACCCATTCTTGAGGTTGCTCTGCAAAGTCAAAAACAGATTTGGAACGCCGTCGCCCACTTCGAGGACGATACATACGTTGCGGGGCCTCGCTGGACAGGGGCGGATGGAGGTTCGCAGCTTACCGTTGTCAATCTCCGTGGACAGCGTGAGGCTTATCCTAACTTGGCGTGGAATGCATGGGCGCCAGGAAAAGACGCCCGCGATGCGTTTGTGAACATAAATGCGTTACGTCTCGAAAAGGATGTTTTATGGGTAGTGGACACAGGCGCGCCTGACTTTGGAGGCGACCCATTGCCCGGCGGCGCAAAGCTGGTGGCTATTAATCTGGCTGAGAAACGCGTAGTGCGAACTTATCTTTTCTCGGCTGAGGTCGCACGACCGGGGAGTTACGTGGATGACGTTCGGTTTCAGGGCGACTATGCATTTCTGACCGATGCAGGCAACGCGGGCATTATTGTCCTCGATTTACGCAATGGTGACGCTAAGCGCGTGCTGAACGGGCATCATTCGGTCGTTGCTGGAAGTAACAGGGAAATCGTACTCAGTGGCAGAACGGTCAAGACGCCTGGGGGCAGTCCGTTACGTGTCAACGCTGATCCATTGGAAATTAGTCCGGACGGCGAATGGCTGTATTTCGGCGCATTGCAGGGGCCATGGTTCAAAGTTCGCATCACTGACCTGACAACCTCTACGCTAAGCTCGCAGCAGCTTGCCAGTCGTGTTGAGCCATTTGCTGACATTCCACCCACGGGAGGTACTGTCATGGACGCGAAGGGCAACTTGTATTTTTCCGATTTGGCTAACGACTCGATACGTGTGCGTCGCCCTGATGGCCGTGTCGATACGTTGATCACTGACGCACGTCTGCACTGGGTAGATGCACCGTTTCTAGATCAGGACGGAACATTGTGGCTACCTGCGGCACAAATGGATCGTGTGAGTCTTTTTAATGAGGGCGTTTCCCGCGTTCAATGGCCTATGACAGTCTTTCGTCTTTCTACTCGTTGATTTTATCAACGGTGGCTCATGCAGTATTAATGGGTGCTGGCCTGAGCCACCTGGGTCAGCACTCATAGGCCTTTGATGTATGAATTGTTTGCGGGGGATATAATGAAAAGAACAGTCGCTATCTACTTGTTGATACTGTTTAGCCCTTTTTCGAGTGCGTCGTCTGATTCGTATGCACATCACAGTAAAGAACTCATTGCGGTAGCTGACTTGGGGCGGCTTCGAGCCGTTGGGCTCGGCGTGTCGTCAGATAATCGCATATTTGTATCATTTCCGAATCGGACTGCGAGCAACGACTATGCTGTTGCGGAAGTGGTTGGCGGGAAGTTGTTGGCTTATCCAGATACCGCTTGGAATACTAACGTTGGCGATGAGCGAAAGCGCTTTGTCAACGCGCAGGCACTGCATGTAGATGCTCGCGATAACCTTTGGGTGCTTGATTCAAAGCCCGTGAGCGGGCCGGTTGTTGAACAAGAGTCGAAAAATAGCGCTGAGGGTTATTTTAAATTGGTCAAAATAAACCTTTCAACCAACAGAGTAGAGAAAGAATACTACTTTGATAGTCTTGATAAACGGTTTTCCAGTTTAAATGATGTGAATGTCGATATCGAAAGGGGGGTGGCGTATCTTTCAGATCCGGGCCTGAAAGCCATTGTTGTACTGGATTTGATCACCGGCACCTCTCGTACTCTATTACGTGACAGCTTTGCAACCAAGGCGGACCCTAATGTGGTGCTCAGCTATGAAGGCCAGCCAATGCAGAGTCCTGACGGGACTTTATTTAAGTCTGATGTGAATGGAATCGCTCTGACCAAAGACAATCGCTATCTTTATTTTAAACCCATTAATAAAGTAAATCTGTATCGAATTGAAACTCGCTCTTTGGTCGATACCCGGCTTGATGATATAGAGTTGGCCTCGAAGGTCGAAGACCAAGGTGCGACGACGGTCAGTCACGGTCTGATAGCTGATGCGCAAGACAATATTTATATGACGTCCTCCCTGGATTACAGTGTCAAATACAAAACACCTGGCGATGGTTTGCTACATACGCTTGTGCAGGACGCTCGTTTGATATGGCCAGACTCTTTAGGCGTCGGGAATGATGGTTATTTATATATAACAGCTGCGCAATACCAAAGGGATCCGTACTGGAATAATGGGAGAGAAGGTACGGTTTATCCTTACCAGCTTTATAAAGTCAGGTTGCCGCAATAAACCATCTACTTGTTTTTTTGAACTAATTAAGGGTTGAAAAGTGATAAAGTCAGAGTTTGCTGATGTCAATGTCTCTCGATACGATACGATCAGCCGAAGGTTGCATTGGTTGATGGCGCTACTGTTTGCATGGATTTATTGTTCGGCCGCCGCTCATTATTTATTATCCGACACTGCGTTGGACAAACTGCTTTGGCCTTACCATAAGTCAATAGGTCTCGTTCTTTTTGTGCTGCTTATCGTGCGTGTGGGGTGGAGCATACAGAGAAAACGTTACCGTCCGAAAAGCATCAGTTTCGCTGCGTCTATAGGGCATAAGATATTGTATGCGCTTATGTTTATAATTCCCCTGGTTGGTTTATTACGTCAGTACGGTTCCGGTCGCGCATTTTCGGCGTTTGGTTTACCGGTGATGGGCGGTTTTGAAGGGGAGAAAATCCAGTGGATGATTGATCTGGGAAGTGACTTTCATAGTTTACTGGGCTGGTTGATGGCGTTGTTGGTATTAGCTCATGTCGGTGCAGTAGCCCGGCACTATCGGCGTGGTGAACTGCAGGTGCTGCGACGCATGCTCGGCAACGCTCAGGAGGATTAGTGCACCGTGAAACCCAAAGGCACATAAAAATCTGGCTTGATGCGTGAATGGTATATCCACATTACGAGCCTCAGCAGTGTCTCCTAGCGTTTCCAGTTCAAATAGCAGTGGATCTTTTTCTCAGGGGCATGGTTTCTGCCGCGTCAGAATGAATAATGTCATGTAATAGATGCCGGATGTCGTCAGATCGTTAATCAGGTTTCGTAGCGGTAGACGCAGCACATAACAACGTTTTAAACCGGTTTATTAAATGGGGGGATCGCTCCGAACTTTTCGCTCAGCCACTGATGAAACCGCGTCACAGCGCGCGTTAATTGCGCTCGATGTGGGCACGCAAAGCAAAGGGGGTATACATCGCCGGGGTGATCAGTCATCAGCACTACGAGCCGCCCCTCTTGCACATCAACACTGACATCCAGCCACGATTTATAGGCGATGCCTTCGCCTTCCAGCGCCCATCGACGTACCACATCGGCATCATCACTGAATAGCGGACCGCCGACCTGTATCGTTTGTGTCCCCAATTGCCAGCGATCGTGAATTCGGCCGTTTTGCAGGTAAGGCAGGCAAGTATGGTGCTTAAGGTCGTCAGGCACTACCGGCGTGTCATTGCGTGCCAGATAGTCCGGCGATGCCACAAGCACCCGGCGATTCAATGGCACCAGGGGGATGGCGATGTAGTTAGCGTCCTCATTGAAGCCGTAGCGGACGGCCACGTCCACCGGATCACGAAACAGATTACTTATTTGATCAGAGAGCAACAAACGAAGTTTCAGCTCAGGATGCAGGCGCCGAAACTCCGTGAGCCATGGCAACAGGATATTGCGCCCCAGGTCTGAAGGGGCGGCGATTTGCAGGGTACCGCGCAGCGGCGCATTGTCGCCGCGCAGATTCTCCCGGCCTTGGCTTAAATGATCGAGAACAGAGCGAGCCGTAGGCAAGTATTGCTCACCTTCAGCGCTCAAACGGAGGCTGCGGGTAGTGCGGGTAAACAGGCGTACCTCCAGCTCCCGCTCCAACCGTTTGATAGACGCAGCAACCTGCCCCGGCAGCAAATCGGCCTCAATTGCTGCAGCGGTAAAACTGCCCAGGGCGGCGCTGCGCAAGAATAGCCCAAGATCATCGATGCGGATCATTTAGGCTCCAGTAGTGAAAGTGTTGCTGCATTGTGTCGATTTTTCTTTGTATAGGGAAAGGTAAAAATCTCTGCAACCCCATTACAGATGAGTTGCCATGAAAGCCATTACCTTTACCGAGCACGGTCTACCCATCAACGATCCGCGCGCGCTGCAAGACGTAAACATTGCTGCGCCAAGGCCTGGCCCAAGGGATTTGCTGGTTGGAGTCGAGGCTGTTTCGGTTAACCCCGTTGACACCAAAGTACGCTCTGGCACCTTTGCCAAGGAGCCGAAAATACTCGGTTGGGATGCGGCCGGCACAGTGCTTGAAGTCGGAGTGGATGTTACGTTATTCAAACCTGGTGACTTGGTCTACTACGCTGGCTCGCTGATCCGTGCAGGCAGCTACAGTGAAATGCAAGTGGTAGACGAGCGTATCGTCGGTCACCGGCCGCTATCCTTGAGCGCTGCCCATGCGGCCGCATTGCCGCTGACCTCCATCACCGCCTGGGAATTGCTATTTGATCGCTTGGGCGTCAACGAAGGTGGCGGTTCTGGTGATGTATTGTTGGTGGTGGGTGCCGGTGGTGGTGTGGGATCGATGTTGGTGCAGTTAGCCCGCAGACTAACTTGCATGACTGTCGTCGGCACGGCCTCACGCCCGGAGACGGTCGAATGGGCCAGGCGTATGGGCGCTCATCATGTGATCGACCACGGCCAACCGATGATGGCTCAATTGCAGGCACTGGGAATTGGTGAGGTCAGTCACGTGGCGAGCCTCACACACACCGAGGAGCATCTTGCACAACTGATTGAGGTATTGCGACCGCAGGGTTGTCTGGGAGTAATCGATGATCCACAAACGCTAGACGTGATGCCACTCAAGCTCAAATCACTATCGTTACATTGGGAACTGATGTTCACTCGCCCGCTATTCGAAACTCCGGACATGATTAACCAGCACCACCTACTCAATCGCATTGCCCAACTGATCGACCAAGATATTTTGCACACTACTTTGGGTGCGCATTTCGGTACTATCAATGCAGCCAACATGCGCAGTGCTCATGCCTTGGTCGAAAGCGGGCAAGCGCGGGGCAAGATCGTATTGGAGGGATTTAAATGAAACATTTAATCAAGCCGCTAGGCTTGGCGTTATTTGCATTAATGATTGGGGGTTGTGCAACCCCGCATCTGAACCTTGACCCGAGCGGAGCCACCACCCTGCAAAAACCATTGGTATCCATCGCCGTGCTCAAAGCAAAACCAGGTAAACATCAGGCGTTAAAACAAGGATTGTTGGCGTTGGTTGAACCCACGCGTACTGAGCCTGGGAACCTTGACTATGTGCTGTTTGAGCTACGCGACGAACCTGGCACGTTCTACATGCGTGAGGCGTTCAAGAATCAGCAGGCTCTCGACGCACATTTTGCAACTCCTTACTTTAAGAAATTTGCGGTAATGGCCGATGATTTGCTGCAGGAGCCTTTGCAACTCATCTTCCTTGAGCAAGTCTCAAACTGAGCTTATCCCACTTCAGGCACCATCATTGACCTGATAACGTTACGTATCCAGGGCAAAATACCTCTCTGAGTCGTTTCCGACACCCGGATGCGGCCCCTGACGAAGGGGCCGTTCCAGGATTCGGCGCTCGCGGTATAGCACGCGTGCGCGATCAGTCGCCTCCGCTAAACAATAGGCGGACACCATCACTCTTGATTTGCGAATCCGGTAGGCGTGTTGGCTGTTCGCTTACGCTTAAGCCAAATCTTGTTTAGGAGAGAGCTTGCTCGCGAAAAATCTCAATGATTGGCTTGACGCTGCGCTCTTAAGTTCTTCGTGAGCAAACTCTTCCTACAGATACATTAATAGCTATACATCAAGATATCCCTTTCAGGGGCTTTGAGATATTGCTACTTCAACTTGTTATAGCTGCCATTGCCATCAATCCAATCCTGCCGAGGCGGGGTGAAAAAGTCGACATTCACAGTACCTTCTTCCAGGGCGTGAAATTCATGGGGCACGTTCGGTGGGAAAATAATCACCTCTCCAGCACGGACCGTATAGCGTTTGCCCTGTGAAAAAACTTCCACTGCTCCCGACACTATCCAGGTGACCTGCTCGTGGGGCTGATGGTGAAGAGGCACGATGGCACCCTTTGCAAATACCCAGCGCGCCAGAGTGCTCTGAGAACCGTGAATCACTTGCCGAGTGACGCCAGGCAAGGTTTGCTCGACTGGCGCCTTATCGAAATTGTACAGGTCGGGAAGTGTATGCCGATAGGGCGACAGCAGTGGCAGTTTGCCTCGGCCTGGTGCCTCGGTAATATTGGTGTTCGTTTCGGCAGATACGGCATTACCAACCATTAAGGTAGATAGCAAAACCGCGGTGATTGTTTTCTTCATGATGTGACTTCTCCGGACAACGATTTGACGTATTCGAATCAACGTAAACAGACGGTGTTCTGTCTAGCCAAGGTGAGTTTGGTGTTTGCGCATCGGATTCACACTTGTGCAAACCCTTCGAAAAACTAAAGCGTTGAACGACTCCGAAAAAGTCTGTTTGCAGACTAAGAGTTACTGTCGAGAAGTGAAAGTCGAAAGTTCAAAGCGCATGTCTTTTCCCGACCTACACTCCGTTTGCAACCTAATGGTTGAATCGCCCGGGTCTTGTAGACGCGTCTTCGCCTTAAACTGAGGCGAATTAGGAGGTGCCATGAGCAACCCGCTTTACTCCGAAGAATTCAAAATACAAACCTCGAGATCCATGACGATCTGCGCGAGGTCGGTGAAGACTGTGGTCGGCATCGTGTGGCGAGGCTGATGCGTCTTCAATTAATTTTCATAGCCTTTCCACCGTCGTACCGGGTCCAAACGCTCAATCGAGTATCGATGTACCTTGGCTGGTCATTAGTGCGTGTTCGAATCGCACCCTGAGGCGGACCTTCGAACACGTAGGCCGGCAAAGAGGAGGAAGGGGCAGAGTGTCCTTGATGGACTGATTTGGGCACGATACGGCGTGGCATCGTCGACGTGTCAGGCCAACCATGGACTCGTCGGAGTTCGTCCGTGGCCCTCTCGAGATCATGCCCACGCCAAGTAAGCCAAAAAGTAGTCGGCAAAGGTGTAGCGAAAGTAATGCGCAGACACAAATCGAGTCATCCTGCTCGGTCAAGCCGCAGTTGTTTGGGATGGGGTAGGGCTCAACCTGGGATCAGGTGCGGTCCACGACAGATGGACTGTCGCCATCACATTTCCTCTGCGCACGCTTTACAGAAAATCAATCAGTTAGGAGAACTTTTGGATCATTTATTTGAAAGAAGCTTCATCTTTTTTGAATGACTACATCTTTGGTATGGCAAGGAATGCATTGCCTCTCCTTAATAGGAAGCATTACTATTCGCGTCCCTTTCCTCAATCCGCCGCCAGTACCCCATGCGTCCCCGCAAACCCGGCTTTTTCGAGCATTACGAAGAGTTGATCGGCACCTGGACTCGCCGCTTGCGCAATCGCGCGCAGGCCGAGGATCTGGCGCACGACACCTTTGTGCGGGTGCTTGAGTCCAATTCGGCGCAGGTACAGCAGCCACGGGCGTATTTGCACCAGACCGCGCGCAATATCGCGGTGGATGGTTATCGGCGTGAGGATCGGCGCGGCGCGATGGAGTCGCAGGTGATCGATCTCAGTGTGTCGTCGTCCGGCGACCCGGAGCATTACATGCACGCGATCCAGTTGGCCGACTCCATCGAACGGGCGCTCGCCGAGTTGCCGGTCAACTGCCGCAAGATCTTCGTCTGGCAGAAGATCGAGGGCCTGACCCAGGCGGAAATCGCCGAACGCCTGGGGCTGTCCAAGAACATGGTCGAAAAGTATATGATCCGCACCCTGCGGCATCTGCGTGATCGCCTCGACGGGTTGCAGTCATGAGCGGCCGTAGCTTTTCATCCCCAGCCAAACAGGACATTCCATGATGGATACTCGTGATTGCGCGTGCGGGCAAACAACGGTACGTGATGACGCGGCTGGCTGGTTTGTGCGTTTGCAGGAGCCGGCTGTCAGCGCCGACGAGCAGCAGCGCTTCGATGCCTGGCTGAACGAACATCCGCAGCACCGTGACGAATTTCAGTTGCTGCAGGGATTGTGGTCGGCAGCGGATTTGCTGCCGGCGCCACGCCTCAAAGCCCTTGTCGAGGCAGCACCTGCGCGCCGCGAACGCCGTCCGCTGCTGCGGTATGCAGTGGCGGCCAGTGTGCTGGCGGTGGCGCTTGGACTTGGTCTGTTCAGCGGCTTGAATCATCCGGGTGATTACAGCGCCGAGTTCGCCACGGCGTTGGGCGAGCGCAAACATGTGGCGTTGCCGGACGGCTCGGTGATTGATCTGAACAGCCGCAGCCGTTTGCAGGTGCGCTATGAAAAGGATCGACGGCTGATCGAGTTGAGTGAAGGCGAGGCGATGTTCAGTGTCGAGCACGACAGCGCCCGACCTTTCGTGGTCGAGGCCGGCAACGGCAAGGTTACCGTCACTGGCACTCGCTTCGATGTGCGCCGGGATTCAACGCAAACCCGTATCGCGGTGGAGCAGGGCACGGTCAAGGTGCAGGGCCGTGCGGCACCGGACAACGAGTTCATCAGCCTGACCGCGGGCCTTGGCACCTACGTCAATGCGCAGGGCAAAGTTGCGGCGGCCTATGCGGTCAACCCGGCAGAACTGACGGCGTGGCGCGGCGGCAAACTGGTGTTCAACAACGCCAGCCTCAGTGAAGTCGCCGCCGAAGTGTCGCGGTATCGCGAGAAGCCGCTGACGGTCGCCAACCCGGCCGTGGCCAGCCTGCGCCTGACCAGCGTGTTCAACTCCGACAACACCGACGCCTTGCTCAAAGCCTTGCCGGGCATCCTGCCGGTGGCCGTGCGCACCCTCGCCGATGGCAGTCAGGAAATAATTTCAAAATAACATTCAGGTTTTTTTCGAGTTCATCGTCTTCCTGTTCAACTGCAACTGGTTTGCATTAACAGTCGCACACTCTTGCGATCCACAGGACTACGTTCGACGTGAAAACCACCCCTGCCAACAACAAAAAATCCCACTGGTTGCCGCTGGCCCTCGCGCTGGCGGTCAACGCTGCCATGCCACTGGCATTCGCTGCCGGCGCCATTCATATCCGCGCACAGCCACTGGGCCAGGCCCTGAGCGAACTGGGCCAGCAAACTTCGCTGCAAGTGTTTTTCAGTCCCGATCTGGTCGCCGGTAAACAAGCCCCGGCAGTGGATGGCGACATCGCGCCGGAGCAGGCGCTGCGCCAATTGCTGCAGGGCAGCGGTCTGGACTATCAGATTAACGACGGCTCTGTGACCCTGTCGCCCGCCGCGACTGCCGCCTTAAACGGCCCGCTGGAACTGGGAATAACCGACATCAAAGTGGTCGGCGACTGGCTCGGTGATGCCGACGCCGCCGTGGTGCAGAACCATCCCGGCGCGCGCACGGTGATCCGCCGCGAAGCCATGGTCGAGCAGGGCGCGATGAACGTCAGTGACGTGCTCAAGCGGGTGCCGGGTGTGCAAGTGCAGGACTCCAATGGGACCGGTGGCAGCGATATCGCGCTGAACGTCGGGGTGCGTGGCCTGACTTCGCGTCTGTCGCCGCGCTCCACCGTGCTGATCGACGGCGTGCCGGCAGCGTTCGCCCCGTACGGCCAGCCGCAACTGTCGATGGCGCCGATTTCTGCGGGCAACCTCGACAGCATCGACGTGGTGCGCGGCGCCGGCTCGGTGCGTTATGGGCCGCAAAACGTCGGCGGCGTGATCAACTTCGTCACCCGTGCGATCCCGGAAAAAACCACCGGTGAAATCGGCACCACGCTGGAGACCACCCAATACGGCGGCTGGAAGCACATCGACACGGCATTCCTCGGCGGCACCGCCGACAACGGCATGGGCGTGGCGTTGCTGTATTCGGGCGTCAACGGCCACGGTTACCGCGAGCGCAACAACGGCAACGACATCGACGACGTGCTGCTCAAGACCCATTGGGCGCCGACCGATCAGGACGATTTCAGCCTCAACTTCCACTACTACGACGCCAGCGCCGACATGCCCGGCGGCCTCACGCAGAAGCAATACGACGACAAGCCGTATGACTCGGTGCGCGATTACGACAACTTCACCGGCCGCCGTAAAGACGTGTCCTTCAAGTGGATTCGCCAGATCGACGAGCGCACCCAGGCCGAAGTGCTGACCTATTACACCGACAGTTTTCGTGGCAGCACTATCGCGGCTCGCGACCAGAAAACCCTCAGCTCGTATCCGCGCTCCTACTACACGCTCGGTATCGAGCCACGGGTGTCGCGTGTGTTTGACGTCGGCCCGACCACGCAGGAAGTCAGCGTCGGTTATCGCTACCTGAAAGAGGCGATGCACGAACAGTCGAGCCGTCTGGCATTGGTCAACAATCAGCCGGTGGTGACGCCGACGTCTGACGGCCATGTGTTCCAGGATCGCACCGGCGGCACCGAGGCCAACTCGGTTTACATCGACAACAAAATCGACGTTGGCAACTGGACCATCACGCCGGGCATTCGCTTCGAGCACATCAGCACCGACTGGCACGACCGCGCCGTGCTCGACACCGCCGGCAGACGCGTGCCGGAGAAAAATCGCAGCATTGAAAGCAATGAGCCGTTGCCGGCGCTGAGCGTGATGTATCACTTGTCGGATGCGTGGAAACTGTTCGCCAACTACGAAACCTCGTTCGGCAGCCTGCAGTATTTTCAACTGGGGCAGGGTGGTTCGGGTGACCAGACGGCGAATGGTCTGGAGCCGGAGAAGGCCAAGACTTACGAGATCGGTACGCGTTATAACGATGACGTGTGGGGCGGGGAGGTGACGCTGTTCTACATCGACTTCGATGACGAACTGCAATACATCAGCAATGACGTGGGCTGGACCAATCTTGGCGCGACCAAGCACCAGGGGCTTGAAGCGTCGGTGCATTACGACATGGTGGCGCTGGATCCGCGTCTTGATGGCCTGACTGCGAATGCCGGTTTTACCTATACCCGTGCGACGTATGAAGGTGAGATTCCGGGGTTCAAGGGGCGTGATCTGCCGTTTTACTCGCGTCAGGTGGCGACGGTTGGTTTGCGCTATGAGGTTAATCGCTGGACTTACAATATCGACGGGTTTGCCCAGTCCAAGCAGCGCTCGCCGGGTACTGGTGTGAATGCTGATGGCAGCTTTAACGGCAACTACATCACTGACGGTACGGCGGATGGGCAGTACGGTGATATTCCGGGTTATGTGACCTGGAACGTGCGTGGGGGGTATGACTTTGGGCCGCAGGTTTCGAATTTGAAGCTGGGGGCGGGGGTGAAGAACGTTTTTGACAAGCAGTACTTCACGCGTTCGAGCGATAACAATTCGGGGATGTATGTGGGGGCGCCTCGGACGTTTTTTGTGCAGGCGAGTGTGGGGTTTTGATTGGTTGGTTGATTGGGTGAATATCCGTTGCTGCGGTGATGGCTGCTTAGGGTTCCGCCCTGACGGCGGGTCACTTTTTCCAGACGCCGAAAAAGTAACCAAAAAGGCTTTGCTCCTACGTGCGGCCCGCTCGCTGAGGCTCGGGGTCCCTTCGCTCCGGAATCGATCCGGGCGCAGCGCCTACGGTTTGCTTCGCTGCACCTCCTCTCGCTGTGTTTGGCTGCGCCAAACGGTCGCTGCGCTCCCACCCCCGGATCAATCCCTCCACTCAGCCTGCCGACGGGCTCCGAGATCAAGATCAAGAGCGGTACTCGAGCTTGCGCTCATTGTGTTGAGTGGGGCGGACTTCGCCGCATGGGGTGTTCGCAAATCAAAACTGTAGGAGCCAGCCTGCTGGCGATGGCGGCCTGACAGCCGACCAGGTTCTGGCGGGTGTACTCAACCCCACTGTGGGAGCTGGCTTGCCAGCGATGGCGGCCTGCCAGCCGACCAGGCTCTGGCGGGTGTACTCAACCCTTGTGGGAGCTGGCTTGCCAGCGATGGCGGCCTGACAGTCGACCAATCTGTGGCGGGTGTACTCGATCCATTGTGGGAGCTGGCTTGCCAGCGATGGCGGCCTGACAGCCGACCAATCTGTGGCGGGTGTACTCGATCCCATTGTGGGAGCGAGCCTGCTCGCGAAGGCGGCCTGCCAGTCGACCCATATCTGACAGATGTACTCAACTCCATGTAGGCGCTGCCGAAGGCTCGGGCCTCGATCGGACGATCTTTTGATCTTGCTTCGCGTCGCGAAGGCTTTTGACGTTGCTTTTGATCTCCAGGCCCATCGGCAGGCCGAGCGTAGGTGTTCATCCGGGGGTTAGGCGCGCAGCGCCGTGCGGCGAAGCCGCATACATCGAGAGGAGGTGCAGCGAAGCAAACCGTAGGCGATGCCCCCGGATGGACACCGTAGCGAGGGAACACTGAGCCTAAGCGAAGTGCCGTACGTCCGGGTAAAGCCTTTTGGGTTACCTTTTCGGCGTCTGGAAAAGGTGACCCGCCGTCAGGGCGGAACCCTAATCAGCAACACCCGCAGCAACGGATATGCCCCCAATCCCACCCCCAAAAAAACAATCCGGCAGGTGCACTCGGTTCAGACCTTCAACACCTTGCCCCCAATAGCCACCGCCACCAGCAGCACCGCCATCAACCCAAAGGCAAAACTCAAACTGCTGGCATGGGCAACAAAACCAATCACCGCCGGCCCCGCCAGAATCCCCGCATAACCCAACGTAGTAATCGCCGGCACCGCGATGCTTTCCGGCATCACCGTCTGCTTGCCCACCGCCGTATACAGCACCGGCACAATGTTCGAACAACCAGCGCCGACCAGTGCATACCCGACCAGCGCCGCTTCCCAGCTCGGCGCAAACGTCGCCAGAAACAGTCCGGCGGCGGCCAACAAACCGCCAAACAAAATGATCCGCGTCGCACCGACAACCCGCACAATCCGGTCACCCATCAAGCGTCCGGCGGTCATGGTCAGGGCAAACGCCGCGTAACCTAATCCCGCATACGCCGTGTCGATCCCGCGCTCCTGCGCGAGGAACACCGCGCTCCAGTCCAGCGCCGCGCCTTCGGTAAGGAACACGATGAAACACATCCCACCAATAAACAGCACGATGCCGTGGGGAATGGCGAATGCAGGCCCGGAGCTTTCGCTGCCGTAGGGCAACATGTGCGGCACGCACTTGAACAATGCAGCGATCAACACCGCCACCACCACCAGCATCGCGCCCAACGGTGACAGGCCGAGGCCAAGCAGGGCGCTCACGCCCGCCGCGCCGACGATGCCGCCAAGGCTGAACAGGCCGTGAAAACCCGACATCATGTTCTTGCCGCTGGCGCGCTCGACGATCACCGCTTGCAGGTTCACCGTCGAATCCACGGTGCCGAGGCCGGCGCCGAACATGAACAGCGTGGCGATCAGCGCCGGGATCGACGATACCGTCGCCAGCAATGGCAATGCTGCGCAGATCAACAGCGTGCCGCCAGTTGCCACTCGGCGGCAGCCGAATCGCGTGGCGAGCATCCCCGCCATCGGCATCGCCAATATCGAACCCACCCCCAGACACAAGAGCAACAGCCCCAGCGTGCCCTCATCAAGCCCGGCCCGTGCCTTGGCGTACGGCACCAGTGGCGCCCACGCGGCAATGCCGAGCCCGGCGATGAAGAAAGCGATGCGCGTGGACATCTGTTGCAGGCGTCCGGGGACGAAAGTGTCTTGGGGGTTGAGGCTGGTCATATCGATCCTTGGCAAAAAACGTCGCGTCCCCGAAGGACAGTGAGTACGCGTCGAGGTTCGATCGCGAGTGTTCCGGGGACGTGCAGCCGACATCCTAACCTGTAGGCGTGAGCCTGCTCGCGATAGCGGTGGATCAGACGACATTTTTTCTGACCCGGCGCTATCGCGAGCAGGCTCACGCCTCCAGTGGGTTGCGGTTTACAGTGGACTTCTTTGGCAGCCGGGATAGAAAGTGATGACGCAGTTCTATGATGCCCGAGGCAATATCTACGGCGTAATCTCACCTGCTGCATTGCAAGCGGCGGGTATTGATTTGCCTGCAAGCGCCATCGAATGTGCCGCGGCGCGTCAGTCGTGGAGTGAGGCGGCGATCAAGTTCTGCTGCGATTGGCCAGAAGGCCAACGTCCGGCGAACAGCAAGTCCCACCGCAGCGACGGTCTGCTGATCGGCCCGTTCCAGAACTCGCCACCGTTCGATGTGTTGATCGTCAACACCGACGGCACATTCGCCGAGCGCAGTGGCAACGGCTTGACGATTTTTTCTCAGGCGCTGACCGAGCAAGGCTTACTGCCGGAGGAGGGGGCGCTGCTACGCGTTCATCACGACAAGGGTGAGCCGGTGGAGACTTCGGTGAAGTCTGCTGAAGTCGAGGGTGTAAAGGGTTTCTGGCTCGACCTCGGCCAACCCGCATTCGGGTCCGAAGCGGTCGGTGCGCAGAATGTTCAGAACAGTGGATTCAATGGTCGTGAAGTGAGCCATGTCCAACCCTTGGCACAACTTGACTGCACATGGGGCCATAGCCAATTCGTGCGCATCGGCAATCCGCATTGCGTGACGTTGCTGACAGACGTTGCCGGGTTACCGAGTAACGAGCAGATGCGCGAAGCGCCACTGGCCCAAGGCTTGACCCGTATTGCCTACGCCATGCCGACCGGCGCGGGAGAACCTTGTCCGGCAGGCGTCAACTTGCAATGGGCCGTGCGTGAGTCGGAGCAGCGAATCGTCGCGCGGGTGTTCGAGCGCGGTGAAGGGCCGACCGCATCGTCCGGTACCAGCGCCAGTGCAGTGGCAACTGCGGCGTGGCGCGTGGGTTGGGTTGAGGCGGGAGAAGTGCAGGTGGTCATGCCCGGTGGCACCGCGCCGATTTTGCTCGAAGAGTCGGAGGATGAACGGGTGCGCGTCAGCTTGTTCGGCACAGCCCGCCTCATGCGTTGAATTCACAACCGCTATCGCGGGCAAGCCACGCTCCCACAGGGTTTGCCGGCGTTCACAATTGAAGTGCCCGCTACACAAACCTGTGGGAACGATCAAGATCGCAGCCTTCGCAAGCTACATGGCGCAATACGCTCAGTGGGCGTTGAACAACGTCACGCTCGCCACTTGGTCACCCTGTACAACCAGTCGCAGCAATGCCTGCGGGGTGGGCTGTTGTTCAAAGCACTCAACGATGACCGAGTGCGCCGAAGTCGCCAGCAGCGTCAAGCTCCGGGCATGCTTCAACTGGCGTTTCACCGCCGCACTGACAGGTATCGGCGCATGCCCTTGGCGCACTTGCTCACAGAACGTCAAAGCAATTTCACGCGGCGTCGGGGGAGGAGGTGATGTCAGGCCAGCCTCGTCGAACAGACGATTGAGTTGCTCGGCCGCGCTCACCGCCCGGGGAAACCCAGCGAATGCCGCTGCCTGCAAGAGCACTTCGGTCATTTCACCGGGCGCCAGTCCCGAGGCCAGCCCCGTCTTGAGATGGACGCTCAACGGAATTTCGACCATGCCTGAGGCCACGATCGCGGCGAACGACACCGCTTCCCGCAGGCGCGGGTCGAGGCCGGGGCGCGCATGCAAATGGCCGTACACAACGCCGACGGCCAGTTCTCCCAGTGCGGGGACGCTATGAAACAAGGCGTCGAGGCGCGCTCCGCCGTCAGGAACCAACTCGACAAAGGTGTGGCGGCCTTCGGTATACAGCGTGGCCATAGGATTAGAGAGAGGGGTGTGTTGCATGGTGAGTCCTCAAGCAAATGAGGATGGTGGCTGATCAACTACGCAGGGAATTCAGCATGAAAAAGCGCCCATCGAAGTGGAGTTAATCGGCGCCGTTGCGACGCCGACTCCTGTACTTTAGACGAACTCCACCACCGGCATCTGCCGCTTCATCAACACCTTACCCCCACGAATCGAATACAACGGCAGACCCTGGCTGCGAATAACCTCGTAATCGCTGTCCGCCGACAGAATCAGCAGGTTCGCCGGCCGTCCCTGTTCCAGCCCGTAGCGCTCGCCCAGGTTCATGGCTTTGGCGCTGTTGTCCGTCACCAGATCCAGCGCACTTTGCAGGTTGCGGTAACCGAGCATGTGGCAGATGTGCAGCCCGGCTTCAAGTACGCGCAGGATGTTGCCGTTGCCTAGCGGATACCACGGGTCGACGATCGAATCCTGGCCGAAACACACGTTCATTCCAGCTTCGAGCAGCTCGTTCACCCGCGTCACGCCACGGCGTTTCGGGAAGTTGTCGAAGCGTCCTTGCAGGTGGATGCTTTCGGTCGGGCAGGAGACAAAACTGATCCCGGAATGGCCAAGCAGGCGGAACAGTTTCGCGCAGTAGGCGTTGTCGTAAGAACCCATCGCTGTGGTGTGGCTGGCGGTGACGAGGGCGCCCATGTCACGGCTGCGCGCCTCTTCGGCGAGTACTTCGAGGAAGCGTGAGTGCGGGTCATCGGTTTCGTCGCAATGCACATCCACCAGGCAGCCAGTGCGCTCGGCCAGGTCCATCAGAAACTTCACCGAACTGACGCCCTGATCGCGGGTGTACTCGAAATGCGGAATGCCGCCGACCACGTCCGCGCCCATGCGGATCGCCTCCTCCATCAACTCACGGCCGTTGCGGAACGACTCGATGCCTTCCTGCGGGAAGGCGACGATTTGCAGGTCAATCAGGTGTCGGCTCTCTTCGCGCACTTCGAGCATGGCTTTGAGCGCGGTGAGTTGCGGGTCGGTGACGTCGACGTGAGTGCGCACGTGCTGGATGCCGTGGGCGGCTAGCGCCTGAATGGTTTTCTTGGCGCGGGTCTTGGTGTCTTCTTCGGTGATGGTGACCTTGCGTTCGCCCCAGCATTCGATGCCTTCGAACAGCGTGCCGCTCATGTTCCAGCGCGGCTCGCCGGCGGTGAGGGTGGCGTCGAGGTGAATGTGCGGCTCGACGAAGGGCGGCACCACCAGATTGCCGCCGGCGTCGAGGTCATTGGGACCGAGGGACGGCGCTTCGGTCTGGCGGGCGATGCTGCGGATCAGCCCGTCTTCGAGGTGCAATTCGTGCAAACCTTCCTGGTTGCGCAAACGGGCGTTGATGATGTGCATCAGGCAAATCCTTCTTATAGGTCTTGTAGTGGCGCGCTGGCGCGGCGGGCGCCGAGCAGGCCGGTGACGATGACATACGTTAGCGCGGCAGCGGCAATCCCTACCAGCGGCGCGACCCACGGCGAACTGAAAGCGGCGACGGTGCCGACCCCGTAGGCCCCAAGCCCCGGCCAGTTGAACGCCGGCAGCCGTGCGTCGGCCAGCCGCGGATAATGCCCGCGCCAGCGGTAGAAGAAGTCGGCCATGATCACTCCGCCAATTGGCGGAATCACCGTGCCGAGCAGAATCAGATACGGCACCAGCATGTCGTACATGCCCAGCAAGGCGAGAAGGGTGCCGATCACCGCTCCGGCCAGGGTCACGGTTTTGCGTCGGCGGGTGCGCAACAGGTTGCAGCCGGCGACGGCGAAGTTGTAGATGGTGTTGTCCTGGGTGCTCCAGATATTGAGCAACAGCATCGCCATCGCGGCCATGGCGAAACCTTGCAACAGCAGCACTTCAACCACGTCTGGCTGTTGATAGACGATGGCGCCGTAGGCACCGATCAGCACCATCAGACCATTGCCGATGAAGAAGCCGATCAGGCTGGCCAGCACTGCGACTTTTGCCGAGCGCGAGAAGCGCGTCCAGTTGGTCGCCTGGGTCGCGCCGCTGACGAAAGTGCCGAACACCAGGGTGATCGCGGTCGACCAGTCCAGCAAGCCACTTGGCACCACGCTGAGCAATCCCTCGAAACCGCCAACCTTCACCGTCGCCACCCACATCGACAGCATCAACAGCAACATCATCGCCGGTACCGCGATGTACGAGAGAATCTCCAGCCCGCGATAACCGACATACGCCGTGGCGCAGAACACCAGGCCGAACAGCACCATCAGCCCGAGCACGGTGCCGTCACTCAACTCGAAGTATTTGCCGAGCACCACCGCGGCGGTTGCGGTGCCCCAGGCATACCAGCCGATCTGGGTGAAACCGAGGATCAGGTCGCTGAGTTTGCTGCCGACTTCACCGAAACAGAAACGGCCCATCAACACTGAATTAAGACCGCTCTTGAAAGCGATGTAACCGAGGCCTGCCGCATACAGGCCAAGCAGCAGGTTGCCGACGATGATCACCGCCATCATCTCGGCAAAACCGAACGCCACACCGAGCTTGCCGCCGGCGAACATGGTCGCGGTGAAGAACGTGAAACCGAGCAGCACCATGGCGGTGGACGCCAAGCCTTTGCGTGCATGCATCGGGACTTCGCTGAGGGGGTAATCGTTGCCGGGATCGTGCTGCGTCATGGGGCGTTCCTTGCTGAAAAGGGGAAGACGCGGAAGAGGGTTGCAGTGGTCGTGCCAAGCAGATAATTGCCGGTATATATAGATGAAACAGCGAATCTCGGCGCGAAACCGGTGCACCTTTCGAAACCCAGGCCCTATCAAGGAGCTGCCGAAGGCTGCGATCTTTTGTTCGTGTTTTTATAAATCAAGAAATCGCAGTTCCTACAGCGAGTAATGGTGTCGGGTCAGGGACGCGCGGCAGAGCGCCAACTCGTCATCGCTATTTCGACCCTTGCCATTGAGAGCAATCTGTCGCGTCGCGTTCTTGTTGTTCGAAGTTATCGAAGTAAGTTTGTTTGTCTAAAAGTTATTGATTATTTCGGTAATTGTTTGTGGTGGGTTGCTTTTGGTTTTTGCAAAAGGATCGGTTAGTTTGTTTTAACTCTGTTTGTCGAGAAGTGGCTGATTTGATTGTTTGTGAAGTCTGGGCGTGTCTTGATTGTTTTTTTTAAAATTATTGCTCTTGGGGAATTTGCGGATGTCTGAAGAATTCATTGCGTTGTCTGAAAGTCTGGAATGGCGGGAACTTGTTCGCCCCTTGGAACTTGAGACGGCTCTGGCTGCATTTAAGGGGTCCGAGCACTACGAGGCAGCACTCAGGTATCACGAAGGCGCACTTTCGCAGGAAACTTCGCAAGGCATGCTCCAGGCCGTCAGCCTGTTGAAGGAAACGCTGCAGACATTGGGGCGTGATCAGGCCAGCGTTGTTTTTGGCAACCTTTTTGAAAAAGTCGAGAAGTACCATCAGCGTTTGCAGAACACGGTATCGATTACCGCAAAGGAAGTGCCTGGGCACATGCACTTTGTCTGGGTGGGGGGCGCCATGTTCGGCGCCAACCAACGTGATTACTTCAACATCTGGAAAGCTCGGACACCCAAGCACCTTACCTTCAGCATCTGGTACGACCCGCAAGCGTTAATGGCTTTTGACGTCAGCCGCACCATCATCCAGGCGGCAAAGGCCGATGCCATGCTGGCAGGTGGGGATCAAACGGTCTCCAGAGCAGCGCTCATCCGGTTGTATGAGAAGCGCCTGGCGGTTTTGCGGCGGCAGGCGTTCGAATTCATCCAGCAAGCGCAGTTGCGCGGGCTCGCCCCTGATGAGGCGCGGATCGAGTTGCTGGTTCAGGCGTATGGTCAAGACCGTGCGCAACTCCAGGCCGCAAGAACCCGGTATCTGCAAAGTCATCTGGACATGGCCGATGACCGTGTGCGGTTGCGCAACGCCCGTGAAGAGTTTCAGTCGCACGCCCTGTGGTCTGCGTACGATCGCGAAATTTCCTTGAGAGGCAACTTTGCGGCCGCCTCGGATATCGTCCGTCTGCAAGCTGTGTATCAGGAGGGCGGTACTTACAGCGATCTGGATTACTTGCCGCCACTGGTCGATGAAATGGGCGGTGTCAATATTTCGAAGCTTAGCAGGGAGGCGCGAAGTGGTGTTTTGCAGTTAGTGCTCGATTACAATAAGCAATTGATGCCGGGGCGGGACAAAAGTCAATATCGAGACTTGTTGAGACATATTCCGGCAGAAAACCTGGCGGCGCTGGAAGTTTTTGCCAAGAGCTCTCCCAGGCCCGATCAAGTGTTTGCACCTGTGGTCGGCCAAACCACTTCGCTTGATGTATTGGGCCTGGGCTCACCCTATTCGACTGATGTAGTTGGACAGACTCCGAGCTTGATGAATGCCTTTATGGTTACGCATCCGGAAGGCGGAATGACCCTTTCCACACTAAATTTGATTCGTTATTACTACGACGTGATCGAGTCCGTGGAACGGGAGTTGGACAAGAAGGGCTTGACGTGGGGGGATGATGAAATTCTCAGTATTACTCCAGACAAGGTGCGTGAGACCGATTTACCGTTTGCGGGGGAAGCGCAAAAGCGGATCCTGTCTAAATTTGAGAGAAACATTATTGCCGCCATTGTGACGTACCACCATGACGGCGTTGTACCCGGAGCAGACGGAACCATCACGTTGACGGGCCCCGGGGCGGTGCTGATGGGGGCGGAGCTTTTCGCGGCACTTCAATACACGAATCTCAAAGCCATGAAAGTCAAGGAGTTGCAGTACATAAAGAACGGCTATAACACACAAACCGAGGAAGAACTGATCAGTGGCTGGAAACAGCGCGACGTCTCCGACGCCGAGTGGATCAAGAACGAGCAGAACGCCTGGCGCGACGGCAAGTTCAAGGCCCGCTACCAAGCCAATCTGCAAGACTTGCTCAAGTCGGGCAACATCCTGACGTTCAAGCGCGGCTGGCCTGTCGTTGAGGGCAAACCCGTCATGCTGACTAGCATCTTGCAGCGGCTGATCGATGACTTGGGCGAGCCGTTCATTCGCGCCATGGCTGACAAGCTCAGCGGTGACGTGGTTTTCGACAGGAACGTGCATCTGGGGTATGACGAGCGCCAGCAGGTCATCAACCAGGCGGCCAGCGAGGCGCCGCTGTCTGTCGGCGCACAGCATTCGAGCAACCTCAACGAACTCTTGACTCACCTGGAGCGCGGCTCACTGCCGATTGAACAGATAAGTCCTTTGCAACGGGTGGTGGTCGGTGGCTTGTTCGGCGCCGAAAGCCTGGATGTCGCAGGCTTTGCCGACGCCTGGCAAGCGGCCCGGGACCTGGCCAGAGCAACCGCCGATGGCGGCGTGTTCGCTCGCTATGCCGCGCTGGAAAAATGGTTGCAGCAGCGTCAGGCGCCAGCCTTTCAGGCGGCGCTCGCACAGCCCGCCAAACCGGGCAATCAGACGGCCCGCGAGCTCAAGGCGCTGGCGTTGTCCGACCTGCTGACCCTGAACCAATGGGGCCGGCAGATCGCGCAAATCAACACCACGGCGCAATGGGAATACCGCACCCAGATCCTCAAGCGCGCTGCCCCGGTACGTGAGCAGTTCTTCAAGGCCGGTGCGCTGTCGGCCCGACAGCTGCCTCAGGCATTGCTGATGCGCACGGCCGGTGATCCCGGTCGGCGTTGTTACCCGTTGGCGCTGCTCATGGCGGCTGCGTTAAGCCGTGGCGAAAGTGCCGAGCGCGCTGTCATCGGCAGGATCGCCAATGCCAATCTGGCGCCACAGGAGAACGACTCGCGGGCACTGCTGTTGGCGCTGGATGAACTGCGCGACGTGCGCATGAGCGACGTAGGTGCGCCGTTGGGTGAGCAGAGTCTGCAAGCGATTGTGCGTGATCTGGAAGCGAAAGCAGACTCCAGTGTCTTGTTGCTCGATACCGGCAGTCATGCGCTGTTGGTGACCAAGGTCGTGACCGCTGACAGCACGGCTTACCGCTTCTTCGAACCGAACTTTGCGGTGTATGGCTTCGCTCAGGGTTCGTTGTTGCAACAAGGCATCGAGGGTTACCTGTCGCGGGACGGCGGTGAGCTGGCGAGGTTGTATGGCCTGGCTGATGCCACCGACTTGCGCTTCAACGTCATCGAATTGAATACGGCGGCCATCGCCGATCACGTACTCACCTCGAGTCTGCAGGTGAGCAGTTTGCTGCAGAACACACCGCTTGCGGGGGGGCAGTCCGTCAATGTATGGGAGGCGCAATCCGCGCTACGTGGCCGCTCGCTCTCAGAAAACGCGCGGATGGGTGACAGTCTGGTGCAACTGGATGCGCGCAACCTGGTGCGTGAGTTTGATCTGGCGACCGGCCAGCTGCGTCGCGAGCACTCGTTGGGCACTGAATACCTGCCACTGCTCGAAACGCTCCAGACCGCAGCCGACAACCTCTCTACGCTGACGATGGTGGACGCCGGCAACCCAGCGAAGCGCATCAACGTCACCACCCGCGACACGCGGTTCAGCAAGCTCAAGAAAAATATTCAGCGTCTGGTTGAGGCCGTCGCCGGCAAGGGCGGCAGTCCGGGTGAGAGCGATGGTGGCAGTCGCCTGAGCTTCGCCTTCGCCATCCAGACACTGGTGACAGAGATGCGCAGCCGCGAGTATCAGGCGAAAAACGCGTCGCTGCCGGCGCTCACCGTCGCCTTGCAGATTCAGGTTTATGTGAGTTACGCGCAACTGGCCTATGGCGTTGCGATGGATTCGGTGCAGATCATCAATCTGGTGCGCCAGGTCGCGGCCAGCGAACAAGCGCTGGCGAGGCAAACAACGTCACTCTCGGGGCGTTTGCTGGGGCGTGGAGGGGCCGCGACCGGGATTGTTTTTTCATTGGCTAATATCGGCTTCGATATTTACGGTCTGAGCGTGGCCGACAATGACGAACAACGCTCGCGGCTCACCACTCAATTGGCATTTGATGTGGCGGCGCTGGGCCTTGACGTGGCCGCATTGGCCGTTGGCGGCACGCTGGGGGCGGCGGCGTCGTTTCTGTCTGTGCCGTTATTGGGGATCGGCATCGGGGTCACCGCCATTGCCAGCAATCTGGGGCAAATCAGCGACAAGGCCCGGGCTGTCGGTCGGCATCTGTTCGATATTCACGAGGCCTATGGGCCTGAGGGCTGCAAGCGTCAGGACGGGGTATTACAGTTCGCCGTCGAAGCGGTCATTACCGAACTTGATTTGCGCGAGCGTCGGGTCCGGTTCGATAGTCAGAAGTTCTTCGCTACTGAGTTCGCGTCGGTGGGGCTGCCTACCTACAGTGGGGAGGCAAAGGACCTGCATCGGGCCATCAACATTCGCGAGGCAATGTCCCGGCTGGACACCCTGGAATTTGGTAACGAAGGCGAACGGGATATCCATGCCGTTGTACTGCCGTGCACGCCGATCTGTTACTACGGTTACGAGTATCAGTTGGGTTCTTCCGGTTTTGCCCCGGACGATGATCTTTATGACCGCCTGAGAAACTACCAAGCGGTTTACGAAGGTGCGCCCGCGCCTGAGGTTGGCCTGGAAGGGGGGGTAAGGACTTCGTATCCAAACATACTGGATGCCTGGAAAGAGTTGCTGGAGTTTCCCTGGGTGGCTAAAGGAGAGCAGCGCTTTCAGTTTTTTTCCACCGCGCCATTCCCGCATATCCTCTACAAGCTCCTCCCGGTCAATAAACCCACGCACATCAGCGTGAAACTGGACGCCCATGCCCGTTATCTGGTGGTGCCAGAACTACCGAAGCAATGGCAGCAGTTATTGAGTTACGACATCGCTGCTGAAAACGGTTTGTATCAACTCACGCTGACGCCAGGAATCGTTTCCGTGCATTTGTCGCAGTGGCTACCCGTCGGCGTCGAGTCATTGAATCTGTGGAAGAACGCGGTCAGTTGGGTGATCAAGGCGCCGTGGGCAATCGAGCGGCAGGTCCGCTTCGAAGGCGATACGCTGATCATCGATGGCATCCGGGTCACGGGGTTCTCCGGCCATCTGCAGCTCAGCGACGGCGAACTGTTCCAGTTCGACTCCGGGAAAAAAGCCTGGCAGTTGCAGTCGGTCACGCTGAGTAAAGTCGATGGCGAGCACGACGCGCAATCGCCGATCGCCGAGCTGAGCAGCGTTACCGCACGCTTGCGTGCGCTGGCGCTGGCCAACCGCCTGGCCAGCGCCTATGTGCCTGTCCATAACTTTCTCGTCCCGTTCAATGATGCGTCCGATGTGCAATACACCAACGCTTACTACGACGTGGCAGCAGACCGCATGTTGTATGTACGCAACCTGCCTGCCGCCTTGCGTGAGGGCATCGTCCTGGGCGCCGCCTCAACCCTGCAGGCGTGGTTCTATCATCCCGAGCACGCGACCGTCTGGCGCGTCGATGTCAGCACCGGCCTCGTCCGGCATGCCTACCGCCTGCTGAGTCCGCGCAAGGGCTCGACGATCCTTGCGTGCGAGTTGAGCGCTGACGGCCAACTGCGTGTCGTGCAGGAAAAGATCAGTGAGGAGCAGAACCGCTTCACCCTGGAATATCTGATCGCGGAGGACACGGTCACCTTCGTCCACCTCAATGCCTTCCTGGATGAGTGGCGTGAAGACATGGTGGAAGTGGATTACTGGAAAGCGCCGCTGCGCCGCTTCATCCTGCCCGATGAAAAGCTCGGCGATTTGACTGCCATGAACGTCCCCATGAGTACATGGACATCCGCGCCATTTGTAGGATTGCGCGCGCATTTGCAGGGCCAGAGCGCGTTCTCCGGCTGGGTACGCTTGAGTGACGACCGGTTCTACTCGAATGACTCCGAACCTGCGCAAAAAATCATGCTGATGTGGGCATCGCAGGACAATGACGCCGCGCTGTTCTTCGACATGGATAACCAGACGCTGACGAGTGAATTTGCCTGGTCCGAAGAGCTTCCCTACATACCCGCCGAAACCCTCGCCACAGAGGTCGCCGAAGTCACTCACTCGGCGGGGCGCTACTTCATGACCAAGACCAATGGCCAGATGTTCGAAATCGATAAGGACGGTGTGTTGACGTTTATCGGTGTCGGCAAGCGATGGCTCGAACTTCACCCGGACTGGGTCAACGCGCTGCCAATATTGGTTGTCGAGCACGGCAAGCGACCTTTCCCGGTGATCGGCTTGTCTGACTTCAGCGAAAGCGCCTTGCTCGCGGTCTGGAGCTGCAATGACAGGTTACTGCTCAGCGAGGCCGGGCTTGGCAAAGAGCTGGCGTTACTGGGGTTGACCCCGGATGGCGAAGCCGGGTGGTTGTTCGATATCGAGGCCGGGCAAGTCTACCGGCAGCCGTTGAGTTCGCTGGCGTCTGCGCGTGACGCGTTCGCCGGCGGCACGCGGCTGCGCTATCCGCAGCGGCTACCAGCGGCGCAGAAGGTCTGGTCCGAGTGGTCGTTTGTCGAGGTCATCACTGACGGGCAAGGGATGTTGGGACGTACCCGTGAGGGCGTCAACCTTGCGCTGACCGACCAACAGCCGGCCCGCATTGTCAGTGTGGAAAATTACTGGGCTCAAGCTGATCAGGGCGGTTTGTCGCTGCAGGCACGTCTGAAGAATCTGCTGGCAGGCCATGCCCACGCAGCGGTGCTACCGGTTAAAAACCTCGGTAGCAGCTACACGTACTATGTTGCCGAACAGGATCAGTTGCTTGAGGTGCAAGCGCGACAGGACGGGCAGTGGTCGGCGTTTCTGGGAGTGCAAAACTCGACGCAACCGCTGTTGTTCGATCCGGTGGATGGCGTGGTCTTCAATCGGGATTCAATGACCCCGATCCGGCTCACAGACAGTCAGGCGACCCGGCAAAGCGAGGTGCTCACGCTGGAAAGTGCCAGCGAGGTCAGTGACCTGCAGACATTGCTGCTTGAGGGGATCGATACCTTGATTCTGGCGTTCGGCGCAGCGACGCAGAGCTGCCATGTGTCGGAGCAGGTATGGCAACGTCTCGACTGCCTGGTGGTTGATCGCCGGCACACCTCAGAGGGTTCGTTGTCCGTCGAACACACACTGGTGCTGGACATGGCTGACAGGGAACGCTTGTTGTTGTCGCAGGCGCTGGGGCATTTGTTGCTGATCGACCCGGACAGCGCCCATACCCTGATCGTCCGGGACAACGACCCGCTGGATGAGCAGCGCATACCGATGTATTTGAGCATCAGTAGCGAGGGCCAGGTTCACAGGGTGAGTATCGAGCAGTTGCTGGGCGCCTTGAAGACACACGCGCACGGTGTAATCGAACTGAAGGAGGTTCTCGAGTCACTCGCCGATTGACCCCGGAAGGGCGCAGTAGCGATTGAAAAAGGGTCGTGGGCATTGGCTGCTCACGACCCTTTGTGTTTATTCGCCGCGATAGATGCAACCGCTGGTGCAGGTCTCGTGAATGCGGATCGCGCTGAGTTCCGGCAGCAGTGGCTTCATTTCATTCCAGATGAATTTGGCCAGCACTTCACTGGTCGGGTTTTCCAGGCCGGGAATGTCGTTCAGGTAATTGTGATCCAGACGCTCGTAGAGCGGCTTGAAAATCGCCTTGATCTCCGAGAAGTCGCGGATCCAGCCAGTGTGCGGATCGAGGTCGCCGCTCAGGTGAAGCGCCACTTTGAACGAGTGACCGTGCAGACGCCCGCACTTGTGGCCGTCCGGGACGTGCGGCAGGCGGTGGGCGGATTCGAAGGTAAACTCTTTGAAGATTTCCACAGTGTTTTCGGCTCTGTTCAGATGGCGTTCGCCGCAGCGATTCGGGCAGGCGGCGAGTTTATCAGCTTGTGTTTGGCCGTGCTGACTAAAGGGTCAGCAAGCGCTCGGCGAGGCGACCGTTGGCAGTCAGTTCGAGGAATTCGTCGCCCAGTCGCCGGCTCTCGTCCATTGCCGCGTGCCAGTATTTCTGCCGGCTCGGCGCATCACCCATGAAGCGTTTGAAGTCGTTGCGGTCAGGCAGTTTGCCGTAGGGCAGGCGCCCCAGATATTCCTTTGAGGGCGCGAGCAACAGCACATCCTGCAGGCGCTCCACTGAGGCGCGGCGCCATGGCAGGGTCTTGTCGAACCAGCCCGGAATCACCCGGTCGGTGAAGTGCGGATAGAGCACGATGCCGTCGCCGCTGTAAGGCAAGTCGAGGTGGTAGTCGAGCAAACCGCCATCGCGGAACGTCCCGGCCCCGGCGCCCGGCAAGTCGCGCACACCTTCCATGACCATCGGGATCGAGCCCGAGGCCAACAGCGCCTGACGCAAATTGCCGGCGTTGAGTTCGACGAAGCGCGAGGGGAAGTCGTTCAGCGCATTGACCGGTGGTGCCAGACGCGGATCGTGGATGATCAGCCGTTCAAAGTGCCGCGACAGCCGCGCACGGCCACGCAAGTTATCGGCAATCACCGAACCCAGCGCCAGCCCGAGGCGACCGCGATGATCGTCAGCGAGGCGGCCCTGGCTTTTGACCACCATGATGTTCAAGCGGTAATCGGCGTTGCTCAGGATGCTCGCGTCACGCCCGTCGAGCAGGTCGTTGAGCATGCGCTGCGAGCTCTGACTGATCTCGGCCATGGTCACGCCTTTGTTGAAATTCTGCTCGGCATACAGCTGGCCGAGACGGCGGATGCCTTCGGCAGCGTCCGGCAGGCAGGCGCTGGCGAAGCGCCAGGAACCGACCGAGGCGCCGATCAGCGAGCGCTCGCGGGGCGCACTCGGCAGCCATTCACCGAACAGCGCCAGATCCAGCCCCTGAATCCCCAGCGCCTTCGGCCCACCGGCCGCGCCGGGCAGGGTGCCGACGTCGGCAGCGTTCAGGCCCTGGGCACGTATGCGCGCCATGGCCCGAGGGCCGGCCTTGAGGGTGAGGGCGGGGAATTTGATGTGGATGGCTGTCATACCGGTCTCGATCGTTAGCAAGCGAACAATTATAGAGCCACTCTGGATCCTTGTGGGAGCGAGGTGTTGCTCTGGGTCAATGATGGCAATTCAGTTTCAGTTAAGTTCATCCCGCTAAGGTGCCCACCGTACGCAACACATAAAAATGACGGAGACACCATGAAAACCCTGACTGCCCTGTCCCTCGCCTCGATCGTTGGCCTCACCGCCAGCCTCGCTCATGCACGCGATCTGGGGCCTGATGAAGCCCTGCGTCTGCGCGACGCTGGTACTATCGTCTCCTTCGAGAAGCTCAATGCCACGGCACTGGCCAGACACCCAGGTTCAACGATCACCGAAACCGAGCTGGAAGAAGAGTACGGCAAGTACATCTACCAGGTCGAAATGCGTGATCCGCAAGGCCTGGAGTGGGATCTGGAATTAGACGCGGTCAGCGGGCAGGTTCTCAAGGATCATCAGGATACGTAATGAAGGTTAATGTTCGCGCCACCAGCCGTACCGCGTTGGCGCTTGTGATTTTCTGCTCGGCGGCGATGGCCCGCGACCTCGATCAGGACGAAGCCCTGAAGCTGCGTCAGCGCGGGGTGATTCTGCCGCTGGAGCAAGTGCTGCAGCAGGCCATGGATCGCTATCCCGGGTCGAAACTGCTGGAAGTCGAGCTGGAAGAGAAACACGACGTCTACATTTATGAAGTCGAGTTGCTGACGGCTGAGGGCGTGGCGCGTGAGCTGCACCTGAAAGCCGATACCGGCGAACTCGTGAAAGACAAGGAAGATTGATCAATGCGTTTGCTTCTGGTGGAAGACCACGTGCCGCTGGCCGACGAACTGATCGCCGGCCTGCAACGTCAAGGCTACGCGGTGGATTGGCTGGCGGACGGCCGCGACGCGGTGTATCAGGGCAGCAGCGAGCCCTATGACCTGATCATCCTCGACCTCGGTCTGCCCGGCGTGCCGGGGCTTGAGGTGCTGGCGCAGTGGCGCGCGGGCGGCTTGTCGATCCCGGTGCTGATCCTGACCGCGCGCGATTCCTGGGCCGAGCGCATCGAAGGCCTCAAGGCCGGTGCGGACGATTACCTGACCAAACCGTTTCACCCCGAAGAGCTGCACCTGCGCGTTCAGTCGCTGCTGCGTCGTTCCAAGGGGCAGGCCAATCAGACCACGCTCAAGGCTGCCGGCCTGCATCTGGACGAAGGTCGCCAGTGCGTGACCCGCGATGGCGCCGACATTCAGCTGACGGCGGCGGAATTCCGTTTGCTGCGCTATTTCATGCTGCACCCGGAACAGATCCTCTCCAAAAGCCACCTCGCCGAACACCTCTACGACGGTGAAACCGAGCGCGACTCCAACGTCCTCGAAGTCCATGTAAATCACTTGCGCCGCAAACTCGGCAAAAGCGTGATCGAAACCCGTCGCGGCCAGGGTTACCTGTTCGGCGGGCAAGCTTCGTGAGGTCGATCCAGCGCCGCTTGAGCCTGGGGTTGATCAGCGTGATGGTGGTCGTTGGCCTGGTGCTGGCACAAACCAGTCTGTGGTTGTTTGAAGTGGGTTTGCAGCGTTACCTCGAAGCCGGGCTGCGCAACGACAGCGAAAGCCTGCTGGTGGCGCTGGTCCGCGGCCCGCAAGGGTTGCAGCTGGATGAGCGACACCTGTCGCCGGCCTATCAGCGACCGTTTTCCGGGCATTATTTCCGCATCGACTTTGCCGAGAGCCACTGGCGCTCGCGCTCGTTGTGGGATCAGGGCCTGCCATTGCTGGAAACGCCCGGCCTGCACAGCAATCTGCAACTGGGGCCGGACGGTCAGCAGTTGCTGGTGCTGCGCTCGGACTATCGGCGCCTGGGCCAGTCGATCTCGATCAGCGTCGCGCAGGATTACACCCCGGTGCGCGAGAGTTTCCAGCGTATGCGCCAGATTGGCCTGGGCCTGGGGTTAGCCGGGTTGCTGCTGATTCTGTTTCTGCAACGGCTGACTGTACGTCGCGCCTTGAAGCCGCTGGAAAAGGCCCGTGAACAAATCGCCCAGTTGCAGCAGGGCCAGCGTTCACAACTCGATGATCAGGTGCCGGTGGAGCTGGAGCCGCTGGTGGCGCAGATCAACCATTTGCTCGCGCACACCGAAGACAGCCTCAAGCGTTCACGTAATGCGCTGGGCAATCTGGGCCATGCGCTGAAAACACCGTTGGCGGTGTTGTTGAGCTTGGCATCGAGCGAAAAACTCGATGGCCATCCCGAACTGCGCAAGATACTCAAGGAACAGCTGGAGCAGGTGCAGCAGCGGCTCAACCGTGAGCTGAATCGCGCACGTTTGTCCGGCGATGCGCTGCCGGGGGCGCTGTTTGATTGCGACGCGGAACTGCCGGGGCTGTTGGCGACCCTGAACATGATCCATGGCGAGCATCTGGCGTTGAGCTACGTGGCGCCGCCGGGGCTGCAACTGCCGTGGGATCGTGAGGATTTGCTGGAACTGCTCGGCAACCTGCTGGACAACGCCTGCAAATGGGCGGATGCCGAGGTGCGCTTGAGTGTGCTTGAGCGCACTGACGGCTTTGCCCTGAGCGTGGAAGATGACGGCCCGGGGATTCCCGAAGAGCAGCGTGCTCAGGTGTTCAGCCGTGGGACTCGGCTGGATGAGCAGACCCATGGGCATGGGTTGGGATTGGGGATTGTGCGCGATATCGTCGATACGTGGGGCGGGTTGCTGGTGCTGGGCGAGAGCGAGTGGGGCGGGTTGAAGGTCGTCATCGAGTTGCCCAAACGCTGATCTCCCCAACACCACAAATCCCCTGTGGGAGCGGGCTTGCTCGCGAAGGCGGTATTTCAGTCGACATCTTGATTGACTGACCCACCGCCTTCGCGAGCAAGCCCGCTCCCACATTTGATCTCGGTTGCCTGTAGGAACCGTGGGGTTAGACGCGAAACTGATCCATCAAACCCTGCTGCTGATTCGCCAGGCTGTTCAGCGACTGGCTGACCCGCGCCGACTCATTGGCCTGCCCGGACAGCGACTCCGTGACATCGCGAATCGTCGCCACGTTGTTGTTGATCTCCTCAGCCACCGCGCTCTGCTCTTCGGCGGCACTGGCAATCTGCAAGTTCATGTCGCTGATCACCGTCACCGCCTCACCGATCTGGTGCAGTGCAGTCACCGCTTGGCCAACCTGTTCAACACTGCCTTGCGCCTGACGATGGCTGTTGCCCATCGAGCCGACCACGTCCTGCGTACCGCTTTGCAATTGTTCGATCACCTGACGGGTTTCTTCCACCGACTCCTGCGTGCGTCGGGCGAGGTTGCGGACTTCGTCGGCGACCACGGCAAAACCGCGTCCGGCTTCACCGGCCCGCGCCGCTTCGATGGCCGCGTTGAGCGCCAGCAGGTTGGTCTGTTCGGCGATGGCGCGGATGGTTTCCAGCACGGCGCCGATTTTCTCGCTGTTGGCGGCCAGACCTTCGACCTGCACCATCGCTGCGCTCATGTCGGCGGCGAGGGTGTCGATGCTGGCGGTGGTGCGATCAATTACGGTCAGGCCCTGACGGGTGGCGCGATCAGCATCCTTGGCGGCTTCGGCAGCCTGGGCGGCGCTGCGGGCGACGTCCTGGGCGGTGGCGCTCATTTCGTGGGACGCGGTGGCAACCTGATCAACCTGACGGTACTGCTGCTCCATACCGGCGCTGGTCTGGGTGGCGATCGCCGAAGACTGGTCGGCAGTATCGCGTGCGTCCTGCACAGAGCGCTTCACCTCGGCGATGATCGGTTGCAACTTGTCGAGGAACTTGTTGAACCAGCCGGCCAGTTGACCGAGTTCGTCCTTCTTGTCGTAAGCCAGGCGACGGGTCAAGTCGCCTTCGCCGCTGGCGATGTCTTCCAGCATGTTGGCCACGCCGAGGATCGGTTTGGTCACGCTGCGCGCCATCAGCCATACCAGCAGCAGGCCGATCAGTGCAGCCAGCACGCCGAGGCTCAGCTCGATCAGGGTACCCGAGGTGTTGCTCGCATCCAGTTGTTGCTTGAGCGCTTCGGCGCGCGCCACCAGAACTTTTTCCGGCACGTCCAGCAACACCGCCCACGACGGGCCATCAGGAATCGGCTGGAACGGCGACAGCACTTTCAACTGGCCGTTGCTGTGCAGGCTGCTGACGCTGCTGCTGGAGGCGAGCAGGCGCAGCAGTTCGGCGCCGCTGGTGGTGTCGACGGCATCCAGACGTTTGCTCAGTTTGCTGGCGTCCGGGCTGTAACCGGCGAGCAGGCCGACCGGGCTGATGATGCTCACGGCGGTCTGGCCGTCGTAGAGCTTTTTGCTCGCACCCTGACTGATGGCTTGCAGGCTGTTGAGGTTGATGTCCACTGACAGCGAGGCAATGACCTTGCCGTTGACCATCAGCGGGAAGACGATGCTGGTCATCAGCACGTTCTGGCCGTCGATCACATAAAAGTACGGTTCGATCACGCACGGCTTGAGCGTGGTGCGCGGGCAGGTGAACCAGGCATTGGCGGCCTGACCGCTGGGGCCGGTGCTGGTGTCGCTCATGTCGCTTTCCGGCAACGCCATCGAGGTGACTTTGCCCGGGGTCGGTTGCGACCAGTACAAGGCGAAACGGCCTTTGTCGTTGCTGCCCAGTTCGGCCTGGCCGGCAAACAGTTCGTCCTTGCCGTCCAGTGCGTTGGCTTCAAACACCAGCGACAGACCGAGCAAGTCAGGGTTGGCTTGCAGGGCGGACTTGACCTGACGGGTCATGTCTTCGCGCAGGTCGAAGGCGTCGAGGAAACGCTTCTCGGCCTGTTCACGCAGGAACAGCACCTGACGCGAGAAACCGTGGCCATATTGATAGGCGTCCATGAACTGCTGGCGAATGCCCGCCGCCTGCACCTCGCCCTGGGATTCGATACGCGCTTTGGCCGATTCGCTGAGCATTTCCATGCTCGAAGCTTTCACCAGTTCAGAACTGTGCTCCATGCGGTACAGCGAAAGACCTACCAACAGGGTCACGATACCGGCCAGGCAAAGCCCGGCGAGCAGGGTGATTTTCCATTGGATGGAAAGTTGTCTGAGCGACATGGAAACATCCTTATTCGATAAATATCTGAGACTTTGCACTGTAACGGCCGCGTTTCGGCTTTCTTTATGCTGGAAACACAATAGGGCCAATTGCCGCAGTCATTGGCGCAGGGGGTAGATCGTTCCTACGCTCCGCGTGGGAATGCAGCCCCGGACGCTCTGCGTTCGATGGGAACGCGGAGCGTCCCTTGCGGCGTTACCACGCAGAGCGTGGGAACGATCATTGGCTGATTGCCGCACCCGGAATCGACCAGTCACTTTGACACCGCCGCCACTCTGCGGCACAGTGCGCGCCCTTTTAATAAGACCCTCTTTGCAAATCCGCCGGTGCTCCGTGGGCGGACTCATTCTGTCTGGCGGTGAATAGTTCACCGCAGTGTTTTTGAGGTAGTGAAATGAATGCAGTGATTGCTGCGGTCGGCGTCATGCTGATCCTCAGCCTGTCCCGCGTGCACGTGGTGATCGCCTTGATCGTCGGTGCATTGGTCGGCGGCCTGACCGGAGGCCTGGGCATCGACGCCACGCTCAAAGCGTTCAACAGCGGCTTGGGTGGTGGGGCGACGGTGGCGTTGTCCTACGCGTTGCTCGGCGCTTTCGCTGTGGCGATTGCCAAGTCCGGCTTGGCCCACGCGTTGGCCGACAGGGCGCTGGCGATGGTCGATCGTCAGCACAGCACCGGCGGTGGTAGCGTCAAATGGCTGCTGATCGGCCTGTTGTGGGTGGTGGCGATTGCCTCACAGAACATCCTGCCGATCCATATCGCGTTCATTCCGCTGCTGGTACCGCCGCTTTTATATGTGCTGACCAAGCTGCAACTGGATCGACGCCTGATCGCCTGCGTCATGACCTTCGGCCTGATTACCCCGTACATGTTTTTGCCGGTGGGCTTCGGCAACATCTTCCTCAATGAAATCCTGTTGGCCAACATTGCCCGCAGCGGCGTTGACATCAGTGGCATCAACGTTACCCACGCCATGGGGATTCCGGCGCTGGGCATGGTCTTCGGCTTGGCAATGGCCTTCATCAGTTACCGCAAGAAGCGTGTCTACGATCTGGGCAAAATCGAGCAGGTCGAGCAGGTGGCGGTGCAGTACAACCCGCTGAGCCTGATGATCGCCGGTGTGGCGATTGCCGCCGCGTTCATCGTGCAACTGCTGCTGGACTCGATGATTATCGGTGCTCTGGTCGGCTTCCTGATCTTTTCGGTGTCGGGCATCGTCAAGTGGCGCGAGACGGATGATCTCTTCACCGAAGGCATGAAGATGATGGCGATGATCGGCTTCATCATGATCGCCGCCTCCGGTTTTGCCGAAGTGATGAAGGCCACCGGTCAGGTGCAGACCCTCGTCGAGTCGTCGGCGTCGTGGATCAACCACAGCAAGGGCATCGGCGCACTGTTGATGTTGCTGGTCGGGCTGCTGGTGACCATGGGCATTGGTTCGTCTTTCTCCACGGTGCCGATTCTGGCGGCAATCTTTGTGCCGCTGTGCGTACAACTCGGTTTCAGCCCGATCGCCATCGTCTGCATCGTCGGTACCGCCGGGGCGCTGGGCGATGCCGGTTCGCCGGCTTCGGACTCGACGTTGGGCCCCACGTCCGGATTGAACATCGACGGCCAGCATCACCATATCTGGGACACCGTGGTGCCGACGTTCCTGCATTACAACCTGCCGCTGCTGGCGTTCGGCTGGGTGGCCGCGATGGTTCTGTAACCCCCCAAATCCCCTGTGGGAGCGGGCTTGCTCGCGAAGGCGTCGTTTCAGTCAGCAATTCTGTGTCTGATACACCGCTTTCGCGAGCAAGCCCGCTCCCACAGGGGCATGCAGCGTCTGCAGCTCAACTTTTGATCCGACGTGCCGTTAAAGCCTTTAACCACGCCAATAAAATCAAAAGAGTGAGCTCTCCCCATGCGTTTGAGTCTCAAGGCCAAAGTCCTGTCCCTTGCCGTCCTCCCGGTATTGCTCTTTGCGCTGGTCATCAGCCTGACCACGCTGTTTATCCTCCAGGAACAGGCGCACAAAGAGGTCGAACAGACCCGCGAACGCCTGCTCGGCGACGCCAAGGCCACTCTGCAAAGTTACGTTGCCGTGGCCATGACCACGATCAAACCGCTGTACGACGCCGCCGCCCCCGGTGATGCCGAGGCGCGCGCGCAAGCGATCAAACTGCTGTCGGGCATTCGCTACGGCAAGGACGGTTACTTCTTCGGCTACGACTCCGAGACCGTGCGCCTGTTCAAGGCCAACGATCCGGAAGGCGTGGGCAAAAGCTTCAAGGACAACCGCGACCCGAACGGCGTCTACGTCAACCTCGGCCTGGTCAAAGTGGCGAAGGACGGTACGCACTATCTGCAATACAGCTCGCCGCTGCCAGGCAACGCGCAGGTGCTGGTACCGAAACTCGGCTACACCGAATACCTGGCGAAGTGGGACATGGCGGTCGGTACCTCGGTTAACCTCGATGGCATCGAAGCGCAAGTCGCGCTGGTTGAAGCGCAGGTGCAGGAGCGTATGCAGGGCGTGATCCTCAGCATCGTCGGCGTGGCGGTGGTGGTGCTGCTGGTGATCGCGGCGGCGGGGATGCTGCTGGCCAATACCATCCTGCGTCCACTGACCCTGATGAAAGCCAACCTCGACGACATCGCGGCGGGCGAGGGCGACCTGACCCGTCGTCTGAACATCACCAGCCAGGATGAACTCGGTGAACTGGCGGGCTCGTTCAACCGTTTCGTCGACAAGATCCACGGCCTGGTGCGGCAGATCACCGAGATGACCACGCAACTGACCGGGTTGGTGACTCAAGTCTCGGATCAGGCCCAGCGTTCGGATCAAGCCATGGAGCGTCAGCGCCACGAAACCGATCAGGTCGCCACGGCGATCAACGAAATGTCCGCCGCCGCCCAGGAAGTCGCCAAGAGCGCGCAGAACGCCGCCGTCGCGGCCCAGCAGACCGATGAAGAAGGGCAGAGCGCCAAGCGTGTGGTCGCCGGCAGCATCAAACAGATTCATGCGCTGGTCGATGACATCCGCAGCAGTGGTGTGTCGCTGGACAGTTTGCAGCAGGACGTGAGTTCGATTGTCGGCGTGCTCGGGGTGATTCGTTCGATTGCCGAACAGACCAACCTGCTGGCACTGAACGCCGCGATTGAAGCCGCGCGCGCCGGCGAGGCCGGGCGCGGTTTTGCGGTGGTGGCCGATGAAGTGCGGGCATTGGCCAGTCGTACGCAGATCAGCACTCAGGAAATTCAGGGCATGATCGATCGCTTGCAGGCGGGCACGCAGTCGGCGGTGGAAGCGATGCGCCGTTCCAGTGAGGCGGGCGACGGCACCTCGCAGCAGGCCAATCAGGCCGGGGCGTCGCTGGATGCGATGGCGGAATTGATCGCGACGATTAATTCGATGAACGCGCAGATTGCCAGTGCCGCGGAAGAGCAGACGGCGGTGGCCGAAGAGATCAACCGCAGCGTGCATCAGATTGCGGTGGCGGTGGACAGCGTGGCGGATGAGACCCAGTTGGGGGCGCAGACTTCGCGAAGTCTGGCAGAGTTGGGCCAGCGACTGGGCAAGCTGGTTGGGCAGTTCCGGATCTGACGCGATTTGGAGTCCGAAGCAAAACCCTGTGGGAGCGAGCCTGCTCGCGAAAGCTGTGTGTCAGTCGCCACTGTGAGATCAGACATACGGCATTCGCGAGCAGGCTCGCTCCCACATTTGGATTTGTGTGCGACTACGGTCTGTCCCAGTAGGGCACCTCGCCGAAGCATTCGACAAAAAAATCAATCACCGTCCGCACCTTCACCGACAACCTGCGGCTCCCCGGCCACAGCACCGCAATCTGCTGCGGCTCCAGGCTGTTCGACACCTGATACTCCCTCAGCACCGGCACCAGCGTGCCTTCGCGTACCGCTTCGCCAATCAGCCATGACGGAAACATCACCAGCCCCAAACCCTGTTCGGCGGCTTGCGTCAACGTGTCGGCGTGGTTGCCGGTGATCGGGCCTTTGACTGAGTAGGGCGTCCAGTCCCCCTGACCCTGACGGAAAAACCAGCGCTGCTGGCCAGTCGCGCCTTTGTAGGCCAGGCATTGATGCTGCGCCAGATTCTCTGGCTGTTGCGGTGTGCCATGGCGTTTGAGGTAGGCGGGGCTGGCGGCGACCTGAAAGCGGTGCGGCGCCAGAATTCGCGCCTGCATGCTGGAGTCGTGCAGCGGGCCGATACGAAACAACAGATCGGCGCCTTCCTGCAACGGGTCGACGTAGTGGTCGGTTTGCTGGATATCCAGTTGCAGTTTCGGATATCGCGCGCATAACTGGCCGAGCCACGGCGTCAGATGGCGTTGGCCAAACACCACCGGGGCGTTGATTCGCACAAGGCCAGTGGGTTCGCTTTGCTGTTCCTGTAACGCCTGTTCGGCTTCTTCCAGTTGCACCAGCACCAGCCGCGCATGATGGCCAAGCATGCGCCCGGCCTCGGTCGGCGTGACCGCGCGGGTGTGGCGGTAGAGCAATTGTTGATTCAGGGCTTGTTCCATCAACTGGATCTGCCGGGAAATCGACGAGGGCGCCACGCCTTCGCGGCGGGCGACTTCGGAGAAGCTGCCGTGGTCGAGCACCGCCACAAACAGCCTGAGTGCCTTGAATCCCAGTTCATTAAGCCCGTGCATGAATCGTCCTGCTGTGCGAGTTGCGCAAAAGTGTTGTCTGGATGCTCCCATTTATCGCACAGCGGCGCCAGCCGATAATCCGCGCCATCGATTATCAGCCTGGATTTTTGTTATGCAGATGTTGGATGAGGGAAGTGTTGCGCCGCCGGTGGCCAAGCCGGGGTTGCGATTGTTGTTGCTGCCGCTGGTGATTCTGGCGGGCATGGGTTTGTCGGTCGAGGCCGGGTTGCTCGGGCCATTGGGGGTGCAGGTCGGGCATCTGTGGGCGACCTTGAGCATTTTCGGCGTGGGTTCGGCGATTCTGTTTTTGCTGCTGTTGTTCAGCGGCCCGCAACAAGGGCCGGCGTTGAACACATTGCCGCGCTGGCAGTTGATCGGCGGTTTTTTGGGGCCGATGTATGTGGTGGTGCTGACGTTGGCCACGCCGCATATCGGTATCGCCATGACGATGATCGCGATTCTGTCGGGGCAGGTGGGCAAGAGTGTGTTGATTGACCATTTCGGCTGGTTCGGCGCGGCGCGCAAGAAGGTCAACGCTGAGCGGTGGCTCGCGCTGTTGTTGATTGTTGCTGCACTTGTCTTGATTGCTCGGGGTTGATGATGAATCTGATTATTTTGTTGGCCGTGGTGGTCGCGGCAGGTGCGGTGTTGAGTGTTCAGGCGGCGATCAATGGGCGTCTGGGGGAAACCGTTGGGGTGTTGCGCAGTAGTTTGCTGACGTTTGCCGTGGGGGCGTTGGTTACCGGGTTGTTGATTCTGTTTTTTGAACCGGCCCATGCGGTGAGTTTGCTCGATGTGCCGAAATGGCAGCTCAGCGGTGCGTTGTTTGGCGTGGTGTATATGATCGTGATGGTCGGTGCGGTGCCTCGGATCGGTACGGCGGTGGCGACGGTGGCGGTGATTGTCGGGCAGCTTGGGATGGGGATGTTGATTGATAATTTTGGCTGGTTGGGGAATCCGGCGATCGATCTTTCTTCGAGTCGGATTTTGGCGATGGTTTGTTTGGGGTTGGCGTTGGTGTTTATGTATCGCAGTAGTGTTCGCTCTTCTGACTGAGTACATATCCGTTATTTTTGTTTGGGCGGCTTAGGGTTCCGCCCTGACGGCGGGTCACTTTTGGCAAACGCCCGAGAGTGTCAGATTTTTTGTGTGCGGGCTGGTAATGGCCTGCCGTTAGGCAGGCCTTCATTTCACCAGTTTGACCTGATGAATCGATCTCCGTACAAAATCGCAAACTGATTCATAGCGTTTTTCCA
>NZ_FYDT01000058.1:0-35752 GCF_900187585.1 Pseudomonas sp. Irchel 3E19
AAAAGCCCCCGTGGCCCCAAGGTGCCTAAGCCCAAGACATGGGTCCAAGGCACGGCGGTGCATGCGCATGTTTCAACGGACAGAGTAATCAAGGCTGCCAAAACTAAAAGACCTTGAAAGGGATGGCCCTTACGGCGGGTCACTTTTGACAAACGCCTCAAAAGTAACCAAAAAGTCTTGCCCCGGCGTTCGGCACCTCGCTGTGGCTCGGTGTTCCTTCGTTCCGGGATTCATCCGGGAGCATCGCCTACGGTTTGCTTCGCTGCACCTCCTCTCGCTGTGTTTGGCTGCGCCAAACGGTCGCTGCGCTCCCACCCCCGGATGAATCCCGGAACGAAGCCTGCCGAAGGGGCCGGTACGTCAAAAGCGGTACTCGAGCTAACGCTCATTGTGTTGAGTGGGGCGGCATTCGCCGCGTGCGGGGTGTACTTGTCTCCTCTGTAGGAGCTGCCGAAGGCTCGGGCCGCGATCGGACGATCTTTTGATCTGGCTTTTGCTTTCTGTGGGAGCTGGCTTGCCAGCGATGGCGGCCTGACAGCCGGCCAATGTCTGGCAGGTGTACTCGGTTGAAACTGTGGGAGCGGGCTTGCTCGCGAAGAGGCCCACACAGGTACCGGATTACTTTGCTGTGTTTAGAGGTGTGTGAAATCACCAGAACCTTCCCGCAAGGTTTTCAGGTTGTCCGTCGGACGTGCGCTCTCAAGGCTTGGGTTGTCGCAGAAGACTCTGCGATCGGGAGGTGAGATTCCCGGTTATTGAATTTGGAAACCTGCGAAAGCCGCTCCATAATCGCCGCCAGTTCATGCTGTCGGCAGTTCTTTATGGCGGCTATGTACGGGCGGACTTCGGTTCGGCCGGGTTGGTTTCCTTACCGGTAATCTCACTCCGTACATAGTTGCCACCTCGTTTCTCGAGTGAGATCGGAAATGAATGGCGTCATTCGTAAGGAAATGCTCTATGGATAAATTGATCCCCGACCCACCCCTCGAAACCCCACTCGAACAAGCCCTCCGCGCCGAAGACCTCGCCCGAAACCGCGAAGCCATCAAACGCGCCCTCGATTTCTATCTCTGTCCCCAACCCAAGAAACCGCGCCAACCCAGCACGATGTTCATGGTTTGCCCCAACGTCGACACTGAAAGCCTGCTCGCTCACGCTTGTGAATCACTGGCCTCGGCCAGTGCCGCAGCCAGCAACTTCGCCAACGAGTTGGGCGGCGCGCAGCGCAATACGGTGCTGGGGATTCAGCAGATCGTCATGCTGGCCGAACTGGCGGTGAGCCGGGCGCTGGATCGGGTTGATCCGCAAACCTGATCCCCAGGGCTACTGCGTCATCGTTCTTCGCGAGCAGGAGTACGCATTCCAACTGTGGGAGCGAGCCTGCTCGCGATGGCGACAGCCCAAGCACCACAAATCCCAAGCACAAAAAAACCGGCGATCATTGTCTGATCGCCGGTTTGTCATTCAACCCACATTACATCACTGCATCAGCACTTCAATCGAGCCATCAGCAGTCATGCTTACCTGACTGGTACCCGCTTCGACTTCAGGTGTCACCGGCGCGGAATCCATGCCGGCAGCTTTCATCATCATCGGGGCGCGCAGGTACTGTTGTGGGTAGCCGTTGCTGTTGAGGTTCAGGTTGACGATTTTGTAGCCCTTGCCGCCGAGTGCGTCGGTGGCCAGTTGGGCGCGGGCCTTGAAGGCGGTGACGGCTTCTTTGAGCAATTGGTCTTCGCTGGCTTTGCGGGTCGGGTCGGCGATGGCGAAGTCCATGCCGCCCATTTTCAGCTCGCCCAGCAATTCGCCGGTGAGTTTGGACAGGGCGGCGAAGTCGGCGCTTTCCAGGCGCAGTTCGGCGCGTTCACGCCAGCCGGTGATTTTCTGGCCCTTGGTGTCGTAGATCGGGTAGCTGTTGCGGCTGCCCTGGCGCAGGGTGATGTCTTTGACTTGCTTGGCCTGGGCCAGTGCCTTGTTCATGGTGGTGCTGACGTCGGCGGCGAGTTTGGCCGGGTCGGTGTTTTGCTCTTCGGTGTAGAGGGTCACGATCATCAGGTCGCGGGCCACTTCCTGGCTGACTTCGGCGCGCAGGGCAATCTGGTTGTAGTGCAGCTCATCGGCAGCCAGGGCCGGAAGGCTGGCGACGCTGCCGACGGTCAGGGCGAGAAGGGCGGCGCTGCGGCGAAATGTGTGCATGAAGGCTCCTTGATGAGGGCGCAGGTGTTGGTTCGGGCCTGCGTGAAACCATCTGACTCTAGCTTTTATGATCCGGTTCGCCCAGTTACAACTTCTATACAGTTGCAGGGGGCTGCTGCGCAGCCCTTCGCGAGCAGGCTCGCTCCCACCTTTGAAATGCGTTCCCCTGTGGGAGCGAGCCTGCTCGCGAAGGCGCTCTTATAGCCGCCGCAAATATTTTCGCCATGTGGTCGTTTGCCGCACTTTCGCCTCTGGAGGCCGCGGCTTGGTTATACTCCGTGCGATCCGCCTGGAGCGCTCATCAGGAGAGCTCATGCTCGCCCCCGTACAATTGACTTCCGCCACTCGCCAGAACCTCTGGCGGCTGACTTTCATCCGCACGCTGGTGCTCGCCGCGCAGGCCGGTTCCGTAGGTCTGGCCTATTGGCTGGAGCTGTTGCCGTTGCCGTGGGTGCAACTGGCGATGACCCTCGGCTGCTCGATACTGCTTTGCGTGTTCACCGCGGTGCGCCTGCGTACCTCGTGGCCGGTGACCGAGCTCGAATACGCCCTGCAACTGGCCTGTGATCTGGTGATCCACAGCGCCCTGTTGTATTTCTCCGGCGGTTCGACCAATCCCTTCGTTTCCTACTATCTGGTGCCGCTGACCATTGCTGCGGTGACGCTGCCATGGCGCTATTCGGTGATCCTGTCCGGCATCGCGCTGGCCTTGTACACCGTGATGCTGACACGGTTCTACCCGCTGGAAACCCTGCCGGTGGCCCGCGAGAATCTGCAGATCTATGGCATGTGGCTGAGCTTCGCCCTGGCGGCAGCGGTGATCACGTTCTTCGCTGCGCGTATGGCTGAAGAGTTGCGCCGTCAGGAAGAATTGCGCGCGATTCGCCGTGAAGAAGGCCTGCGTGACCAGCAATTGCTGGCCGTCGCCACGCAAGCCGCCGGTGCCGCCCATGAACTGGGTACGCCGCTGGCGACCATGAGTGTGCTGCTCAAAGAGATGCAGCAGGATCATCCGGATCCGATGCTGCAGGACGATCTGAAGGTGCTGCAGGATCAGGTCAAGTTGTGCAAAGAGACCTTGCAACAACTGGTGCGCGCCGCCGAAGCCAACCGGCGTCTGGCGGTGGAGATGCAGGACGTCACGGTCTGGCTCGACGAAGCGCTGAACCGCTGGCACTTGATGCGCCCGGAAGCCAGTTATCGCTTCCACCGTCTCGGCCAAGGCACGGTACCGCGTATGGCACCGCCGCCGGATCTGACTCAGGCGCTGTTGAACCTGTTGAACAATGCCGCCGATGCCTGCCCGGAAAACCTGAAAGTGACGCTGGATTGGGACGCGGAAACCGTGACCATCAGCATTCGCGATCACGGCGCCGGTGTGCCGCTGGCCATCGCCGAACAGATCGGCAAACCGTTTTTTACCACCAAGGGCAAAGGTTTCGGCCTGGGCCTGTTTTTGAGCAAGGCCAGCGTGACACGCGCCGGCGGCTCAGTGAAACTCTATAGTCATGAGGAAGGCGGCACGCTCACCGAGCTGCGTCTGCCCCATGGCGCCCGAGGAGACCAACATGAGTGACGAAATCCAAGTCGAAGGCGAAGAACTGCCGCATTTGCTGCTGGTCGACGACGACGCAACGTTTACCCGAGTCATGGCGCGCGCCATGGCCCGCCGCGGCTTTCGCGTGAGTACCGCAGGTTCCGCCGAAGAGGGCCTGACCATCGCCCAGGCCGATCTGCCGGACTACGCCGCGCTGGACCTGAAAATGGACGGCGACTCCGGCCTGGTGCTGCTGCCGAAGTTGCTGGAGCTGGACCCGGAAATGCGCGTGGTGATCCTCACCGGTTATTCGAGCATTGCCACTGCGGTCGAAGCGATCAAGCGCGGTGCCTGCAACTACCTGTGCAAACCGGCCGATGCCGACGACGTGCTGGCCGCGCTGCTCTCCGAGCACGCCGACCTCGACAGTCTGGTGCCGGAAAACCCGATGTCGGTTGACCGCTTGCAGTGGGAACACATTCAGCGTGTGCTCACCGAGCACGAAGGCAATATCTCCGCCACTGCCCGCGCTCTGGGCATGCACCGCCGCACGCTGCAGCGCAAACTGCAGAAGCGCCCGGTTCGTCGCTGAACCTGCGCTGAACGACTATCGCCAGCCCTCGCGATAAAACGCACCGATCATCTATGATCGGTGCGTGTCTGTTCTTTTCTATATCGAGCCTTTTCCATGAATCAGAACGCTGAATATTCCGCGGTCAACGATGCTGTGCGCGGGCAGTTTTTTCGCAAAGTGTGGGCGATGATCACGCCTTATTGGCGCAGCGAAGAGAAGGGCAAGGCCTGGACGCTATTGATTGCGGTGATCGCCCTGTCGTTGCTCAGTGTGGGCATCTCGGTGTGGTTCAACACCTGGTACAAGGATTTTTACAACGCCCTGCAAAAGAAGGATGAAGCGGCGTTCTGGCGCTTGATTCTGTATTTCTGCGGCATTGCGGCGGTGGCCATTGTCGGTGCGGTGTATCGGCTCTACTTGACGCAGATGCTGACCATTCGCTGGCGTGCCTGGCTCACTGAAAAGCATTTCTCGCGTTGGCTTGCCGACAAGAATTACTACCACCTGGAACAGGGCGGTTACACCGATAACCCGGATCAGCGGATTTCCGAAGATCTCAATAACTTCACCTCCAACACCCTCGAGCTGGGCATCGGGCTGCTGCGCAATATCGTCAGTCTGGTGTCGTTCTCGATCATTCTGTGGGGCGTTTCGGGCAGTATTGAAGTGTACGGCGTCACCATTCCCGGCTACATGTTCTGGTGTGTGCTGGTTTATGCGGTGGTGGGCAGTTGGCTGACGCATTTGATCGGTCGTCGCTTGATCGGTCTGAATAACCAGCAACAACGTTTCGAAGCCGACCTGCGTTTTTCCATGGTGCGAATTCGCGAGAATGCCGAAAGCATCGCGTTGTACAACGGCGAACCAAACGAGAATCGCCGCTTGAGCGCCCGCTTCGGTAATGTCTGGCACAACTTCTGGGACATCATGAAAGTGTCCAAGCGCCTGACGTTCTTTACCGCCGGTTACAGTCAGGCGGCCATCATCTTTCCGTTTATCGTGGCTTCGCCGCGTTACCTGTCCGGCAAGATCGAGCTCGGTGAGCTGATGCAGATCAGCTCGGCATTCGGCAACGTTCAGGAAAGCTTCAGCTGGTTCATCAATGCTTACCAGAGCCTCGCTTCCTGGCGCGCTACCTGTGATCGTCTGCTGAGCTTCCGTCAGGCCATGACCGATAACGAAGAGCGTGCCCCGGCCATCGGTGTGCAGAATCAGGGCAGCGAGTTGAAAGTGGATAACCTCGGACTGGATCTGGCCGACGGTCGTCATCTGCTGACCAACGCCGACATGACCGTCGAACCGGGCGAGCGCGTCATGCTCAGCGGCCGATCCGGCAGTGGCAAGTCGACGCTGTTGCGGGCAATGGGGCATTTGTGGCCGGCGGGGCACGGCAACATTCGCCTGCCGGCAGCGCGTTATCTGTTTCTGCCGCAGAAACCGTATCTGCCGATCGGCACCCTGCGCGAGGCGCTGAGTTATCCACAATCGGCGGACACCTATTCGCCTGAACGCTACGAGCAAGTGCTGCAAACCTGCCGTTTGCCGCACTTGGTGGCACGGCTGGATGAAGCCAATCACTGGCAGCGCATGCTGTCGCCGGGTGAACAGCAACGGTTGGCCTTTGCCCGCGCGCTGCTCTACGCACCACAATGGCTGTACATGGACGAAGCCACGTCGGCGATGGATGAGGAAGACGAAGCGACGCTGTATCAGGCGCTGATTGATCAGATACCGGGGTTGAGCATCGTCAGCGTCGGCCATCGCAGCAGTCTGAAGCGCTTCCATCCACGGCATGTACGAATCGACAGCGGCCATTTGGTTGAGCAAGCCGTGACCACGTGATCCCACACGCATCCCCTGTAGGAGCTGCCGCAGGCTGCGCTCTTTTGACTTTGATTTTCTGAAACAAGATCAAAAGATCGCAGCCTGCGGCAGCTCCTACAGGGCCGATGTGAGTCGACCGGTGATCGTACAACCCGCTTGAGCTATGATGCCCGCAAGCCGAATTTTCGAGACAAGATGCACACCATGGAAAATCTGATCGACACCCCGCGCCTTCCGCGCAAGCGCCGCAGCCTGGCTCAGGAACTGGTCACGGTGCTCAGCGAGCAGATCCGCGATGGCCTGCTCAAGCGCGGCGACAAACTGCCCACTGAGTCGGCGATCATGCAAGCCCATGGCGTCAGCCGCACCGTGGTGCGTGAGGCGATTTCCCGTTTGCAGGCCGCCGGCCAAGTGGAAACCCGCCACGGCATCGGCACTTTCGTACTCGATACGCCGAGCCCCAGCGGCTTTCGCATCGACCCGGCCACCGTCGTCACCCTGCGTGACGTGTTGGCCATTCTCGAGTTACGCATCAGCCTTGAAGTGGAGTCTGCCGGCCTCGCCGCGCAACGCCGCAGCCCCGAGCAACTGGCGACCATGCGCGCCGCCCTCGATGCGCTGAACGACAGCGTTGCCCACGCCAGCGACGCTGTCGCCTCGGACTTCGCATTCCACCTGGAAATCGCCTTGTCCACCGGCAACCGCTATTTCACCGACATCATGACGCACCTGGGCACCAGCATCATTCCGCGCACGCGGCTGAATTCGGCGCGCCTGGCCCATGATGATCAGCAGCACTACATGAATCGCCTGAGCCGTGAGCACGAGGAAATCTACGAGGCGATCGCCCGGCAGGATAGCGATGCAGCGCGAGCCGCGATGCGCCTGCACCTGACCAATAGCCGTGAAAGACTGCGCCAGGCCCATGAAGAGGCGCAGGCGCAGGGTTGAACGTTCAGTTAGTTTTTAAGCTCGATTGGCGTTTGAAATGAAGCTGCTTGATTGCCATTTGCATGCTTGACGGAGTACTGCAGTACAGCGCTCTTTTTAGCATCGAGCATTTTTTCAAACGGCGCTTTCGGGATTTTAAAGAGAATAGGCTTTTCGATAGTTGCAGAGGACAGGACTTCCTTTCCTTCCCATTCATTGATGCCGTCTGAGTTACTCACTGTCAGTGTAATCGCGTCGCCTTTGGCTGCGCCTGGATACACTGGTACTTCCCCATGGGCAGGATCAACCAGGTTATGAACGTAGAGAACACCATCGTTCGCTTCTATGAGCAAAGGGGCGGGCAGCATTGTTATCGCGAAGCTTTTATTTGTCATGTTCAAGATCCTTTTGGTTGTCAAAACGAGCTGATATCGGCTCGACCTGATTAACATCCGGATCGCGAAAGCAAAGCACCTGTAAGAAATACCAGTCCCGACGAACGGTCGAGTCTTGTGAAAGGCGCGCCCGACCAACAGGCGCGTCAGGAATCAGGCCTCGATACGCAGCATCAGCGGCGCTGAACACGGCTCCATGCTGGATTCATCCTGAAATTTGTAGCGCAGTTCGATTTCCGTGTTCAGGTACGCCTTCAGTACTTCTTTCGGAATCTGCAGTTCAATGCCCGTGAGTTTTTCCATTTCATCCTCGGCGTCATCCCAGGTGCCGGTGTCTACTTCTTCACCTGCCCATTCGGGCTCTTCGGGGTCGTCGCCAAGAATCGCGTAGACGCTCCAGTTCGCCGCAAAATCGCTGGAGTCCGGGACCTGAACGATCAGGTCATCGCTCAGTGCCGAGAGGTTTACGATGGCTTTTTCAGGCGAATGAGGCAGAAATGGCGGGAGTGTGGGTGCTGCAAAATTCATGAGGGTTCGCGCTCCGTGCGAGGTGAGCCGTGATTCATTCACGGCGGTTTTGCACGGTAAGAGACTTTCGCGGGAGAGGTTTTAAACTGTTCATTTCCAGCTGTTTCAAAGACCCCGTGTAGGCGCTGCCTGCGGCAGCTCTACACGGGGAGGGTGGTGTCAGTGACGGGAAAGGATTGAGCGGTCGACCCTTACGGTGAGGGGGCCGGCGGCGGGGCTGGCATTAAAGGTCGCGCAACCTTGCGCATCCACTGTCGCCCTGGCGATCGGCAGGCCTTTGGCCAATAGCTCCAGCGGCGCGCCTTTCAGCGATTGGCCCGAGGCCAGTTCCAGTTTCAGTTTGATCGTCATGGTGATTCTCCTTAATTGACGTTGCCGGTCGGTTGGTAGTCCTTGAGCAGCAGATAGGTACTCCAGCCCCACCAGTCGTCGACGGTCGCGGTGTCGTTGAGGTTGTTGACGTCCTTGCGCCGTAATACTTTGCTGCCAGCGGTGCGGAACAGTGGCGAGAAGTTATTCGCCAGATTCAACACCGCCGTCAGGTCCGGCAAGCGCTGCAACGCGGCGAACGTGGACGGGGCAGGCAGGGTGCCGCTCACGTACGCGGCGAACACCTCATCTGCCGAGGCCTGCACCGCTTGATTGACCTGAGAGCGGTTGTCGGCATCGCTCGCCTCGAAGTAGCGCTTGTCTCCGTAAGCCCGCCACTGATCGCCATGGCCGTTGCGCACCTTGAGACCGAATTTGCTGTCCTCGTCGTGCATGAAACGGGTGATCAGCGAGCCTAGATCACTCGGCGTCACTACGGCTGCCAGTTCCTTGCGCGGTACTCGCAAGTGGCCGGAGGAAAACAGGTCGGTGAGGAAGTGGTCGGCGAATGCATTCATCGCGTAGGCGCGTTCCAGTTGCAGTTCATCGTGGTTGGCGCGAGCGGCGATGGCCGTTTGCAGGGCCGCGGTGTGTCCGGCGATGTAGGCCAGCTTCGCCCATTCGCCGAAATGGTCGGCGTTGTTCGCCGCCAGTTTCAGGTAACGCCCGAGCGGGAACAGGGCCGAGACGAAACTGCCGCCGCCGGTAATTTTGTTCCACTCTTCCGACAACGTATCTCCTAGTGCGTCGTACGCCTCGTGCGGTTGTTTACCGTCTTTGATGGCCTGTTTAACCGCGTCGATCTCCTTTTGCATGACCGCGAGAATCTGCGTGGCCTCGGCTCGTGCGGCAGGCAGGACGGCGAGAGAGTCGAAGGCCGCGTTGAAGCGTTGCAGGCGATCCACCGGTGTTGCGCCTTCACTGACCGGGCGCTCCGGTATTCCGTAGAAATCACCGCCCAGTGCGAGGATCTGGCCGTAGGTGAGCGCCAGGCCGTTCAGCAGATGCAGTGCCACGTTTTTCGCGAGGATCGGCTGGGCATTTTCGACAAAACGCAGCAGGGTGTTATCACCAATGGCTGTGTGTTCACCGCCCTCGAAGCGGGCCTGCGGTCTGCCTTTCAAGGCGTTACCGGGGAGGTCGGTGACCGGTTCGACATCGCTGTGAGCGTCGGCGATGTGCAGCACCAGCCGATTATCGGGGTTGATGGGGATGCCGGTTGCAGTGAACAGATCATCGAAACGGGCGATGACCGGTTGGGGTTTTTCCTGAGGTTTCGGGTGTAGACCGGACATTTCTTTCTCCTTGATATGTCGTCGGTAGATTCTGATTTAACTGTATGCATATACAGTTAAATGGATACTAGTCGAGAAATTTCCTACGTCAAGAAAGAATCTTGTCCGACAAAAAATGCTCGTCAGCGATGAAATGCAGTTGACGGTTATCTTTTAAGTTGTACGATGACCTACAACTTCAGCGAGCGCTGAACGATCCACTCACAAAAATATTGCTACCCAGGGTGTTCGAATAATGAATCCACAAGAACTGAAGTCCATCCTCTCTGCCGGCCTGCTGTCCTTCCCGGTGACCGATTTCAACGCGCAGGGCGATTTCAACCGCGCGGGCTACATCAAACGGCTGGAATGGCTGGCCCCGTATGGCGCTTCGGCATTGTTCGCAGCAGGTGGCACCGGTGAGTTCTTCTCCCTGGCCGCCAGCGAATACTCGGAAATCATCAAGACTGCCGTCGACACCTGCGAAACCAGCGTGCCGATCCTCGCCGGTGTCGGTGGTTCGACCCGCCAGGCCATCGAATACGCACAGGAAGCCGAGCGTCTGGGCGCCAAAGGCCTGTTGCTGCTGCCGCACTACCTGACTGAAGCCAGCCAGGACGGCGTTGCCGCTCACGTTGAAGCGGTATGCAAATCGGTCAAAATCGGTGTGGTTGTCTACAATCGTAATGTCTGCCGCCTGACCGCGCCGCTGCTGGAACGTCTGGCCGAGCGTTGCCCGAACCTGATCGGTTATAAGGACGGTCTGGGTGATATCGAGTTGATGGTGTCGATCCGTCGCCGCCTCGGTGATCGCTTCAGCTACCTGGGTGGTCTGCCGACCGCCGAAGTCTACGCCGCTGCCTACAAGGCGCTGGGCGTGCCGGTCTACTCCTCGGCGGTGTTCAACTTCATTCCGAAAACCGCGATGGACTTCTATCACGCCATCGCCCGCGAAGATCACGCCACCGTCGGCAAGATCATCGACGACTTCTTCCTGCCGTACCTGGACATCCGCAACCGTAAGGCCGGTTACGCCGTGAGCATCGTCAAGGCAGGCGCGAAAATCGCCGGCTATGATGCAGGCCCGGTGCGGGCACCACTGACCGATCTGACTGGCGAAGAGTACGAAATGCTCGCCGCGCTGATCGACAAGCAAGGTGCGCAGTAACACCCGATAAAAAGCGAGGCCGCTGAGCAATCAGCGGTTTTTTGCGTGAAGGCTTTGAAATTTGAGGGCTGCCCCTGTGACAACTGCAAAACGCTACGACAACTACATCAACGGTGAATGGGTCGCCGGCGCCGATTACTCGGCCAACATCAACCCGTCCGAATTGAGCGACACCATTGGCGATTACGCCAAGGCTGATCCGACGCAAGTCAACGCCGCCATCGACGCTGCCCGCGCAGCGTTCCCGGCGTGGTCGACTTCGGGCATTCAGGCCCGTCACGATTCGCTGGATAAAGTCGGCACGGAAATCCTCGCCCGTCGCGAAGAGCTCGGCACCCTGCTGGCGCGGGAAGAGGGCAAGACCCTGCCCGAAGCCATCGGCGAAGTGACCCGCGCCGGCAACATCTTCAAGTTTTTCGCCGGTGAATGCCTGCGTCTGTCCGGCGACTACGTGCCGTCGGTGCGCCCGGGCGTCAACGTTGAAGTGACCCGCGAAGCACTGGGTGTGGTCGGTCTGATCACCCCGTGGAATTTCCCGATTGCCATTCCGTCGTGGAAAATCGCCCCGGCCCTGGCCTACGGCAACTGCGTGGTATTGAAACCTGCCGATCTGGTACCGGGCTGCGCCTGGGCGCTGGCCGAAATCATCTCCCGTGCAGGCTTTCCGGCCGGTGTGTTCAACCTGGTGATGGGCAGCGGTCGTGTGGTAGGCGAAGCTCTGGTCAACAGCCCGAAAGTCGATGGCATCAGCTTCACCGGTTCCGTCGGTGTGGGTCGGCAGATCGCGGTCAATTGCGTCTCGCGGCAGGCCAAGGTCCAGCTGGAAATGGGCGGCAAGAACCCGCAGATCATTCTCGACGACGCCGACCTCAAGCAAGCGGTCGAGTTGTCGGTGCAGAGCGCGTTCTACTCCACCGGTCAGCGTTGCACGGCGTCGAGCCGGTTGATTGTCACTGCCGGAATTCACGACAAGTTCGTTGAGGCGATGGCCGAACGCATGAAGTCGATCAAGGTCGGCCACGCGCTGAAATCCGGCACCGACATCGGCCCGGTGGTTTCCCAAGCGCAGCTTGAGCAGGACATGAAGTACATCGACATCGGCCAGTCCGAAGGTGCGCGTCTGGTCAGCGGCGGCGGTCTGGTGACCTGCGACACCGAAGGTTACTTCCTTGCGCCAACCCTGTTTGCCGACAGTGACGCGTCGATGCGCATCAGCCGCGAAGAGATTTTCGGCCCGGTGGCGAACATCGTCCGCGTCGCCGATTACGACGCCGCGCTGGCGATGGCCAACGACACCGAGTTTGGTCTGTCGGCCGGTATCGCCACCACGTCGCTGAAGTACGCCAACCACTTCAAGCGCCATTCCCAGGCCGGGATGGTGATGGTCAACCTGCCGACAGCGGGCGTGGATTACCACGTTCCGTTCGGTGGCCGTAAGGGTTCGTCCTATGGATCACGTGAGCAAGGACGTTATGCGCAAGAGTTCTACACGGTGGTGAAAACCGCCTACGTCGGTTCCTGATCCACGCAATACCCCTGTAGGAGCTGCCGCAGGCTGCGATCTTTTGATCTTGATTCTCTGGCGTCTCGGATGACGCCGAAGATCAAAAGATCGCAGCCTGCGGCAGCTCCTACAGGGAACCCGGAACACCGGGAAACACAACAGATTCACCCGCGCATAAAAATAATCAGTGGGAGTACATCTACATGCAATCGACTCAAAAGCCGACTCACGTCCGCTATTTGATCCTGCTCATGCTGTTTCTGGTGACCACGATCAACTACGCCGACCGCGCCACCATCGCGATCGCCGGTTCCAGCCTGCAAAAAGACCTGGGCATCGACGCAGTCACCCTCGGCTACATCTTCTCCGCATTCGGTTGGGCCTACGTGGCCGGGCAAATCCCCGGTGGCTGGCTGCTCGATCGCTTCGGCTCGAAAAAAGTCTACGCCCTGAGCATTTTCACCTGGTCGCTGTTCACCGTGCTGCAAGGCTTTGTCGGTGAATTCGGCATGTCCACGGCGATTGTTGCGCTGTTCATGCTGCGCTTTCTGGTCGGCCTGGCTGAAGCGCCGTCCTTCCCTGGCAACGCGCGCATTGTTGCCGCCTGGTTCCCGACCGCCGAACGCGGCACTGCGTCGGCGATCTTCAACTCGGCGCAATACTTTGCCACTGTGTTGTTTGCACCGCTGATGGGCTGGATCGTGTATTCCTTCGGTTGGGAGCACGTGTTCATCGTCATGGGTATCCTCGGCATCGTGTTCTCGCTGGTCTGGCTGAAAGTGATTTACAGCCCGCGTGAACATCCACGCATCAACGACGCCGAGTTCAAGCACATCGCCGACAACGGCGGCATGGTCGACATGGATCAGAAGGGTAAAAAGTCCGACGGTCCGAAGTGGGATTACATCCGTCAGTTGCTGACCAATCGCATGATGCTTGGCGTGTATCTGGGTCAGTACTGCATCAACGGCATCACTTACTTCTTCCTGACCTGGTTCCCGGTATATCTGGTGCAAGAGCGTGGCATGACCATTCTCAAGGCCGGTTTCATCGCGTCGTTGCCGGCGATCTGCGGTTTCATCGGAGGTGTGCTCGGCGGGGTGATTTCCGATTACCTGCTGCGCAAGGGCCACTCGCTGACCTTCGCCCGCAAAGCGCCGATCATCGCCGGCCTGCTGGTGTCCAGCAGCATCGTGGCCTGCAACTATGTTGATGTTGAGTGGATGGTCGTTGGCTTCATGGCCCTGGCCTTCTTCGGCAAAGGCGTTGGCGCTCTCGGCTGGGCAGTGGTTTCCGACACCTCGCCAAAACAGATCGCCGGTCTGAGCGGTGGCTTGTTCAACACCTTCGGCAACATCGCGTCGATCACCACGCCGATCGTGATTGGCTACATCATCAGCTCCACCGGTTCGTTCAAATGGGCGCTGGTGTTCGTCGGTGCCAATGCACTGGTGGCGGTGTTCAGCTACTTGGTCATCGTTGGCCCGATCAAACGTGTGGTACTCAAAGAGCCGCCAACCAACGGCGGTGTTGAAGCCAGCGGTAAATTGTCTCAAGCGCATTCCTGAGGAGCGGCGTCATGCAGTTGATTGAACATTCCGACTCGCCGCGCTACATCCGCCTGCACGAGCGGGACAATGTCGTGGTTGTGGTCAACGACCAAGGCGTACCGGCCGGCACTGAATTCGCCGATGGCCTGGTGACGCTGGATTTCGTGCCGCAGAGCCATAAGGTCACCCTCGAGGATATTCCCGAGGGCGGCCCGGTGATTCGTTACGGCCAGATCATCGGTTATGCCTTGCAGCCGATCCGCCGGGGCAGTTGGGTCAAGGAAGATCAACTGCGCATGCCGACCGCGCCACCGCTGGACAGCTTGCCGCTGTCCACCGAGGTGCCGGACGCCCAGGCGCCACTGGAAGGTTTCACCTTCGAGGGTTACCGCAACGCCGACGGCACCGTCGGTACGCGCAACATTCTCGGCATCACCACCACCGTGCAATGCGTGACCGGCGTGCTCGATCACGCGGTGAAACGCATCAAGGAAGAACTGCTGCCGAAGTACTCGCACGTCGATGACGTCGTGGCGCTGACCCACAGTTACGGCTGTGGCGTGGCGATTACTGCCACCGACGCCTACATCCCGATTCGCACGGTGCGCAATCTGGCGCGCAACCCGAACCTGGGTGGCGAGGCACTGGTGATCAGTCTGGGTTGTGAGAAATTGCAGGCCGGCCAGGTGATGCACGAGGACGATACTTCGGTGGATCTCAGCGAGCCGTGGCTGTATCGCTTGCAGGATTCCAGTCACGGTTTCACCGAAATGATCGAGCAGATCATGGCACTGGCCGAAGTCCGTTTGAAGAAGCTTGATCAGCGCCGCCGGGAAACCGTGCCGGCGTCCGAGCTGATCCTCGGCATGCAGTGCGGCGGTAGCGATGCGTTTTCCGGCATCACCGCCAACCCGGCGCTGGGTTATGCCTCGGACTTGCTGTTGCGGGCGGGGGCGACGGTGATGTTTTCCGAGGTCACCGAAGTGCGCGATGCGATCTATCTGCTGACCTCCCGCGCCCAGACCAAAACCGTCGCCGAGGAACTGGTGCGCGAGATGGACTGGTACGACCGTTATCTGGCCAAGGGCGAAGCGGATCGCAGCGCCAACACTACGCCGGGCAACAAGAAGGGCGGGTTGTCGAACATCGTCGAGAAGTCGCTGGGGTCGATCGTCAAATCCGGCAGCAGCGCGATCAATGGCGTGCTGGGCCCGGGCGAGCGCTTCAAGCAGAAAGGTTTGATCTTCTGTGCGACGCCAGCGAGTGATTTTGTCTGCGGCACGTTGCAGTTGGCGGCAGGGATGAACCTGCACGTGTTCACCACCGGGCGCGGCACGCCTTATGGGCTTGCGATGGCGCCGGTAGTGAAAGTCTCGACGCGTACCGAGTTGGCGCAGCGCTGGCCTGACTTGATCGATATCGACGCCGGGCGGATTGCCACCGGCCGGGCGACGATCGAGGAGTTGGGTTGGGAGTTGTTCCACTACTACCTGGACGTGGCGAGCGGCAAGCAGCAGACGTGGGCGGAGAAGCACAAGCTGCATAACGACATTACGTTGTTTAATCCGGCGCCGATTACCTGAGGCCGGGTTATCGTTCTTCGCGAGCAGGCTCGCTCCCACATTCGATCGCGTTCTGTCTGTGCGAATGCGATCGAATGTGGGAGCGAGCCTGCTCGCGAAGGCGATCCCACAGACGCCGGAGGTCTTGTGGCTTATCATTAGCCCCCTGACGACGCTCACCCAAGGCTCCCCGGCATGCTGGCAATCTTCCTCGAAACCCTGAACATCACCGCGCCGGTGTTTGCCATGCTGTTTCTCGGTGTGCTGCTCAAGCGCATCGACTGGATCAACGACAACTTCATCCACACGGCCTCGTCGCTGGTGTTCAACGTCACCATGCCGGCGCTGCTGTTTCTCGGCATTCTGCACGCCGACCTGCACGCCGCGTTGCAACCGGCGCTGCTGATCTACTTTTCCTTGGCCACGTTGGTGAGCTTCGCCGTTGCTTGGGGCTGGGCGATTTTCAAGTGCCCGCGTGAGGATCGCGGCATCTACACCCAAGGCGCGTTTCGCGGCAACAACGGGGTGATCGGCCTGGCACTGGCCGCGAGCATGTACGGCGACTACGGGATTTCTCTCGGGGCGATTCTCGCGGCGCTGGTGATCCTGTTTTACAACACCCTGTCGACCATCGTGCTGGCGGTGTACAGCCCGGTGATCAAGTCTGATCCGTGGAGCATCTGCAAAAGCGTGTTCAGCAATCCGCTGATCATCAGCGTGATCGCGGCGGCGCCGTTTGCCTATTTCAAGATCGGCCTGCCGGGGTGGCTGGAAACCTCCGGGCAATATCTGGCGCAAACCACCTTGCCGCTGGCGCTGATCTGTATCGGCGGCACCTTGTCGCTGGCGGCGCTGCGCAAGAGCGGCAAGATGGCGCTCAGCTCCAGTCTGGTTAAGATGATCGGTCTGCCGGTGCTGGCGACGCTCGGTGCATGGCTATGCGGTTTTCGCGGAGCGGAGTTGGGGATTCTGTTTCTGTACTTTGGCAGCCCGACGGCGGCGGCCAGTTTCGTCATGGCCCGGGCGGCGCAGGGCAATCATGAATTGGCGGCGGCGATTATCGTGTTGACCACGTTGATGGCGGCGATCACCACCAATGTTGGGATCTTCTTTTTGCAGTGGGGTGGGTGGATCTAGCCTGAAGCTTGGGTTGTTCTTTCGGGCCTCTTCGCGAGCAGGCTCGCTCCCACATTTGAAACGCATTCCAATGTGGGAGCGAGCCTGCTCGCGAAAGCGATTTCGCAAACGCTGAATTACTCAGGCTTCTGGTAGGTATCGATCACTTCCTGCGCCGCGCGAAACGCATCGATCGCCGCCGGCACACCGGCATACACCGCGCAATGCAGCAGCGCCTCGCGAATCTCATCCACCGTGCAGCCGTTGTTCAGAGCGCCACGCACATGCCCCTTCAACTCTTGCGGGCACTTCAACGCCGTCAGTGCAGCAAGCGTAATCAGGCTGCGGGTTTTCAGCGGCAGGCCTTCGCGATTCCACACGCCACCCCAGGCGTGTTCATTGACGAAGTCCTGCAACGGCTGGCTGAACGCGGTGGCGTTGCCCAGCGCCCGATCAACAAACGCATCGCCCATTACCTCACGGCGGACTTCAACCCCGGACTTCTTCGATTCGGTCATGGCACATCCTTTTTGTGGTGTTGGCGGCGCCAGGCGATGACTGACGTGAACAGCAGAAACGTCAGCAGCGCCGGCAAGACATAAAACAGCATCAGCCGCTCGAGTTTGCCGGCCAGCGGCAAGCCGGTGGTGAACGACACCACGTGCAGCCCGTACGCCAGATACAAACCGAGCAACAGCAGACCTTCGGCACGGGTCACGCGGTAGCCGGAATAGAACACCGGCAGGCACAACGCGGCGACGCCGAGCATCACCGGCAAGTCGAAATCCAGCGCATTGGGCGAGACCGACAGTGGTGTCGGCGCGATCAGTGCGGTGATGCCCAGCACGCCAAGCAGGTTGAACAGGTTGGCGCCGATCACGTTACCCACGGCGATATCCCGTTGCCCGCGCAAGGCTGCGATCAGCGACGTGGCGAGTTCCGGCAGGGAAGTGCCGACGGCCACCACAGTCAGGCCAATGACCCGCTCGGAAAACCCGAGATCGGTCGCCACCACAACGGCAGCGCTCAGCAGCAGGTGCCCGGCGAACACCAGCATCGCCAGACCGACGACGATCATCAGCGAACTGCCGATCCAGGACGTCTGCGTTGCTTCGCCGTGTTCCGAGTGTGGTCGTGTCGAATGCCGTGACTGGCGCAGCAGCAAAGCCAGGTACAGCGCCAGTGCGCCCAGTAGCAGGATGCCGTCGATACGACCGATTTCCTCATTCCAGGCCAGAACGAACACCAGCAGGCAGGCGCCGATCATCAGTGGAATGTCGAGGCGCACCAGTTGCCGCGACACGCGCAGCGGAATGATCAGCGCCGACAAACCGAGGGTCACGAGGATGTTGAAGATGCTGCTGCCGACCACGCTGCCGACTGCGATGTCCGGGTTGTGGGCCAGTGCGGCTTGCAGACTCACCGCCATCTGCGGGGCGCTGCTGCCGAGGGCAACGATGGTCAGGCCGATGATCAGTGGTCGCACATTCAGTCGTGCGGCCAGACGCACCGCCGCCCGCACCATCAGTTCTGCCCCAAGGATCAGCAGGCACAGCCCGGCAAGCAGTTCGATCACGCTGATCAGCGGTAAATCGGTTAGTCCGAAAATGGTCGGCGCTCCATCAATCGTCGAGGGCCTGCACGCGAACCCGTGCGGTACCGCTGCTGAGCATACCGAGTTGTTCGGCCGCTTCGCGTGAAACATCGATCAAGCGGCCACGGGTGTGCGGGCCGCGATCATTGATACGCACGACGCAGGATTTGTCGTTTTTCAGATTGGTGACCTTCACCCGGGTACCGAACGGCAACTGGCGATGGGCAGCGGTCAGGGCATGCTGGTTGAACGCTTCGCCACTGGCGGTGCGTTTACCGTGGTGTCTGGCTCCGTAATAGGAGGCGACGCCGCTCTGGTCGTAACCGTGCGGGTCGATGATGTCGGTGCTGGCGCAACCGGCCAGTAGAGAGAGCAGGGCGCAGGCGCCGAGCAGACGTTTCATTCGAAAGCTCCCAAATAACAATGTGGGAGCGAGCCTGCTCGCGAAGAGGCCGTCACATTCAATATCTCTATTGGACGTCATGACGCTTTCGCGAGCAGGCTCGCTCCCACAGGGAATAGAGCCAGGCTTTGGATCTGGCTCCATTGTGATCAGCCTTCGAGCTTGCTTTTCAGCAGTTCGTTCACTTGCTGCGGGTTGGCCTTGCCCTTGGAGGCTTTCATGGCCTGACCGACGAAGAAGCCGAACATCTTGCCGCGTTTGGCTTCATCCGCCGCACGATACTGTTCAACTTGCTCGGCGTTGGCCGCAAGCATTTCGTCCAGCACCGCGGAGATCGCGCCGCTGTCGGTCACTTGCTTGAGGCCACGTTTTTCGATGATCTCGTCGGCGCTGCCTTCGCCGTTGGCCATCGCTTCGAACACCACCTTGGCGATCTTGCCGGAGATGGTGTTGTCCTTGATGCGCTGCAGCATGCCGCCCAACAGTTCAGCGGAAACCGGCGACTCGTCGATGTCCAGACCTTGCTTGTTGAGCAGGCTGCCCAACTCGACCATCACCCAGTTCGCTGCCAGTTTGGCGTCGCCACCAATGGCTGCGACTTTCTCGAAGTAATCCGCCTGCTCACGGCTGGTGGCCAGCACGTTGGCGTCGTAGGCTGACAGACCAAACTGGCTCTGGAAGCGTTCGCGTTTTTGCGGTGGCAGTTCCGGCAGGGTGGCGCGCACCTCACCGAGGAACGACTCTTCGATGACCACCGGCAGCAGGTCCGGATCGGGGAAGTAACGGTAGTCGTTGGCTTCCTCTTTGGAGCGCATCGGACGGGTTTCGTCCTTGTTCGGATCGTACAGACGGGTCTGCTGGATCACTTTGCCGCCGTCTTCGATCAGCTCGATCTGACGCTGGATCTCGGAGTTGATCGCCTTCTCGATGAAACGGAACGAGTTGACGTTCTTGATCTCGCAGCGCGTGCCGAATTCAACCTGACCTTTCGGCCGGATCGACACGTTGCAGTCGCAACGCAGCGAGCCTTCAGCCATGTTGCCGTCGCAGATGCCCAGATAACGCACGAGTGCGTGGATTGCCTTGACGTAAGCCACGGCTTCCTTGGCGCTGCGCATGTCCGGCTCGGAGACGATTTCCAGCAGCGGCGTGCCAGCACGGTTCAGGTCGATGCCGGTGGCACCGTTGAATTCTTCGTGCAGGCTCTTGCCGGCGTCTTCTTCCAGGTGTGCGCGGGTGATGCCGACACGTTTGACGGTGCCGTCTTCCAGCGCGATGTCCAGGTGGCCTTTGCCAACGATCGGCAATTCCATCTGGCTGATCTGGTAGCCCTTCGGCAGGTCCGGGTAGAAGTAGTTTTTACGGGCGAACACGTTGTGATGACCGATCTCGGCATCAATCGCCAGACCGAACATCACCGCCATACGCACGGCTTCCTGGTTCAGCACCGGCAATACGCCCGGCATGCCCAGGTCGATCAGGCTGGCCTGGGTGTTCGGCTCGGAACCGAAGGTGGTGGAACTACCGGAAAAGATTTTCGACCGGGTAGTGAGCTGAGTGTGAATCTCCAGCCCGATCACGACTTCCCATTGCATGTGTGTCTCCTCAGAAGCCGGTTGGGGTGCGGGTGTGCCAGTCAGTGTTTAACTGATACTGGTGGGCAACGTTCAACAGGCGTCCTTCCTGGAAATACGGCGCGAGCAACTGCACGCCGACCGGCAGACCGTCGACAAAACCGGCCGGCATCGACAGGCCCGGCAGGCCCGCGAGGTTGGCGGTGATGGTGTAGACGTCTTCCAGATAGGCAGCGACCGGATCGCTGTTCTTCGCGCCGAGTTTCCAGGCCGGGTTCGGCGTGGTCGGGCCGAGGATGATGTCGACCTCATTAAAGGCTGCCATGAAATCGTTCTTCACCAGACGACGGATCTTCTGCGCCTTCAGGTAGTAGGCGTCGTAGTAACCGGCGGACAGTGCGTAGGCACCGACCATGATCCGGCGCTGTACTTCAGGCCCGAAGCCCTCGCCACGGGAGCGCTTGTACAAGTCGATCAGGTCTTTCGGCTGCTCGCAACGATGGCCGAAACGCACGCCGTCGAAACGCGACAGGTTCGAAGAAGCTTCGGCCGGGGCGATTACGTAGTACGCCGGAATCGCGTGCTGCATGTTCGGCAGGCTGATTTCTTTGATCACCGCACCGAGCTTCTGCAGCTCTTTGATGCTGTTCTGGATCAGCTCGGCAATGCGCGGGTCGAGACCGGCGCTGAAGTATTCCTTCGGCACACCGATGCGCAGGCCTTGCAGCGATTCGTTGAGGCTCGCCGAGTAATCCGGCACAGGTTCGTCGATGCTGGTGGAGTCGTTCTGATCGAAGCCGGCCATACCTTGCAACAAAATTGCGCAGTCTTCGGCAGTGCGTGCCAACGGGCCGCCCTGATCGAGGCTGGAGGCGTAAGCGATCATGCCCCAGCGCGAAACACGACCGTAGGTCGGTTTCAGGCCGGTGAGGTTGGTGAACGCGGCGGGCTGACGGATCGAACCACCGGTGTCAGTGGCGGTGGCCGCTGGCAACAGACGAGCGGCAACGGCGGCTGCCGAACCACCGGACGAACCGCCCGGCACGTGTTCCAGGTTCCACGGGTTTTTTACGGCACCGTACCAGCTCGACTCGTTGGCCGAACCCATGGCGAATTCGTCCATGTTGGTCTTGCCCAGAGTCACGGCACCGGCAGCAGCCAGTTTCGCGACCACGGTGGCGTCGTATGGCGCTTTAAAGTTGTCGAGCATCTTCGAGCCGCAGCTGGTGCGGATGCCTTGGGTGCAGAACAGGTCTTTGTGAGCGATCGGCGCGCCGAGCAGGGCGCCGCTCTCACCGTTGGCCCGGCGCACGTCGGCGGCTTTCGCCTGCTCGAGGGCCAGCTCTTGGGTGAGGCTGATGAAACTGTTGAGCTGCGGGTCGAGCTGGGTAATACGCGCCAGCAGGACTTTGGTCAGCTCTTCGGAGGAAAACTTTTTATCGGCGAGACCGCGGGCGATCTCGGCCAGAGTCATTTGATGCATTGCAGGCTCTTTCCCTTTAGTCGATGACTTTCGGAACCAGATACAGGCCGTTTTCGACCGCTGGTGCGATGGACTGATAGGCCTCGCGATGATTGGTCTCGGTCACAACGTCGGCGCGCAGGCGCTGACTGGCTTCCAGCGGGTGGGCCAGAGGCTCGATACCGTCGGTATTAACAGCCTGCATTTCGTCGACAAGCCCGAGAATGCTGTTGAGGGCGGAAGTAATGTGCGGAAGATCGGCATCATTGAGGCCAAGGCAGGCCAGATGAGCGATTTTTTCCACGTCGGAGCGTTCTAGCGCCATCGGGATTCTCCAGTGGAAAACAGAACGGACGGCGTCCGTGTGTTAGATTGTCGGAACACTACCGCACTTCTACGGTCATAAGGCCGCGATTGTGGGGCTTGGTGCACAGAAAAGCGGCCAATTTAACATATTGGCGCCTTGCCCAAAATCCCTGTCGTTGTTAGAGTTTGCCGCACTTTTTTACCCACGCGTTGCCTAGGGTCCCTTTCCCATGTTCAAGAAACTGCGTGGCATGTTTTCCAGCGATCTTTCCATTGACCTGGGCACTGCCAACACCCTTATTTACGTGCGCGAGCGCGGTATCGTCCTGAATGAGCCATCGGTTGTGGCCATTCGGACACACGGTAACCAGAAAAGTGTCGTTGCTGTCGGCACCGAGGCCAAGCGCATGCTCGGCCGTACGCCGGGCAATATTGCTGCCATTCGTCCGATGAAGGACGGCGTGATTGCCGACTTCAGCGTCTGCGAAAAGATGCTGCAATACTTTATCAACAAGGTTCACGAAAACAGCTTTCTGCAGCCTAGCCCTCGTGTGCTGATCTGCGTTCCATGCAAATCCACCCAGGTTGAGCGTCGTGCCATCCGCGAATCGGCCCTTGGTGCCGGTGCCCGTGAGGTGTTCCTGATCGAAGAGCCAATGGCTGCCGCGATCGGTGCCGGCCTGCCGGTAGAAGAAGCGCGCGGTTCGATGGTCGTCGATATCGGTGGTGGTACTACCGAAATCGCGCTGATCTCCCTGAACGGTGTGGTTTACGCCGAGTCCGTGCGCGTTGGCGGCGACCGCTTCGACGAAGCGATCATCACCTACGTGCGTCGGAACTACGGCAGCCTGATCGGTGAATCCACCGCTGAGCGCATCAAGCAGGAAATCGGTACGGCCTACCCGGGCGGCGAAGTTCGCGAAGTCGACGTTCGCGGTCGCAACCTGGCCGAAGGCGTGCCACGCGCATTCACCCTGAACTCCAACGAAGTGCTGGAAGCTCTGCAAGAGTCCCTGGCCACTATCGTTCAGGCCGTGAAAAGCGCGCTGGAGCAATCGCCGCCGGAACTGGCTTCCGACATCGCCGAGCGTGGCCTGGTGCTGACCGGTGGTGGCGCGCTGCTGCGTGACCTCGACAAGTTGCTGGCACAGGAAACCGGTCTGCCGGTGATCGTTGCCGAAGATCCGCTGACTTGCGTTGCTCGCGGCGGTGGCCGTGCATTGGAAATGATGGATAAGCACACCATGGACCTGCTCTCGAGCGAATAACTCGCCGAATGCAATACGTGGGTGAGCGCACAGGCAGCACTTTGCAGTGCTGCCTGTTGGCGTTTATCTTCTGTCAGTCTTCATCCAGGCCGGTTTGATGCCGTATGAATAAACAGAACATTTGCCTGGGAGGAGCGGCTTATTAAACCGCTTTTCGCCAAGGGCCCTTCGTTGGGCGTGCGCCTGTTGGTGCTGGCCGTGCTGTCGGTCGCGCTGATGGTGGTCGATGCCCGCTTCGACCTGCTCAAGCCCGCTCGCAAACAAGCGTCGCTGGTGCTGATGGACGCCTACTGGATCACCGACCTGCCCGGACGGCTGTGGGACGGTATCGCCAGCCAGTTCGGCAGTCGCACCGAGCTGGTCGCCGAAAACGAAAAACTCAAGACCGAAAACCTGCTGTTGCAGGGGCGCATGCAGAAGCTTGCCGCCCTGACCGAGCAGAACGTTCGGCTGCGCGAGTTGCTCAATTCCTCCGCGTTGGTCAATGAGAAGGTCGAAGTGGCCGAGCTGATCGGCATGGACCCCAATCCCTTCACGCATCGCATCATCATCAATAAAGGTGAGCGTGATGGCGTGGTCCTCGGTCAGCCGGTGCTTGATGCGCGCGGTCTGATGGGGCAAGTGGTCGAGTTGATGCCGTACACCTCCCGTGTACTGCTGCTGACCGACTCCACCCATAGCATTCCTGTGCAAGTGAACCGTAACGGTCTGCGGGCGATCGCCAGCGGTACCGGTAACCCGGAGCGCCTGGAATTGCGTCACGTAGCCGACACGGCGGATATCAAGGAAGGCGATCTGCTGGTCAGCTCTGGCCTCGGCCAGCGTTTTCCAGCCGGCTATCCTGTGGCGACGGTCAAGGAAGTGATTCACGACTCCGGCCAGCCCTTTGCAATCGTCCGCGCCGTGCCGACCGCCGCATTGAACCGTAGTCGTTACCTGTTGCTGGTGTTCAGTGACTCGCGCACCGCCGAGGAACGCGCCAACGACGCCGCGCAGGCTCAAGAAGCTCTGGATGCTCATGGTGGCGGCCCGATGCAGCCGGTCAACGTTTCGAGACCGTTGGTCATGCCTGCGCCTGCCGCAACGCCGACGGCCGAACCGGTACCGGCCGCCACAGCGCCCGCCGCGACGCCGGTCAAACCTGGCGCGAGCAAACCGCCTGCCACTGCACCGACAGCGACAAAGCCTCCGGCCTCTGCGCCAGCAGCCAGCAAGCCACCCGCCAAGCCGCCGGTCACGGCGCCAGCCACCACTGGGGGACGAGAATAATGGTCGGTGTAAAAGCCTCTCGAAATGGCTGGATGGTCTGGCTGACGTTTGTTATCGGCCTGTTGCTCAGTGTCTCGCCGTTACCGATTTTCATGGAAATACTGCGCCCGCTATGGCTGGCCTTGCTGCTGACGTTCTGGGCGTTATACATGCCGCAAACGGTCGGTATGGTCACGGCGTTTTGCCTGGGTCTGGCCGAAGACGTGCTGCAAGGCGATCTGTTTGGGCAAAACGCGCTTATCCTCACGCTGATCACGTTCCTGGTGCTGTCATTGCAGCAGCGCCTGCGTATGTTCCCGATGTGGCAGCAGTGTCTGGTGATCCTGGTGATCTTCGGTCTCGCGCAACTGGTGCAGCTGTGGCTCAGTGCCTTGACCGGCAACCGTCAGCCGACCCTGGCGCTGGTGCTGCCGGCACTGGTCAGCGCCTTGCTCTGGCCTTGGGTCAGCTTCGCCCTGCGTGGATTGCGCCGCCGCTACAAAATCAATTGATCCGGTGAAGCAGGGCACTGAACAGGGAGATGTTTTGATGAAGCCGCTTTACCTCGCCTCCGGATCGCCGCGTCGACGTGAGTTACTCACGCAGATCGGTGTTCCTTTTTCCGCCATCAGCGCGGACATCGATGAAACCCCGTTACCCGAAGAATCGCCAGCGGCCTATGTCGAACGCCTTGCACATGGCAAGGCTGAGGCCGGGCAGCGCGCGGTCGTTTCCGAGCAGGCATTCTGTGTACTTGGGGCCGATACCGCTGTGGTACTCGACGGCAAAATTCTTGGTAAACCGGTGGACGCCACCGATGCATGCGCCATGCTGATGATGTTGTCTGGCAAGGAGCACGAAGTGCTGACTGCCATCGCAGTGCTTGAAAGTGAGCGGTGCGAGTCGCGGGTGGTGCGCAGTCTGGTGCGGTTCCGGCCGATCAGTCGCGAAGAAGCCCAGGCCTACTGGGCCAGTGGCGAGCCCCGGGACAAGGCCGGTGGCTACGGCATTCAGGGCCTCGGGGCGGTGTTTGTCGCGGGGCTCAACGGCAGCTATTCGGCGGTGGTCGGGTTACCTTTGTGCGAAACCGCACAACTGCTGAGCGATTTCGGCATACCCTGTTGGCAAAACCTGAGCGCGCAATGAGCGTCGTACGAACAAGATGCGGCCATTATCGTGAACATGCCTGAACGAGATCCTGCCATGAGTGAAGAGATTCTGATCAACATCACGCCGATGGAGTCGCGCGTGGCGGTGGTCGAAAACGGTGTGCTGCAAGAAGTCCACGTCGAGCGCACGCAAAAACGCGGGATCGTCGGCAACATTTATAAAGGCAAGATTGTCCGGGTGCTGCCGGGTATGCAAGCGGCGTTCGTCGATATCGGCCTGGACCGTGCAGCGTTCATTCATGCCTCGGAAATTTCCCTGCGTGAGGGGCCGGCAGTGGAGAGCATCAGCGCGCTGGTTCATGAAGGCCAGAGCCTGGTGGTGCAAGTCACCAAGGACCCGATCGGCTCCAAAGGCGCGCGATTGACCACGCAATTGTCGATCCCGTCGCGCTATCTGGTGTACATGCCGCGCACGGCCCATGTCGGCATTTCCCTGAAAATCGAAGACGAAGCCGAGCGCGAACGCCTCAAGCAAGTGGTCAGCGATTGTGTGGCCAAAGAAGGCATCAAAGAAGCGGGTGGTTTTATTCTGCGGACCGCCGCCGAAGGCGCCGGGGCTGATGAAATCCTCATGGACATCCGGTACCTGCGACGCCTGTGGGATCAAATCAACGAACAAATCAAGACCATCGGTGCGCCGAGTGTTATCTATGAAGATCTGGGTCTGGCCTTGCGCACATTGCGTGATCTGGTCAGCCCTAAGATCGAGAAGATCCGCATCGATTCTCGGGAAACCTTTCAGAAAACCACACAGTTCGTCGCCGAACTGATGCCGGAAATCGCTGATCGTCTGGAACACTACCCGGGCGAACGGCCTATTTTCGATCTGTACGGAGTTGAAGACGAAATCCAGAAAGCGCTGGAGCGCAAAGTACCGCTGAAGTCCGGTGGCTATCTGGTGGTCGATCCGGCGGAAGCCATGACCACCATCGACGTCAACACCGGAGCATTCGTCGGCCATCGCAATCTCGAAGAAACCATCTTCAAGACCAACCTGGAAGCGGCCACCGCGATTGCCCGGCAGATGCGCCTGCGCAATCTGGGCGGGATCATCATCATCGACTTCATCGACATGGAAGATGAAGAGCACCAGCGTCAAGTGCTGCGAACCCTCGAGAAACAACTGGAGCGCGATCACGCCAAGACCAACATCATCGGGATTACCGAGTTGGGTCTGGTGCAGATGACCCGCAAACGCACCCGCGAAAGCCTTGAGCAAGTGCTGTGCGAACCGTGCAGCAGCTGTCAGGGGCGCGGCAAACTGAAGACTGCGGAAACCATCTGTTACGAGATTTTCCGCGAGATCCTGCGTGAGGCCCGGGCCTATCAGGCCGAGGGTTATCGCGTGCTGGCGAACCAGAAAGTGGTCGATCGGCTGCTTGATGAAGAGTCCGGTAACGTCGCCGAGCTTGAAGGGTTTATCGGTCGCACCATACGCTTCCAGGTGGAAACCATGTATTCCCAGGAACAATATGACGTGGTGCTGCTCTGAACCCCTGCATCACCTTATTTCCACCGCGGCTGGCCTCAGCTTTTCGCAGTTTTTTTGCCATGGGAGCCAACTGACATGGACCGTCTGACACGCATTTTGGCCGCTATTACCCGCTGGGGGCTGGGCCTGTGCGCGTTGGTTCTGGTGTTGATGGCGTTGTACGTCAGTCTGGGCCGTGAACTGACGCCGCTAGTGGCCGAATACCGCGCCGACATCGAAGATAAGGCCAGTGCCGCGCTCGGCATGCCGTTGCAGATCGGCGAGCTGGAAGGTAACTGGAGCGGGTTCGCGCCGATCCTGCTCGCCCATGATGTGATGGTCGGCGACGGCGCCAATGCCTTGCGTCTTGATCGGGTGCGTGCGGTGCCGGATCTGTGGGCCAGCCTGTTGGCCCGCCAGGTGCGTATCGCCCATCTGGAACTCAACGGGCTGAAAATCAGCCTCAAGGAAGCCGAGGACGGCAGTTGGGCGCTGGAAGGCTTGCCGTTGCAGAAGGATCAACCGTTCGATCCGGAGCAACTGTTCAATCGCTCTCAAATGATTCAGCAACTGTCGGTGCTCGACAGTCAGGTGACCTTGCAGCCGCTCGATCACCCGCCGATGACCCTCACCTACGTCGGCCTCAATCTGAAAACCGGTGCCAGCCGTCAGCGTCTCGATGCCCGTCTGACCTTGCCTGATGGCCAACCGGTTGCGTTGAACTTGCGCACGCGAATCCGCCCCGGCCAGTGGCAGGACAGCACAGTGGAAGGCTACGCCAGCCTGCCGCAAAGCGACTGGTCGAAGTGGCTGCCGGAGCGCTTGACCCGGCAATGGAATTTCTCCGAGATCAAGGCCGGCGGCGAGCTCTGGGTGAACTGGGCTCAAGGCACTTTGCAAAGTGCGGCGCTGCGTTTGAACGCGCCGCAAGTGACCGGCGCCTACGCCGAACGCAAGCCGATCCAGATCAACAATCTGGCACTCAATGCTTACTACGAAAATAACGCCCAAGGTGCGACCGTCACGCTCGATTCGCTGGCGATGAACTTCGGCGAAACCCGTTGGGAGTCGCACGTCCAGGTGCAGCAGACGCGGGCCTCTGACAAGGTCGATGAGCTCTGGCACTTGCAGGCGGATCGTCTCGATCTGACGCCGATCACCCCGTTACTCAATGCGTTGGGGCCGTTGCCGCAAGGTTTCGCCACGGTGGTCGAGCGCCTGAAAGTGACGGGCGGGCTGCGCAACGTGTTGCTGGATTTCCGCCCGAACGCTACTGACGGCACTAAATTCGGTTTTGCCGCGAACCTCGACAGCGTCGGTTTCGATGCCTATCACGGCGCTCCGGCGGCGCGAAATGTCAGCGGCAGTCTCAGTGGCAATCTCGACGGTGGCGAGTTGCGCATGGACAGCAAGGATTTTGTCCTGCACCTCGATCCGATTTTCGCCAAGCCATGGCAGTACATTCAGGCCAACGCGCGGTTGACCTGGAAGCTTGATAAAGATGGTTTCACCCTGATTGCGCCCTATCTGAAAGTGCTGGGCGAAGAGGGCAAGATTGCCGGTGATTTCCTGATCCGCCTGCACTTCGACCACAGCCAGGAAGACTACATGGACCTGCGGGTCGGTCTGGTCGAAGGCGATGGTCGCTACACCGCCAAGTACTTGCCCGAAGTCCTCAGTCCAGCCCTCGATGAGTGGTTACGCACCGCAATCCTCAAGGGGGCGGTGGATCAGGGCTTCTTCCAGTACCAGGGTTCGCTGAGCAAGAACGCCGGGGAGGCCGATCGCAGCATCAGCCTGTTTTTCAAGGTGCACGATGCCGAACTGGCCTTCCAGCCGGGCTGGCCGCATGTGAGCAAGGTCAGCGGCGATGTGTTCATCGAAGACAGCGGGGTGCGGATCTGGGCTAACAAGGGCAAGTTGCTCGACACTCAGGTCAGCGACGTTTTCGTCAATATTCCCCATGTGCCTGCCGGTCAGCATACCCACATGTATCTCGATGGCGCGTTTGCCGGTGGGCTGGGCGATGGCTTGAAGATTCTTCAGGATGCGCCGATCGGCACCGGTGAAACCTTCGCAGGTTGGGAAGGCGCGGGCGATCTGCAAGGCAAGTTGAAACTGGATATTCCGTTGGACAAGGGCGGCGACCAGCCAAAAATTCTGGTCGACTTCAAGACCGCCAATGCACGACTGAAACTGGCTGAGCCGAAGCTGGAACTGACCCAACTCAAGGGGGACTTCCGTTTCGACAGCACCAAGGGGCTCAGCGGGCAGAACATCAGCGCGCGGGCGTTCGACAAACCGGTGACTGCGCAAATCTTCGCCGACGGCAGTGCCAACAAGCTCAAGACCCGGGTCGCCGCGTCGGGACAGGTCGAGGTGAAAAAGCTCACCGACTGGCTGGGCGTCACCCAGCCGTTGCCGGTGTCCGGGACGATTGCGTACCAGCTACAACTGAATCTTGATGGTGCGGACAGCCAATTGATGGTCAGTTCCGGCATGAAGGGCGTCGCAGTGGATCTGCCAGCACCGTTTGGCATGGCGGCGGATGTCGGGCGTGACACGGTGTTCCGCATGACGCTGCAAGGGCAAGAGCGACGTTACTGGGTCAATTACGACCAACTGGCGAACTTCACGTTTGCCGCGCCGCCGACCAATTTTGCCGACGGTCGTGGCGAGTTGTTCCTCGGTGCTGGCGAAGCCGTGCTGCCCGCTGGCAAAGGTCTGCGGATCCGCGGTGTGCTGTCGGAGCTGGATGTCGCACCGTGGCAGGATCTGGCCAACAAGTATGCCGGGCAGGATCCGGGCGGCAATGCCAAGCAACTGCTCAGCGGTGCTGATTTCAAGGTGGGTAAACTGACCGCGTTCGGCACTACTCTGGATCAGGCGGCCGTGCAGTTGAACCGCAAGCCCGCAGCCTGGAACCTGGCGCTCGATAGTCAACAGGCCAAAGGCACCGCCAATCTGCCGGACGCCAAAGGCGTGCCGATTGCGGTCAATCTGCAATACGTGCGCTTGCCTGCGCCGGATCCGACGGTGCAGGCGGACGAGAATGCACCCGATCCACTGGCATCGGTTGATCCGACGAAAATTCCGGCGCTGGATATCACCATCAATCAACTGTTCCAGGGGCAGGATCTGGTTGGCGGCTGGTCGCTGAAGATTCGTCCGACTGCCAAAGGCATCGCCTTGAACAACCTGGATCTAGGGCTCAAAGGCATTCTGTTGCAGGGCAATGGTGGCTGGGAAGGCTCGCCGGGATCCACCAGCAGTTGGTACAAGGGGCGGATTGGCGGCAAGAACCTCGCCGATGTGCTCAAGGGCTGGGGCTTTGCCCCGAGCGTGACCAGCGAAGAGTTCCACATGGACGTCGACGGCCGCTGGCCGGGCTCACCGGCGTGGCTGGCGACCAAGCGTTTCTCCGGCACCCTTGATGCGTCACTGAACAAGGGCCAATTTGTTGAAGTGGAGGGCGGTGCGCAGGCGTTGCGCGTATTCGGTTTGCTCAACTTCAACTCGATTGGCCGTCGCCTGCGTCTGGATTTCTCCGACCTGTTCGGCAAAGGCCTGAGTTACGACCGGGTCAAAGGCCTGTTGGTGGCCAACCATGGCGTCTACAACACTCGCGAACCGATTCGCCTCACCGGGCCGTCGAGCAACATTGAGTTGAACGGTAAGCTGGATCTGGTCGGCGATCAGGTTGATGCCAAATTGCTGGTTACCTTGCCGGTGACCAACAACCTGCCAATTGCCGCGCTGATCGTCGGTGCGCCGGCGGTCGGCGGTGCCCTGTTCCTGATCGACAAGCTGATCGGTGACCGCGTGGCACGCTTTGCCAGTGTTAAATACACGGTAAAAGGCCCGTGGAAAGAGCCGAAAATCACTTTCGACAAGCCTTTTTGAGTAGCATGATCCTATCCCCCATGCAGGAGCGGCCATGTCTTTAGCGGTGATTCAAATGGTCAGCCAGAGTGACGTGCTGGCCAATCTGGCCCAGGCCCGACGCCTGCTTGAGCAGGCCGCGGCCGGTGGCGCGAAGCTGGCGGTACTGCCGGAAAACTTCGCCGCCATGGGCCGTCGCGACATCGCCGACATCGGCCGTGCCGAAGCAATGGGCGAAGGCCCGATCCTGCCGTGGTTGAAACAGACCGCCCGCGACCTCAAGTTATGGATAGTGGCCGGCACGTTGCCGTTGCCGCCCGTCGATCAACCGGAGGCCAAGTCCCATGCTTGTTCGCTACTGGTCAATGATCAGGGCGAAACCGTTGCACGCTATGACAAGCTGCACCTGTTTGATGTGGACGTGGCGGACAATCGCGGGCGTTACCGCGAATCCGATGACTATGCTTATGGCGGTGGCGTGGTGGTTGCAGATACACCGGTTGGCAAAGTCGGTCTGACCGTGTGTTACGACCTGCGCTTCCCGGAGCTGTACAGCGAATTGCGCGCTGCCGGTGCCGAGTTGATTACCGCACCGTCAGCCTTCACCGCGGTGACCGGTGCGGCGCATTGGGATGTGCTGATACGCGCGCGGGCCATCGAGACTCAGTGTTATGTGCTCGCGGCTGCGCAGGGCGGGATCCATCCGGGACCGCGGGAAACCTTCGGGCATGCGGCGATTGTCGACCCGTGGGGCCGCGTGCTGGCCAGTCAGGATCAAGGCGAGGCGGTGTTGTTGGCCGAACGCGATAGCGATGAACAGGCGTCCATCAGGACGCGAATGCCGGTGACGCGTCATCGGCGGTTTTTCTCGCAGGGCGCACAGCGACCTGCTTCAGAACATGAATTTAAGGCCTAAACCATGAGCGAGTTGTTGTCCTCAGTCAGTGATCACCTTTTGGCGCCAGGCGGCGTGACCATCGAGAGCCTGCAAGGCGTGCTCGGCGATCTGGCCGGCCCGGGCATCGATGCTGCCGACCTGTATTTCCAGGGCCAGATCTCCGAGTCCTGGGCGCTGGAAGACGGCATCGTCAAGGAAGGCAGCTTCAACCTCGACCAGGGGGTCGGCGTGCGTGCGCAGTCCGGTGAGAAAACCGGTTTCGCCTACAGCAACGCGATCACTCTTGAAGCCCTCGGCGCTGCGGCGCGCGCGGCCCGTTCGATCTCCCGCGCCGGGCAAAACGGTACGGTGCAGGCGTTCACCACACAAGACGTCGCCCAGTTGTATGCGCCGGACAATCCACTGGAAGTGCTGACGCGTGCCGAGAAAGTCGAGTTGCTCAAGCGCATCGACGTCGCCACTCGCGCTCTCGATCCGCGTATCCAGCAAGTCAGTGTGAGCATGGCCGGGGTCTGGGAGCGGATTCTGGTGGCGTCCACCGACGGTGGCCTGGCTGCCGATGTGCGTCCGCTGGTGCGCTTCAACGTCAGTGTGATCGTCGAGCAGAACGGTCGTCGCGAGCGCGGCGGCCATGGCGGCGGCGGGCGTACCGACTACCGTTATTTCCTCGCTGAAGACCGTGCCATGGGGTATGCCCGTGAAGCACTGCGTCAAGCGCTGGTGAACCTTGAAGCGATTCCAGCGCCGGCCGGTACTTTGCCGGTGGTATTGGGTTCGGGCTGGTCTGGCGTGCTGCTGCACGAAGCGGTCGGCCACGGTCTGGAAGGCGACTTCAACCGCAAGGGCAGTTCCGCCTACAGTGGGCGTATGGGCGAAATGGTCGCGTCCAAGCTCTGCACCATTGTCGATGACGGCACCCTGAGCGGTCGTCGCGGCTCGCTAAGCGTCGACGACGAAGGCACCCCGACCGAATGCACCACGCTGATCGAAAATGGCGTCCTCAAGGGCTACATGCAGGACAAGCTCAACGCGCGCCTGATGGGTGTGGCCCGCACCGGCAACGGTCGTCGCGAATCATACGCGCACCTGCCGATGCCACGGATGACCAACACCTACATGCTCGGCGGCGAAAGCGATCCGGCGGAAATCATTGCGTCGGTGAAGAAAGGTATCTACTGCGCCAACCTCGGCGGCGGTCAGGTCGACATCACCAGCGGCAAGTTCGTGTTCTCCACCAGCGAGGCTTATTTGATCGAGGACGGCAAGATCACCGCACCGGTCAAAGGCGCAACGTTGATCGGCAACGGTCCCGAGGCGATGAGCCGGGTGTCGATGGTCGGTAACGATCTGGCGCTGGACAGCGGTGTGGGCACGTGCGGCAAGGATGGGCAATCGGTGCCGGTGGGTGTTGGCCAGCCGACGCTGAAAATCGATGCGATCACCGTGGGGGGGACGGGCGCATAAACAAACGTGTAGGAGCTGCCGAAGGCTGCGATCTTTTGACTTTGATTGTTAAAACAAGATCAAAAGATCGCAGCCTGCGGCAGCCCCTACAGGGGCGAGGTATCAACGCAGACCGCGTTGAGTCTCGTCCAGCTCACGGATGTACTTGAAGATCTTGCGGCTCGAGGCAGGAGGTTTGTTTTGCGCAACCTCGTGCTGAGCCTGACGGATCAGGGAACGCAGTTGCTGGCGATCGGCGTCCGGGTACTCGACGACGAATTTCTCCAGCACGGCGTCGTCGCCCGCGATCAGGCGATCACGCCAGCGTTCGAGATTGTGGAAACGCTCGTTGTACTGACGAGTCGAGGCATCGAGTTGATCGAGCAGCGTCAGAATCGCGTCAGTGTCCTGATCGCGCATCAGTTTGCCGATGAACTGCAAGTGCCGCTTACGCGCGATGTTCGCGGTGTGTTTGGGCGCATCGGCCAAGGCACGGCGCATGGCGTCGGTCAGCGGCAGTTTTGCGATCAAGTCGGGCTTGAGTGTTGTAAGGCGCTCGCCAAGGTCAACCAGAGCATGCAGCTCGCGTTTGACCTGAGATTTGCTTTTTTCTCCCGTATCGAGGGAGTCGTCGTAAGAATCAACCATGGTGGCAGTCCGCAAAGAAACGCCGCCATGATAACCAGTCGGGGGCCGCTTGTCCGGCCCGGTCGCTCGATGGCCCCAGCCGAAAGCAGAATTTGAGTGGAGAACAGCATGAGTGCAGTTGAAAGCGTCGGCCCGCAGGCATTGCCGGCACTGCAAGAGCAAGTCGAGCAGATCATTGCTGAAGCCAAGCGGCAGGGCGCCAGTGCTTGCGAAGTCGCGGTGTCGCTGGAGCAGGGCCTGTCGACTTCGGTGCGTCAGCGCGAGGTCGAAACGGTGGAGTTCAACCGTGATCAGGGCTTTGGCATCACGCTGTATGTCGGTCAGCGCAAAGGCTCGGCCAGCACGTCCGCCACCGGTCCCGATGCGATTCGCGAAACCGTTGCGGCGGCGCTGGCCATCGCCAAGCACACGTCCGAGGACGAAGCTTCGGGCTTGGCCGACGCAGCGCTGATGGCCAAGGATCAGCAGGATTTCGATCTGTTCCACGAATGGGATATCACACCGGAGCAGGCCATCGAGAAGGCATTGCTCTGCGAAGCAGCGGCATTCGACGCCGATGCGCGCATCAAGAACGCCGACGGCACCACGCTCAGTACCCACCAGGGCTGCCGTGTGTATGGCAACAGCCACGGTTTCATTGGCGGCTACGCGTCGACCCGGCACAGCCTGAGCTGCGTGATGATCGCCGAGGCCGATGGCCAGATGCAGCGCGATTACTGGTATGACGTGAGCCGTCAGGGCACTTTGCTGGCGGATCCGGTGAGCATCGGTCAACGCGCTGCACAACGGGCGGCGAGCCGTCTGGGCGCGCGTCCGGTGCCGACTTGCGAAGTGCCGGTGCTGTTTTCCGCAGAGCTGGCAGGCGGTTTGTTCGGCAGCTTCCTGTCAGCTGTTTCCGGCGGTAGCCTGTATCGCAAATCTTCGTTCCTGGAAGGCACGCTGGGGCAGAAGCTGTTCCCGGAATGGCTGACCATCGACGAGCGTCCGCACTTGATGCGTGCCATGGGCAGTGCTTCGTATGACGGTGACGGTCTGGCGACTTACGCCAAACCGTTCGTCGAGAAGGGCGAGCTGGTCTCGTACATCCTTGGCACTTATTCCGGGCGCAAACTAGGCATGCCGAGCACCGCCAACGCCGGCGGTGTACACAACCTGTTTGTCACCCATGGCGATGAAGACCAGGCCGCTTTGTTGCGCCGTATGGGTCGTGGGCTGTTGGTGACCGAGCTGATGGGCCATGGTCTGAACATGGTCACCGGCGACTATTCGCGCGGGGCGGCGGGTTTCTGGGTCGAGAACGGCGAAATCCAGTTCGCGGTGCAGGAAGTGACCATCGCCGGCAACATGCGCGACATGTTCAAGCAGATCGTTGCGGTGGGGAATGATCTGGAGTTGCGCAGCAACATCCGCACCGGTTCGGTATTGATCGAACGGATGACCGTCGCGGGCAGCTAAGTCCCAGCGGTCAGACAAGAAAGGCGCGCCACCTCATCGGGTGGCGCGCCTTTTTTCTGGTTCTTCACGGATTACCGGGAAAGACGCTCTTGATTTTCATGAAAAAGAATTCGCTATCCCGGTAACCGTATGCCATCCGTTTGATAACCTTTATTCGATTGTTTATGCCTTCCAACTGCCCCGTGTGCATCGGCCAGCGAACCCGGCTGACGATTCCCCGCCAGTAACCCTTGAGCCGTTTGGCGAACAGGATCAGAGCCGGTATCGCGCTTTCATCAGCGTGGCGCAGCCATTGCTTCCAGGCTGATCTCCAGCCCCAGGCGGTACTTGGCGTCCAGAGCGTTTTGAGTTCAGCTTTCATCAAGTAGACCGTCATCAACGCTTGGTTGGCCGCCAGCAAATCC